>CAIFEU010000032.1:7334-14388 GCA_903789505.1 uncultured Coriobacteriales bacterium
CCCCCGCGCGGGGGGGGGGGGGGGCCCCCGGCCGGGGCGCCCGCGCGGGGGGGGGGGGGGGGGGGGCGCCGCGCCCGGCGGCCACGGCCTACGGGCGCGCGAAGCGGCGCGCCGGCCCCACGCCAGGCCGACGCGTCAAAGGGCCGCTAGCCCTCGTACGGCCAGTCCCCGATCCTGTCGGACAGGATGTATGCCGACGTGGGCTTGTTGCCCGAGTCGGGGAACTGGTGCACGCTGTCGGCGTCGGCGTTGGCGATGGCCTTCGAGAAGTCGGAGTCCGGGTCGTCTGCGTCGCCGTAGAAGCGGCAGCCCGCGGGGCAGTTCTTGACGCACGCGGGCTTGTCGCCCTGGGTGGTGAGCTGGTGGCACAGCTCGCACTTCACGACCTTGTTCGTGTCCTCGACGTAGGTGCGAACGCCGTAGGGGCAGGCGCTGATGCACGCCTGGCAGCCGATGCACTTGTCCTCGTCGATCAGAACGGTGTTGTCGTCACCGTCGCGGTAGGACGCGCCGACGGGGCAGACCTCGACGCAGGGCGCCTCCTGGCACTGCTGGCACATCGTCGGCAGCCAGAACTGCTTGAAGTCCGGGTAGGCGTCGCCCTGCATGAAGCGCTGCACGCGGTTCCAGTACACGCCCAGCGGCACGTCGTTCTCCTGCTTGCACGCAACCTCGCAGCTCATGCAGCCGGTGCACAGGTTGAGGTTGACTGCGATGGCGTAATGAGGCATTAGAGTTCCTCCGGAATCTCGTAGTCGTCGGTGGTCGGGTCGCTGGGCTCAGGCAGCCAGGCGCTGAACTGCTCGGGCTCGGTCCAGATGTCGAACGGGCAGGAGTCGACGGGCTCGATCTTGACCTGGAAGCCCTCGAGCGTGTAGGTGCCGTACACGTCGCTGAAGGGGGCGTCGTTCTTGGTCAGGACGTTGACGTTGCCGGCCATCCAGCTGCCGTGGTCCTTGTAGTCGGTATCGAGCAGCTCGGGGTACCAGAAGCGCTCCTGGTACACCATGCCGGGCGCGATGGCGCCGGTGATCAGCGCGCGGGCGTAGGTCTCGCCGCGGCGGCTCGAGACCTTGACCCAGTCGCCGCTGTTCTCGATGCCGTACTTGTCGGCGTCCTGCTTGTTGATCCAGATCTCGGCCGTGGGCTGGATCTCGCGCAGCCACGGGACGTTGCGCAGGGTGCCGTGGTGGAAGTACGGCACGCGGCCGGCGGTCATGACCAGCGGGTACTCGCTGTCGTCGAGCGGCGACTCGTCCGGCTCCATGTAGTAGGGCACGGGCTCGTACTCGACCGAGTACTCCTCGCCCAGGTCGACCTGACCCTCCTCGCACAGGGCGAACGGGTAGCCGGTGCGGCCGAGCTTGACCGTGATGTCGGAGTACGGCTCGACGCGCTTGGAGTGGGAGCCGAAGCCGTAGGGCAGGCCGGTGTCGGGGTTGGTCTGCTTGTAGACGTAGTACTGGCGCCAGGTCTCCATCGGCGAGTAGGTGATCGGGCCCTTCTCGCACAGCTCCGGGAAGGTCATCTTCTCGCCCGTGTCGGGGTCGACGCAGTCCTTCATGAAGAACTCCATGAGCTCGGCCTCGTCGTGCGCCCACGGGATGCCGTCGGCGACGCCCATCTCCCAGTTGCCGTCCATGACCGACTTGCCCGGCGCGACCTCGTTCCAGTCGAACGCGCGACGGCAGCGGTCGTTGCCGCGCTCGGCGCACTTGGCGGCCAGGCGCGCCCAGTACATGGTCTCGTCGGCGGTCTCGAACAGGTGCGCGACCTCCTGGCGCGGGAAGATCATGTTCAGCAGCTTGACCGGCTTGGGGCACTCGAGCCACTCGCGGGTCGGGATGATGACGTCGGCGCACTCGACCGTGAACGACGTCGGGTACATGTAGGCGTGGACGCAGAAGTCGATCTCGGGGAAGACGTCGTACCAGCTCTTGACGTTGCCCAGCATGGCCAGCTTGTTGCCGGAGCGCTCCAGCCAGATGCGCGGCTTGTAGGGCTCGCCGGTCTTGATGGCCTCCAGGACGCTCGGGATGTGGCTGACCTGCCAGTTGTAGAAGCCCTTGTGCTCGGGGGCACCCAGGCGCTTCTCGAGCATCTCGCGGGTGACCAGCGCCTGCAGGCAGCCCTGGCCGAACGTGTCGTTCTCGACGATGCCGGGCTGCGGGCCGAGCTTGCCGAACGCCTGCAGAGCGGCGCCGGGGCACTCGACGTGGCCCATCATGCACTCCAGCTCAAGGGCAGCCAGCGCCGCCTGCGCGGAGTTCGGGCTACGGTCGGTGGCCAGGCCGTGGATCAGCGTTGAGCAGTTGTCGGTGTAGAGGCGGATGGCCTCCTCGATCTTGTCGGCGTCGAGCCAGCAGATGTCGGCGGTGTTCTCGAGCGAGTAGTCCTCGCAGGCCTCCTTGAGCACCTGGTAGCCGGTCTTGCACTTCTTGGTCGTGCCGTCGGAGAAGGTGACGTCGTACTCGCCGAACAGCGCCACGTCATAGCCGTCGGGGTACGGGTAGGGCATCTCGACGACCTTGCCCTGCGCGTTGTCGTACACGACGTAGTTGCCCTCGGTGCCGCCGATCTCCTTGGCGTCGATGTCGATCTTGGTGTCGGGGTCGACCAGGAACGGGAAGTTCGTCCACTGCTGGCAGAACTCCTTGTCGAACAGCTCGTTGTCGATGATGTACTTGATCCAGCACATCATCAGCGCGACGTCGGTGCCGGTGCGGATCGGCAGCCAGATGTCGGCCTTGGAGGCGTCGGCGGTGCAGCGCGGGTCGATGACGACGGTCTTGAGGCCCTCGGGGCGGGCGCGCAGGCGGGCGATCGCGTTTCCGGTCATCGAGGGGCCGGACCAGCTGGGGCCGGCGCCCCACAGCACGCACACGCGGGCCTCGGTGTCCTGGAAGTAGTACTCGAGGACGTTGGAGTCGGCGATCGAGAGGTTGTCGTCGGGGCGGCCGCCGTAGACCAGGCGCGCCTGGCTCTGGCGCGGCAGGTAGCACTGGGCGCAGCCGGGCTCGAACGTGTTGGGCGCGCCGAAGGAGTTGGCGAAGCGGATCGGGCCGTTGATGTGCGGGTTGCCGCCGCCGCCGGTGGAGGTGAACACGGCCTCGGGGCCGTACTTGTCGTAGGCCTCCATCAGCTTGTCGGCGATCGTGTCGAGCGCCTCGTCCCAGCTCACGCGCTTGAAGCTGTTCGTGCCGCGCTCACCGGTGCGAATCATCGGGTACTTGTTGCGCATAGGGTTGTACAGCGCCTGGATGCCGGCGAGTCCCTTGGCGCACGCCGCGCCGTGGGTCATGGGGCCGTCGGGGTCGCCCTCGAGCTTGACGACGCGCCCGTCGCGGACGTGCGCGAGGATCGGGCACTGGGCGATGCACGCACGGCACACCGTGTGGACGATCTTCTCCTCGCTGGCGCTGCTGTCGTCAGCGTAGGCGTCGGAGGCAGGGACAAGCTCCTCTGCCATGGAGGCCGCAGCCACCGTGGCCGCCGCCACCGCGCTTGCCTTCACGAAGCTCCGGCGGGTCAGCATGGTTTTTGCCATTTCACTCCCTCTTTCTCCAAACCTCATACGACACCGGGCGGCCAAACCTCTGCCGGGCCGCCCATCCCCGTGGCCGTCGACCTCGGCGGCCATCCTCCCGGGGGCTTACACCGCCTGGTCCAGGAACTCCCTTCCCTCCTGTGTCGTGGACCAGGCGCCCTCCCACACGAGGCCGCCGACCCGCTCGAGGCGGTCGCAGAAGTACGACGCGCCCATGCGCTTGTCGGTGACGAAGCCCCGTGCCTTAAGCTCGCCCTCGATCTCGTCGCGCTTGCGCGGCGTGGTGCAGTACTCGAGGACGAAGTCGAACGCAGGGACCCTGTTGGGGTTCTGCGCGTAGAGGGTCTCAAGACGCCTGTTCGGCGAGAGCGTCAGCATGACGCGCTTGCCCACCTTGGTGAGCTCGTAGGTGTACGTGACCGGCTCGGGGGCGTCGGCCTGGCCCTGGGCGCCGTCGGCGGGCGCCGGGGCGTCGGACTGGCCCTGGGTGCCGTCGGTGGCAGTGGGGGCATCCTGCGCCTCGCCCTGCGGGGCAGCGGCGTCGACGGGGGCCGGTGCCTCGGGCGAGGCGGCCTGGCCGGACGCCTCGGGGGCGGCGGCGGACTCTGCCCGCCCGGTCGCTTCGGGGGCGTCGGGCGCCTCGGGGACACCGGCCACCTCGGAGGCAGCGGAGGCGTCAGGCGCGACGGGGGCGTCGGGCGCAGACCCGTCGGGGCCCTCCCCCGGCGCGTAGACCGGCGTCGCCTCGAGCGCGTAGTTGTCGACCATCTGCTTGACGAAGAAACGCGGGGTCTTGATGCTGGTCTTCATCTCGGGGAACTCCCCGACCGCCTGGCGCAGCGCCTCGTCCTCGTTGACCGTTGAGACGAGCTTGAGCAGCTTGTAGTAGGTCTGGCGCTGCGAGACGATCATGTTGACCGCATCCATGCACGCGGCGTTCTTGTCGTCGTCGGTCAGCTCGCGCTGGTGCTGGTCGTGCGCCTCGCGGTCGGCGGCGGGCTCGCCCCCCGGCGTCGCCCCCTCCTCGGCGTCCTGCACGCCGTCCACGGCGACCTGCCCCGCCTGTGGCTGGGCCTGGGCCGCCTCCCCCTGCGCGGAAGCGCCCTGCGGCGCCTGGGCCGCGGCGGCGGCCTCCTCGGGCCGCTGATCGATATCTTCGCTCATGCTTGCTCTCCCCACTCCCGATGCGGCAAGGCGGCGGCTCGGCCGGCTCGCCTGCCTCGCGTCTCCCATGTGTGGCGCGCAGCCGCGGCGCCCGTGGTGCCCGTCCGCTCGTCGGGCCCCTGCCGCGTGACTGGCTTCAGGCTATGGCCGCGCCGAGGGAGGGGGGTGGTCACAAAAGGACGTCCGGATGAGTGAATCGCGGTTCATCCTTGGGAATGAGAAGTGACTAGTCCGTTTCTCTTGACACGCCAACTGGTGCTCGTTTGGCCCGGTTGGAGGTGCGATGGGACGTTCGGGCAATCTGCGCTGGCGCGCATGCATCGCCCACGGCAAATGGTGTAGCGTGGTCGGTGTCTGTGCATATGGGAGACGCGCGCGGGCGGAGGGCCTTGCGCGACGGAGGCACCCCACGACGAAGGCAAGGGGCGGACGCCGCGGGGCCCGACCATACGACCGAGAAAGCAGACGGGCGGCGCACGCCGGGGGACGTCGACGACCGTGCGGAGGATGATCTGACAATGGAAAAGCTACGCGCCGACTCGAAGCGCGCCGAGGGCGAACCGGAGGCCGACGACGCGCCGCGCGCGACCGAGCGCATCCGCCCGATCGACCTGCAGTGGCCCTGCCTCAACCTGCTGGGCATGGGCGCCTGGTGGGCATGGATCTGGCTGTGCTACAACAGCACGCAGCTGTTCTGCCTGCTGCCCGATGCGATGCAGCCCAACGCGGTGCGCTTCATGTACCTGGCGTCCACGGCAGGCATCGCGCTGATGACGCTGGTCGGCGGGCTGTTCTGGCGCCGCGCCACCGAGCTGGTGCGCAGCAACTCGTTCGTCATCGCAATGGCGGTGGGGGCGGGGGTCGCCTCGGCGCTGATCACCCCGCTGGAGCTCTACGCAGGATTCGCCGCGAGCGTCGTTGCCGCGACGCTGACCGGCGTGTTCACCTCGGCGCTGTGCCTCAAGACCGGCTACCTATACGGGCAGATGGGCCTGGGGTACACGCTGACGGCGGGCTGCATAGCGCTGGCGTTCGCAGCGTGCCTGTTCTTCACCGGCATGGCGCTGAGCGGCCCGGTCGCCATCGCGTTCATCTCCTGCCTGCCCGTCGTCTCGGCGGGGCTGATGTCGCTGCGCGAGGAGGACTCGCTCGACATCAGCTTCACGCCCGACAACGCGAGCTCCCCCGACCGCCAGGCGCGCGGCGTCTTCTACCGGCTCACCGTCGCGTCGTGCTGCATCGCGCTGGTAGCGGGCGTCAGCCGGGGCATCTCCACCTCGGTGATGGACCAGGGCAGGTACACGGAGGTGGGCGAGCTGATCGTCGCGTGCGTGGGCGTCATCGGCATCGTGATCGCCGGCTGGGTGAACGCCCACGGCGCGAAGAAGGCGCTCAAGGGGTCCTACACCGCACTGATGATGCTCGCCGTCGTGATCTCGCTGCTGTCGAACTTCGGGACGCTCGTGTCTCTGCTGAGCATCACCAAGGAGTCGCTATGGATGGTCATGTCGTGCCTCATGGCGTACATGGCGTTCCGCTTCGACTTCTCCCCGGTCCGCACGTTCGGCATCGCGCAGTCGGGATACTTCGTCTCGTCGCTGGTGGGCTGGGGCATCGGCGGCGTGCTGGGCGACCTGACGACCGACGCGCTCAAGCTGTCGGTGAGCATCGTGCTGTGCATCGTCCTGCTCACGGTCTACGTGTTCGTGTTCCGCACGGTCGACATCGACTTCATCGTCGACCACAAGCGCGGGCGCGGCCACCGCAACTTCGTGGCGACCGTCGGCGCGGGCAGGAAGGGCTACCTCTCCGCCGAGGCGAGGTCGGGGCTGCTCGCCAACACGTTCGGGGGCTCGTCCCACCCCGGCGAGGGCACCGACGGTGCCAACCCGCCCTCGGCGATCGACCTGCGGCCCCAGGGGCGCGGCTACACCGACGAGGAGCTCACGGAGACGTTCGCGCTGTCGCAGCGCGAGATCGAGATAGCGCGCATGTTCGCCCAGGGGCGCAGCGCCAACTGGATCGCCGACGAGCTCACGATCTCGAAGAACACCGTGCGCTCCCACCTGCGCGCCGCCTACACCAAGCTCAACGTGCACACGCGCCAGGAGCTGATCGACGCGCTCGACCAGTAGGCGGGCCGCGCGACGCTGCAGGCAGCCATGCGGCGCGCCAGGAGGCACCGCGACCCCTGCGGCGGGCGGCGCCTCGGACGGACCTGCGGCACGCGACCCGGAACACGAGGCGTGCGCAGACGGACACGTGGTCGGCGGGGACTGAGGCGCCGCGCCGCCTCACGCAGAGCGGACGGGGCCCCCCCCCCGCCCGCGGGGCGGGCGGGGG
>CAIFEU010000032.1:14398-19316 GCA_903789505.1 uncultured Coriobacteriales bacterium
GGGGGAAGCCCCGGCCCGCCCCCGGGTGGCCTGGGCGGGGGGGCCGGGGGGTGGGGGGGGGGGGGCGGGCGGGGGGCGGGGGGGGGGGGCCGGGGCGGGCGGGGGTTGGGACACGCGTGTGGGCCCCGGGGGCGCGGGTGGCGGGGATGGCGCGGGGGGGTACATCGCCTTGCGGTACAGAGCCTCGCCGCCGGCGCGGTCGAAGACGACCGGGTTGTTCTCGACGTTGCCCGCGGAGACCTTGAAGCAGTTCTCGGCCATCCAGGGAATGTCCTCCTCCTTGACGCCCAGCTCGGACAGCCTCACGTCCAGACCGATGTCGCGCAGCAGGCCGCGCAGGCAGTCGGCGCAGTCGGCCGCGGCGTACCCGCCGAGCAGCCGCGACACCACGCCGAACTTGATCGGGTCGCCGCGATAGGACGCCTCGACCGCGACCGGCTCGATCGCCGCCAGGCCCTGGCCGTGCACGATGTCGCGCTTGCCGCTGGCAGGGTGCTCCATGCCATGGGCGAGGGTCACGCCGGCGGTGTTGATCACCATGCCGCCGATCGTCGCCGCGATGGCCATGCTCTCCCAGGCGGCGCGGTCCTGCTCGGCGTCGGGCGTGCCGTCGTCCTCGCGGTAGAGCTTCACGAGGTTGTCGGAGATCAGTCCGATTGCGTACAGGGCGAGCGCGTCGGTGAGGGGCTGCGCCCTGCGCGCCGTGTACGCCTCGATGCAGTGGCACAGCGCGTCGAATCCCACCGACGCCAGCTGCTTCTTGGGCAGCGTCGACATCAGCTGCGGGTCCACGATCGAGGCGCTCGCGACGATCGCGTTGGTGCGCAGGGACTTCTTGTCGCCGGTCTCGGGGTTGGTGAGCACCGCGAAGCCGTTGCCCTCCGAGCCGGTGCCGCAGGTGGTGGGGATCAGCACGAGCGGCAGGGCGGCGTCGCCGCTCTTGCGGCCGAAGATGTAGTCGTTAACGTCACCGTCGTTGCGCGCCATGAACGCGATGGCCTTGGCGCAGTCCATCACCGAGCCGCCGCCCAGGCCCACGACCACGTCGCAGCCCCGCTCCCGCGCCAGGTCGGCGCCGCGCTGGGCGGTCGTCGTGAGCGGGTTGGGCGTGACCTCGCCGAACACCTCGCACTCGAGCCCCGCCTTGAGCAGGCTGTCGCGCACGCGGTCGAGCGTGCCCAGCTTGCGGACGCTGTTGCCGCCGGTCACGAGCAGGGCCCTGTGCCCCAGGCGCGCCGCGACCGCGCCCGCCTCGGCAGACTTGCCCCAGCCGAACTCGACGTTGACCGGCAGGAAGTACGAGAAGTCGCCGATCTCGCACCCGGCTGCCTGGGTCGCGGCGCCCGTCGTCGCGGCGACCGACGCGCCGCGCACGTCGCCCAGGGCGATCTCGAAGGCGTGGTCGAGCTTGGCGCGGGCCTCGGAGCGGGCCTCGAGCTCGTTGTCGAGCGCGACCTCGACCTCGGTGCCGAACTTCTCGCCGTAGCGCAGCTTGCTGGCCACGAAGAACACGACGCCCAGCACGCTCCAGCCCAGGACCATCGCCCACTCCTGGGGCACCAGGGCGCCCGGCGAGCTGGGGATGATGTACAGCAGCAGCATGATGCCCGACATCGCGATCGCGGCGATGCCCACGAACGTCGCGTGGCGCACCTTGTAGGGGCGCTCCATCTGCGGGTCCTTCTTGCGCAGGATCAGGAACGACACCGCGACCATCAGGTAGGCCAGCACGCAGCCGAAGTTGCCCGCGTCGACGACCCACACCAGCATCTTGCGGCCAAAGAACGGCGCGATGATCGAGAGGGCGCCGATGAGCAGCAGCGCGTAGTAGGGCGTCTTGTACTTGGGGTGCAGCCTGCCGAAGATGCGCGGGATCATGTAGGACTCGGCCATCGAGTACATGGCGCGGCTGCCGCCGATCATGAAGGAGTTCCAACTCGTCACGATGCCGCACATGCCGCCGACGATCAGGACGCGCGACATGACCTCGCTGTTGAACGCCTTGGCCATCGCGTCGGCGGTGACCAGGCCCGAGCCCTCCAGGGAGCTGGCGATGTCGGCGCTGCTCATGATCATGCCGACGCCCAGGATGATGAGGCCGTAGAACGCCACCGCCGCGACGACCGACAGAATCAGGATCTTGCCGATGCGCTTGAGGCCGACGTTGATCTCCTCGGCCGCCTGCGGAATCACGTCGAAGCCGATGTAGAAGAACGGGGTGATCAGCGCAACGGAGATGATGCCGCCCAGCACGCCGCCCTTCTCGGGGCCGGCGAACGCCTGGTCGGCGACGTTGGATACGTCGCCGGTGATGGCGGAGGCGACGATCAGCAGGATGCCCACCGCGGCGATGACCACCGTCAGCACGGTCTGGAGACGCGCCGCTGCCTTGACGCCGCGAACGTTGATCGCGAGGATGATGATTGCCACGACCACGGCGACGACCAGCCAGCTGGCGTACACGTCGAAGCCGGCGACCGTGTAGAGGTAGCCCTGCATGAAGCTCGGGAAGATGTACTGGATGATCGTGGGCAGCGCGCACGCCTCGAAGCAGACGACGCCCGTGTAGCCTAGGATGATCGCCCAGGTGCAGATGAACGAGCCGACCGGGCCCATCGCCCGGAAGCTCCAGGTGTGCTCGCCGCCGCACTGCGGCATCGCGCTGGTGAGCTCGGCGTAGGTGAGGCCCACGAAGAACACCATGACGCCGCCGATGGCGAAGCCGATGATCGCGCCCACGACGCCGCCGGAGGTGATCCAGTCTCCCGACGAGACGACCCAGCCCCAGCCGATCATCGCGCCGAACGCGAGCACCAGGACGTCCCACGCGCTCAGAACCTTGTTGAACTCTGACGCCTTCTCAACTGCCATGTCATCTCGCCCCCTATCTGGTCTCCGTGGCCATCTCGACGAACGCCTCGATGAGGCGGGCGGTGCGCGCCCACCCGAGCACGCTGCTGTCGACCATGAGGTCGCGGTAGGCACGGTCGCCGCGGTTCGTCCCGGTGATGTACTTGTAGCGCTCGTGCAGCTGGCGGTCGCGGGAGCGCGTCACCTCCTGGGCCTTGCGCTCAGAGAGGTGCTCCTCGTTCATGACCGCGCGCACGCGCACCTCCTCGGGCGCGTACACGAAGACGTTGATGCTGTCGGTAACGCCCTCCAGGATGTAGTTGCCGCAGCGGCCGATGATCACGCAGGAGCGGCTCTGGGCCATCTTGCGGATGACGTCGAACTGCGTGTAGATGACCTTGTTGGTGAGGTTGCCCGTGCGCGGCCCCAGCGACGTGTCGAAGCTGAAGCGCACGTTGGTGTCGTTGTCGGCCTGCTCCACCAGCGTGCGGTCGACGTCGAGAGCCTCGCCCACCTTGTCGACCAGGTCGCGGTCGTAGTATTCGATGCCCAGGTCGCTGGCGACCATCTTGCCGATCTCGGGGCCGCCGCTGCCGTACTCGCAGCCGATGTTGACGACGATGTGCTTCAACGGTACCGCCTCCCTTCCTCGTCTGGGCGGGTATGGACGGGGGCGGCGACGGGACGCCTGAACTGCGCCCGTCGGACCCGCCCCCGTCGGTCCTTCCGTCCTGCCCGCCCGCGCCGCCGGCGCCCCTGCCGAACGACCCGGGCCCTTTCGACCCGCTCGCGCCTCGAGAGGGGCGCGCTAGTCGGCCAGCTCCTCGACGCACTCGCGCAGGATCTGCACCGCCTTGTCGATGTGCTCGCGCTCGACGATCAGCGGCGGCACCAGGCGGATGATGTTCGTGCCGATGGCGGTGGTGAGCAGGTGCTTCTCGATGGCCTTGTGCTTGACCTCGACGCTGTTGATGCCGTCCTCGAACTCGATGCCGACGAACAGCCCCTGGCCGCGGACCTCCTTGACGTGCGGCAGCGTGCGCAGCTGCTCCATCAGGTAGGCGCCCATGCGCTTGGCGTTGCCGGCGAGGTCGCGGTCGAGCAGCTCGTTGACCTGGGCGAGCGCCGCGGCGCAGGTCACCGGATGGCCGCCGAACGTGGAGCCGTGCGAGCCCATCGTGAAGGCCTTGGCAACCTCGTTGGTGGCGCAGATCGCGCCGATGGGCATGCCGCCGCCCAGCGCCTTGGCCATCGAGACGACGTCGGGCTTGATGCCGTAGTTCATGTACGACATGACGGCGCCGGTGCGGCACCAGCCGCTCTGGACCTCGTCGAGCAGCAGGAGCAGGCCGCGGTCGTCGCACAGCTTGCGCAGGCCCTGCAGGAACTCCTGGGTCGCCGGGTGCACGCCGCCCTCGCCCTGGACCGGCTCGACCATGATCGCGCAGGTGTTCTCGTCGATCGCGTCCTCGAAGGCCTTGAGGTTGTTGAACTCCGCGTACTTGAACCCGGGCGTCATGTCGCCGAAGCCCACCTGGCAGGCGTTGTCGGGCTGGCCGGTCGCGCTCATGGCGCCGAACGTGCGGCCGTGGAACGACATCTTGGCCGAGATGATGCCGTAGCGGTGCGGCCCGTACTTCTCGACGCTGTACTTGCGCGCCAGCTTGATCATGGCCTCGTTGGCCTCGGCGCCGGAGTTCTGGTAGAAGATCTTGTCCATGCCGATCGTCGTGCAGACCTTCTCGGCGAGCAGCGCCTGCGGGATCGTGTAGGGGTAGTTGAACGTCTGCATCAGGTCCATGCACTGGTCGATGATCGCCAGGATGACCTTGTCGTTGCAGTTGCCGGCGCTGTTGACGGCGATGCCGGCGTAGAAGTCGAGGTACGCCTCGCCCTTCTCGTCGTACATGTACATGCCCTTGGCGCGCTCGGCCACGAAGCCGAAGCGCTCGTAGGTCTCCATCATATAGGTGTTGACCTTGTCTTTGATGTCCTGGGCGGTGAGGCCGGTGTCGATGAGTCGCATGGTGGTCCCTTTCTTCGCGTGCCGCGTGCCGCGCGCCAGCAC
>CAIFEU010000032.1:19326-19581 GCA_903789505.1 uncultured Coriobacteriales bacterium
CACCCGCCGACGCGCGCCGACGGCGGCGCGGGCGGCATGGAGCTGCGCCTGGATGGCGCGGGCTGCTGCCTGGTCTTGGTTGTGTGGTGCGGTGAGGGAAAGCGCGCCGGCGCCGACTGAGGGCGTCGGTCGGCTTCGAGGTGCTCACGGATGCGCGCGGCGTGCGCGCAAGGGGCGCTCGGGGTGGGTTGCAGGCCAAGAGGCGCGAGCGTATGCGCGAGCCGGTCGCCTGCGGGTTGGGGCGCGATGCCCCTA
>CAIFEU010000033.1 GCA_903789505.1 uncultured Coriobacteriales bacterium
CGCCACCCCGGCCGCCGGCGCGGCAGGCGCCCCCCCCGCGCCCCAAACGCGCCCATTCTAGCGCCCTGACCCCGCATGACGCCGCCGCGCCGTGCGGGTCACATGCCGCTGCCACATGCCCGCGCCCGCACGCGGGGACGCCCGAGACGCCCGGAGGAAGCCGGCGCGCGGTGCGCCGGCGGGCGCACGAGGAGGGGCGAGGTGACCCGCGGGCGCCCTTCCCCGCGCACCGGAATTCCCCACAGGCAGTGCGGACGACGCGCCCCACGGCGCGAATCAGGCGAAGCGGCGCAGCCTCGAGCCGTCGAGGTCAGCCAGCGCGACGCCGCTGCGGGCGGAGAGCGCGCACGCGCTGCCGGCGACGTCGCCCATGTCGATGACCGTGGGCAGGATGCGCACGCTTGCCTGCATCAGGAACGTGGCAGAGATGCACCTGCCCACGACCGCCAGGTTGGGCACCTCGTCGCACACCATGCTGCGCCAGGGGATCTCATAGTAGTCGCCGTGCCGATAGGTGTTGTTGTGGTACAGGCCCTTCTTGTTGGAGTGCACGTCGATGTACCAGTCCCCCTTGACGACGCCGTCGTCAAAGCGCGCCTGGCGCGCGTAGTCGTCCTCGGTGAGCAGGTACTTGCCGCGCACGCGCCAGCTCTCGCGGATGCCGATCAGGGGGGCGACCTGCATCACGTAGGAGCCCTCGAAGCCGGGCATCATCTCGCGCAGGAAGCGGGCGAGCCTGCGGATGGTGCCGTGCGCCTCGCGCAGCGCCGCGGTGCGGGCGACCGCCGTCGTGTTGGACCTCATGCTCGCCACGTGGGGGCAGTTGAGCGCGATGCAGCCCGGCTTGCCGGGCAGGGAGAAGGTCTGGTAGTAACGCAGGTCCTCCTCGCGCAGGATGCCCGCCTCGACGCCCCTGCGAAACGTCGGCTCGAGCTTGAAGCCGCGGCCCGCGACCATCGCGCTCTCGAAGAAGTAGCCGTCCACCAGCGGCGAGAAGTGGTCGTCGAGCGAGAGGACGTAGTCGCGGTAGCGCTCGACGTCGACGCCGCCCATCGTGAAGCGCAGGCTGCTCACCTGGTTCGCGCCCTCCTCGTCGCCCGCGCTGGTCGCGACCCCCGCCGCGCGCGCCAGGGCGGCGTCGCCCGAGGCGTCGACGAAGCCGTCGGCGGCGACGGCCACGAGTCCCTCGACGACCGAGAGGACGGCATGGGTGATGCGTCCCGCCTCGCAGACGACGCCGACCAGCGTGGCGTCATACAGCGCCTGGCCGCCGTTGTCGTACAGAAGGTCCTCGAGGACCATGCCGAGCTGCTCGGGGGCGAACCAGACCATCGTGGTGTAGTCGTCGCGCGTGGGGGCCCCGGTCGCGGCAAGCCCGCCCTCGACCATGCGCAGCACCTCGAGATGGTCCACGTAGGTCGGCATCATCGGGCAGACCAGCGCGTTGGTCGCCGAGCCCCCGAGCAGCGAGTACCTGTCGACGACCAGGGTCGACAGCCCCTCCATCGCGCATCGGATGCCGCAGGCGGAGCCCGACGCGCCGCCGCCCACCACGACGACGTCGTAGCTCCCGATCACCGGAACGTCCTCGCCCCGCCAGCGCACCGCGGGCGCGCCCGCGCCGTCCGTGTCCTCTCCCCGCCTCGTCGCCGCCTGAGCCTGCGTCATCTCGACCACCAATCCCTTTCGCGCGGGCGTGCGGCGGGCGCCCTCGCGCGCCCGCGACCCGCCCGCATCCGTCGCGTCATTGTCCGGCAACGTCCGCCTCGCCGTCCCGCGCCCGGGCGGCGCCGCCCTTGCCCGCAGCGCCCCGCGCACCGCGCACGCCCCGCCTGGCCTGCCGCACGAGCAGCTCGTGATAGGTGCGCGCGAAGGCGTGCGCGCCGCTATCGGAGAGGGCGCGCCCGCCCCTCGACCCCCGGCGCCGGGGGGCGGCCGGGGCCCTCGGGGCGCGGTACCGGCCGGGGGGTGGCCGGGGGGGCCGGTGGGCGCGGGTTGGGGGGGGCGCGTTGGCGGGCGTGGGCGCGCACGCCCGTCGACCCCAGGCGCAGGGGGCCGACCTGGACCATCGGGACGCGGTACTCGCGGCTCGTGAGCCCCAGGCGCGTCCATTCCAGGACGTGGAAGAGCTCGTGACTCAGGATGAGGCCCTCCGCCTGGGGCAGGGTCATCCCGTTGGTCCGCGCCCAGAGCTCGCACGAGCGCTCGTACAGCGTGATCTCCGAGCGCCCCGACACGTAGTCGCTGAAGTAGCGCTGCGTCCCGTGCACGCAGTCCACATCGCGCCGCACGACCGTGACGCCGCGGCGCTCGCAGATGGCCTCGAAGTCGTCCGAGCCGCCCTCCTCGGCGAAGACGTCCCGCGCGGCGCGGCAGCCCTTCTCCCAGGCCTGCGCCGCGATCCGATGGCGGTCCGCCTCAGGAATGCGCGGGTAGACCGGGTCGCGCTCGAGCTCGCGCAGGGCGGTCGCGCGGTCGGGGAACGGGAAGGAGACCCGAGCGGGGCTCGCGGGGACGTCGCCCGCGTCGCCGGCAGGCCACGCGCCCTCGGCGACATCGCCCGCCGACCCCGCGCCGGCCCGCGCCTCCCCGGCTGCCGCGAGCTCCTCCAGCGCCGCCCTGCCGCGGCGGTCGAGCTCGGCCCTGTCCCTGCGTGCGCCCATCGGCAGCCCCTACCCGTCGAGCCGCGCGGCGCTGGCGACGATGACCGGGGTCGACGGGTCGTAGCCCTCGAGCTCCACCGACGCCAGGCTCAGCACCTGCTCGGCGCTCGACATCCCCGACAGGTCGACGATGCGCTTGCCCACCACCAGGTACAGGTTGGGCAGCGTCGCGGCGCCGTTGGTGTAGTCGGTCATCTCGTCCAGCACGCGGGTGACGGCGGCGCGCCAGGTGCCCACCGTCTGCTGCGTGGCGCTGGCGTTTCCGCGCTGCAGGCGGATGACTCCCTGCGTGTCGATGAGCCGCAGCGGGTGACGCACCTTCTTGACCAGGCCGAAGAGCTTCTTCTGGACCTCGTCGGCGGTCACGGCGAGCATCTCGGGCGTGCGGGCGGCGATGCGCACCGACTGCGCCCCCTCGCCCAGGTTCTTGCGGACGACCTCGAGCAGCTCGTCGTCGCCCATCGCCGCGGCTCCCACGTCCTTGCTGCGCAGCTCGGTCGCGCCGACGGCGATCGCGCGGATGACCTTGCGCTTGGTGTCGACCTCGACGGTCACCTCGACCGTCCCGGGGGCGGCGCCCATCTGGATCGCGCGCTGCTCGGCCTCGCGGCGCACGTTGAGGACGTCGGCGTCGGTGGGCTCGCCGGTGACGCTGCGCTCCACCATGTCGCGCACCATCGCCAGCGCGACGCCGATCGTGGAGATGACCTCGGCGTTGCGCGCGATGCGCCACTCGTGGTGCTTGGTCTGCGCCAGGTGCGGGACGACGGACGCCGCGCCGCCGCCCCCGCCGACGAACACCGTCGTGCGCGGGTCCATGTCGTAGTCGCTCATGAGCTGCTCGGCAACGGCGCCGTTCTTCTCCGCGGCGAAGCCCAGCACCGTGCGCGCCGCCTCCTCGACCGAGACGCCCATGTTCCGCGCGATCGGCGCCCAGGCGCGCCGGGCGGCCTCGACGTTGCCGTACGCGTAGTCGCCCTGCTTCACGTACCCGGCGATGTTGGCGGCCCCCGACATCGTGAGGCACACGCGCACGCCGCCGTCGCACTCGATGACCGCGTAGTCGGGGTCGCCGGGCATCGGCCGCACGGCGACCAGGCGCGGGTTCACGATCTTGTCGGGGTCCGCGTAGACCTCGTAGTCGACGCCGGCGATGTGCGCCGAGCGCGGCCCCACCTGGACCGCCTTGCCGTCGCGCACCTGCACCATCGAGCCGCCGCCGATGCCCACCGTGCGCACGTCGAGGCTCGACAGGTAGGTCTTGTGCCCGCCCACCTCGGCGTAGCGCACCATGACGCGGCCGTCCTTGACGCACGAGATGTCGGTGGAGGTGCCGCCCACCTCGAAGAAGATGCCGTCGGTGAGGCGCTCGTACATGAGCGCCCCGGCGACGCCGGCGGCGGGCCCCGACAGGATCGTGAGAATCGGGCGGCGGCGCACCTCGTCGATCGTCATGACGCCGCCGTCGCAGCGCATGACCATCAGCGGGCTCTTCACGCCGGCGGCCTTGATGCTCTGGTCGGTCATGTTCGCAGCCTCGAGCATCTTGGGCATGATCGAGGCGTTCACGACCGCCGTGCGCGTGCGGATCTTGAGGCCGTAGAGCTTGGAGATGTCGTTGGTCGCCGTCGCGGGCAGCCCGCGCTTGGCGCACTCCTCCATCGCCGCCATCTCGTTGGCGGGGTCGTCGACGCTGAACGCCTCGGCGGCGACGAACGTCTGCGCGCCGCCGTCGACGAGCCTGTCTATGGCTGCGTCCACGCCCGCGCGCACGCCCGCGGGAGCCGAGCTGTCCACGTACTCGTTGGCGCTGTGCAGGAACTTGCCCTGCGCGAGCTCGATGTCGCCGATCGCGGTGTCGCTGCGGCTCTTGGCGCCCTGCAGGCCGGACCCTATCGTGATGATGCCGACCGGGGCGACGTCGCCCTCGAGCAGGGCGTTGGTCGCCTGCGTGGTGCCGTGCGCGATGAACACGACGTCGTCGGGCTCGATCGAGCACTGCTCCATGATCGCGTGCAGCGCCTGGACGATGCCGGCGGCCACTCCCTGGGCGGCGGTGTGGGTCGTGGGGACCTTGATCGAGCCCACGACCTCGTAGGTGTCGTTGTCGATGGCGATGGCGTCCGTGAAGGTGCCGCCGACGTCGATGCCAATCCGTACCTTCATGCGCGCTTCGTTCCCCTCGTGTCCGGGACGCCCGGGCTGCCGTTGCCGGCCGGTTCGCGTCCTCTTCGGTCCAGAAAAACGCTGCGGCGCAGGTCATGCGCCCGCGCCGCAGCTTACAACCGTGCGCGTGCCACGCGCGACCGCTCGCGCGGGATTACATGTACATGACGGCGCTCAGAACGACGCCCACGACCGCGGTGCCCCACAGGTAGGGCAGCATCTTCTTGGTCAGGGCGTTGACGTCGACCTCGCAGAAGTTCGCGGTCCAGACGTTCTGGGTGTTGGTGGGGTCAGCACCGCACTGGATGCGCTCGGCGGACAGGAACGCGCCCATGACGGCCTGCGGGTTCAGCGTGTTCAGGCCGATGATGAGCGCCGCGATGCCCGAGCCCAGGCCGAACATGTTGAGCGGGCCGCGGTACAGGGCGAGCGGTGCCAGGATCGAGAAGAACAGGATGTAGACGAGCTTGTTGGTGGGGGTCACCGCCAGCAGGAACGGGTTCAGGACCTCCTTGACGGTGGAGTTGGTCACCGCGAGGTACAGGATGCCGATGCCGATCATGATGATGATGGCGGGCGCGACGTCGGTGATGCCGTCATAGCAGGTCTTGGCCAGCGTGTTCATGGCCTTCTGGAAGCCGTGCGACGTGAAGATCAGGATCCAGATGATGCCCACGGTGAACGCAGGGGTGACCGGGACCTTGAAGAACGCGACGAGCACGATCGGGATGATCGGGGTGAGCATCGCGAGCAGGCGCCAGCCGTGCAGCTGCTGCGAGTCGTCGGCGCCCTTGCCCTGCTCGGGCGCGACGGGCGCGGAGAAGGCGAACTTGATGCCGTTGCGCTTGAACTCGATGACGATCATGAGAATTGTGGCGACCGCGGTGACGCAGGCGATCCAGACCTCGAAGCTCTGGATCTGGCTGATGTCCATCGAGAAGAGCGTGGAGAACGTCTTCCAGTTGGCGGGGTTGAGCGCCAGACCGGTGGTGAACGACATCAGGAAGATCCCTGCCGCGCTGGCTGCGGGGACGCCCACGGAGATCAGGACCGGCAGGACGATCGAGCCGACCATGATGATCGAGCCCAGGCCGGACAGGGTCGTGAACAGCAGGGCGACGATGACTGCCATGATCAGCGTGATGATCAGGGGCTTGTCGCCGCCGAGCTCGGCGCTCTTCTTGATGATGGTCTCGGTCACGCCGGTCTTGTTCATGAGCTGACCAAGCCACGCGCCGAAGATGACGGCCATGATCGCCGACGCCATGCGCACGGTGCCCGCCTCGAACACCGACGTGAGCCAGCCGATTTCGACCGTCTTGCCCGTGCTCGCGTCGACGCTCGTCCCGAACATCGGCACGCCCGCGATGATGCAGATCACGACTGCCAGCAGCGGCAGCGCGAGCAGCGTCGGGATCTTTTTGGTCATCATCAGCGCGGCAACGATGACAAACGCGATGATGATCAGAATGCCCTGTACCATCTTTCTCCCTCTCTCGACAGGGATGGCCCCGAAGCCGGCTTCCTGCCGCCGAGGACCGGGGACGCATCCATTCCAGCACCAACCAAAACCCGTCACGCACAACCTGCAAGCCCCACGCGCCACACGCTCGCGCGCGCACGCCGAATCATCGCGCGAGGACGGGCGAAACGCCCGACCCTCGCGCCCGGGCTCGCGAAGGGAGCCCACCAGGAGAGGACGTCATGGGTCCGAGCACAGGACGCGCCTGCGCACCGTCTGCGCCACCAGCCCCGAGCAGTCGCGCGTCTCGCACCGGGCGGAGCAGCGGGTGAAGAAGCCCATCTCGGGCAGCTCGCTGCCGGCCCACCGCGCGAGGCGGTCGAGAAGCCCCTGCGAGCCGGGCGGCGCCCAGACGAAGGCGGCCTGAAGGCGGAACAGCGAACTGACGGTGGAGATGAGCGACGTGAGCCCGCGGAACGACACCCTGTCCCCCTCCCCCTCGGCGACCAGCCGCGTCACGTCCGCCTGGGGGCCGTCGCTCATCGCCAGCGGGGCGCCGTCGAGCACGACCGCGGCGATGACGCGCGAACCGATCGCGATGTCCAGGTGGCTGAGCCGCGCGCCCCCCGGAAGGGGACGCCCGGCGGGGGCGGCCCCCCGCCACCCGTCCGCCCCGTCGACGAGGGAGAGTCCCTCGCCGGGCGTCGGCGCGAGCTGGAAGGGGGCGGATGCGAGGTGGGAGGTGTACGTCTGCCGGAGCTCGCACGCCTGGCTGTACTCCTGCACCACCGGGACGCGGTGCTCGGTGAGCAGCGCGTCGCACAGCGAGATGCACTCGGAGGCGAACCCCGTCGAGTAGACGTAGGTGAGCTCGCTGGGGACCACGTCGGGGCCGAGCAGCACGCCGATGCCCGCGAGGCGCGGCGCGTCAGGCTCCGGCGCGGCGGGTGTCGCCCCCGCGGAGGCGCGGCGCGGCAGGAACGCGCGCGCCGCGCTCACGATCCGCTCCCCGCTGGGGCGTCCGGAGAACAGCTCGCGGGACTCGACCAGCTCGAGCCCCATGTCATACACGTTCAGACGCGTCCACTGCCTCGTGACCTCGATGACGGCGATGCGGCCCTGGTGCGGGCAGATTCTCAGCGGGGTGGCGCGCCTGCCGCCGGTGGCGACGCGCTGGGGCGTCTCCTCGAGCACGCCGGCGGAGACCAGCTCGGCGATGATGGGGGTCAGGGTGCTCGGTGCGATGCCGGTCGAGCGCGAGAGCTCGATGCGCGACTGCGGGCCGTCGTCGATCAGCGCACCCAGAATCGATCGGACGTTCTCGCGCGAACGGGCGCGCGAACCACGGCCAGCCATGCCCAGCAAACCTCCCGCCAGCACCCAACGCCGTCGGCGGGGCGCGCCCGGAGGGGGCGACCGGAGGGTCGCCGCTGCGCCATGCCGACCTTATTTCGAAGTTCGAAAAAACCAAGGCAGAAGTATGTGATTCCGTGAACCGTTTGTGACGAAACGAGCTCACGAATCCGCAAACGGCGCAGATTGTATGGCAAGCGGCGAGACGGGAGGGAGCAGCGGCGCGCCACGAGCCCCGTCGGCCTGCCGCCGGGCAGGCACTCCCCCGCCCGTCGCACAGGCTCACCCGTTTCGTTCGGTTATCGCCGGGTCCCAGCTCAGGGCACGCGCGTCGATGGAGGTTCGCCCGCCATGGGCGATGCGGCCCCTCCGCGGCGGTGCTTCAATCGAGTCGCGCGCAAGGCGCATCGAGGCACTCATACGGAAGGAAGGCATCCCATGGCAGCTTCGGAAGCTACGGAAGCATCTAACGGCATGTCCCGCCGCGCGTTCGTCGCGGCGGGAGGGGCGGCGGCAGGCATCGTCGCCCTGGGGGCGAGCGGGGCGGCTCCCGCGCAGGCGGCGGAGAAGGGCTCCGCCTCTGCCGACGCGACGGCGGCGTCCGGCGAGACGACGGTGGGCTACGACGGCACCGGCGTGATGCCGTGGCTGGGAGAGGAGCCGTCGATCTCCGAGTCGGACGTCTCCCAGACCCTGGAGTGCGACGTCCTGGTCATCGGCCTGGGCTGCGCCGGCGTCCCCGCCGCCCGCGCCGCGGCGGAGGCGGGCGCCAAGGTGGTCGCCCTGGAGGCGTCGAGCGCGCTCAACAGCTGCGCGAGCGACATGGCGGTGCTGGGGGGACAGACCCAGGCGAAGTGGGGGCGCGGCGACGGCTACCTCGACCCCAAGACGATCGTCAACATGCACATGTCGGAGAGCAGCCACCACTGCAGCCAGGGAATCATCACCCGCTGGACCCAGGAGTCGGGCGGCGCACTCGACTGGCTCATCGCGCCCGCGTCCGACCTGTACGTCTGCAGCGAGGAGCATGAGAACGTCCCTCAGGAGAGCCAGTCAAGCTTCCTGTATCCCTACTACTACCCGATGCTGGAGAGCTACGACTACACCAAGGAGGCGATGCCCTGCTACCCGACCTCGGTGGGCTTCAGCAACCTCGCCGCGGTCATGAAGGAGAACCTGCAGGTCGCCATCGACGCCGGGGCAGACGTCCACTACGACACCAGGGCGGTCGAGCTGATCGTCGACGGGGACGGTGCCGTGACCGGCGCCTACGCCCAGAAGCTCGGCGAGTCGACCTACCTCAAGGTCACGGCCAAATCGGTCGTCCTCGCCACGGGCGACTACCTCGCCGACGAGGGGATGGTCAAGTACTTCGCCCCGCAGGTCGTCGAGAACCAGGTGCCCACGATGTGCTTCGACGTCGACGCCAACGGGGACAAGACCGAGCGCGGCGACGGCATCAGGATGGGCGTCTGGGCGGGCGCCAAGGTCGAGGGATGGCACGCCCCGATGATCCACTACATGGGCAGCGCGATGGGCAACAACGGCTACCTGTGGCTCAACCTCGACGGCAAGCGCTTCATGAACGAGGACATCGCCGGACAGCAGCTCGAGAACCAGGTCGAGCTGCAGCCGCAGCGCAAGGCGTACCAGTTCTTCGACGCGTCGTGGCCCGACCAGCTGCAGTACTTCCCCGCGGCGCACGGCGTGGCCTGCTACTACCGCGACGAGGCCCTGCCCGACTACACCGCCTCCGGCCTACGCATCAACGTCCGCACGCCCGACGACATCCAGTCGGCGGTCGACGAGGGCCGCTGCCTGACCGCCGACACGATCGACGACCTGCTCGCCCAGATTCCCGACATGGACGTCGACGCCGCCAAGGAGTCGATCGAGCGCTACAACGAGCTGTGCAAGGCCGGCGAGGACACCGACTTCTACAAGAGCAGCCAGCGCCTGTTCGCCCTCGAGAACCCACCGTTCTACGCAGCCGAGTGCGGCGAGGCCCTGATCCTGGCCAACCTGGGCGGCCTCGAGTCGGACGCCGACTGCCACGTGTACAACACCGACCGCCAGATCATCCCCGGGCTGTACGTCTGCGGCGCGCCGCAGGGCGGCCGCTTCAACGTCCAGTACCCGATCTCGCTCAAGGGCCTCTCGTGCTCGATGTGCGTGACGTTCGGAAAGATTGCCGGAGAGAACGCCGCCGCCGGCAAGTAGCGAAAGACGGCAGGCGGAAAACAGACCGCGCCCCCGCGGACGAGACGCCCGCCGGAGGCGCGGTCGCATGGGGGCGGCGCGCCGTTTGGGCGTGTCGCCCCTTGTGTGCAAACCGAGCACCGTATCGCCCGGGCTCTCGGCGGGAATCATTACGCAACGCGAATTCCCAATCGAGAGGACGAGACACATGAGCGTTGACGAGGACGTTCGCCCGGAGTCGACGGGCGGAAGGACGCCCGACGCCGCGGAGGGATCCGCGACGGGGTCGCAGGCGGACGGCGTGAGCCTCTACTACGAGGCGGACCCCGAGGACCTCGTGGTGCCGCCGGACAGCGACTACGTCGTGCGCGGGGTCGCCGCGGGCGGGATGGTCCGCGCGTTCGCGGCCACGACGCGCAGGACCGTCCAGGCGGCGCGCGACGCGCACCAGAGCAGCCCGGTCGTGACCGCCGCGCTCGGCAGGCTCCTGACCGCCGGCGCGATCATGGGTTCGATGGTCAAGGACGACGGCGAGCTGATGACCCTCACCGTGAGGGGCGACGGACCCATCGGCTCGCTCACGGTCACCGCCGACTCCCACGGGCACGTCAAGGGGTACCCGGGCAACGCGGACGTGTGGCTTCCGCTGAACGGCTCTGGCAAGCTCGACGTCGGGGCGGCGGTGGGGTCGGGCTCCCTGAGCGTCGTGCAGGACGTGCCGTGGGGCGAGCCCTACACGAGCCAGATCGCGCTCGCCACCGGCGAGATCGGCGACGACATCGCCGCGTACTACGCGGAGAGCGAGCAGGTGCCCTCGGCCGTCGGGCTGGGGGTCCTCGTCGACACCGACCTGAGCGTGCGCCAGGCGGGCGGCTTCATCGTCCAGCTGATGCCCGACTGCGACGAGGGGACGATCGAGCGTCTCGAGGCCAACCTGGGCGACGTGCGGTCGGTGACCGAGATGCTCGACGACGGGATGTCTCCCGAGGAAATCCTCGGCGAGGTCCTGCGCGGGCTGGACTTCACCCCCCTGCGCGTGTCGCCCACGGAGTTTCGGTGCAACTGCAGCAGGGAGCGCACCGAGCGCGTCCTGATCACGCTGGGCGCCAAGGAGCTGCAGAGCCTCATCGACGACGGCAAGCCGACCGAGATGGTGTGCAACTTCTGCGGCAGTTCCTACGAGTTCTCGGTCGACGAGCTCAGGGCGCTTCTCGCCGAGGCGACCCCCCGCGGCGCCCGCGCGGGGCCGGACACCCCGGAGCGGGCCTAGCGCCTGGGCGGCGACGTCGGGCGGGCTTGCGCGGCGATGCGACGCAAAGGGGCGGCGCCCCGGCGGTCGGGCGGCGTTCACGCGCCGCTCGATGCCGAGACGCCGCCCCTCGCATGAGGCACGTCCCTGGGCGGGCCGGAGGGGCGAATGCCGCCTCCGGGCCAGCGGAGCCTACGCCGCCGCCTTCGCGCCCTTCTTGCCGAAGATGACCCTGCATCCCTTAACGGCGAGCAGCACCGCCATGATGACGAGCAGCACGCCGATGACGAGCTGGAGCACGTTGCCCAGCGTCACGGTGCCGGCGGCGATCGCGACGATCTTGCTCCAGATCGTCAGGCACAGCGACGTCAGCGTGACGACGAGCATGAACGCCATCGGGAAGTAGAACATCTTGTTGTTGCGTCCCGCGTTGCCCAGCCAGGCGCAGACCGCGAGCAGGCCCAGCGCCGCGAGCAGCTGGTTGGCGGCGCCGAACAGCGGCCACACGAGCTGGTAGCCGGTCATTCCCAGCACGACGCCGATGACGACCGTCACGATCGTGGCGAACCACGAGTTGGTCAGGATCTTGCGCGGGCCCTTGACCTCTGCCAGCGTCATGCCGTGAGGCGTGAACAGCTCCTGGAACATGTAGCGACCCAGGCGCGTCGCGGTGTCGAGCGAGGTGAGGCAGAACACCGAGACCGCGAGGATGAGCAGCGAGTACGCCAGGTCCTCGATGCCCGCAAGGCCGGGAATCGCGGCGAGCATCATCGAGAGCCCCTTGGCGAACACCGCCGTGGGGCTGGCGATGGAGCCGTCGAGGTACTGCTGCCACACGAAGGCGACCGCCGCCAGCGACAGAATCGCGACGAGGCACTCGAGCAGCATGCCGCCGTAGGCGATGGGCTGCGCGTGCTTCTCGTTCTCGATCTGCTTGGACGTGGTGCCCGAGGCGACCAGGCTGTGGAAGCCCGAGATGGCGCCGCAGGCGATCGTGACGAACAGGACGGGGAACAGGTAGCCGGTGACGCCGACCTTGCTGTTGTTGACCAGCTCGCCGAGCTGCTCGCCCTTGGTGACCGCGAACGAGGTGAACGCGGGCATCATCGCGGAGTCGCCGGTGACGCCGGCGATGCCGGAGCCGATGACGCCGATGATCGCGAGGATGATCATGCCGTACAGCAGGTAGCTGCTCAGGTAGTCGCGCGGCTGCAGCAGGATCCACACCGGCGCCACGGAGGCGACCAGGATGTAGATGCCGACGATGATCATCCACGCGTCATAGCTCAGGACGAACGGGTGCCAGTTGTAGCCCACCGCGACGACGACGATGATGATCGCGATCGCCGACAGGACGTTGAGCCACGCCGGCATCTCGCGGCCGCGCGTCGCCAGGCCGTAGATGATCGCGACAAAGATGAACAGCACCGAGATGCTCGCCGTGCGCTCGTTGGCGATGTCGGTGGCGCTGCCCGAGCCGGTGGAGACGAACGTGTTCGCGACGATCGAGGCGAACGCGGCGACCACCAGCAGCAGCGTCAGGTACGAGAAGATGCAGAAGAGCTTCTTGGCGTTGTCGTCGATGTTCTCCGCGACGACCGCCGACAGGGTCTGCCCCTTGTGGCGAATCGAGGCGAACAGGGCGCCGAAGTCGTGCATGGCGCCGAAGAAGATTCCGCCGATGAGGACCCACAGCACGACCGGGACCCACCCGAAGACGGCCGCCTGAATCGGCCCGTTGATGGGGCCGGCGCCGGCAATCGACGAGAAGTGGTGACCGATCAGAACATAGGGCTTGGCGGGAACGTAGTCTACGCCGTCCTCCAGCTCATGAGCGGGGGTGGGGCGGTTCGGGTCGACGCCCCACTGCTTGGCGAGCCAGCCGCCGTACAGGACGTAGCCCAGCACGAGCACGACGATGCCCACGAGCAGGATCAGCAATGCGTTCACGAAACTCAACCTCCTTGCAAAAGCTACCTCAGGCCATTCAGGCTTCCTATACAGACGTGCCCTCTCCGTGCGCCTCCTGCGCCAGCACCTTGGAGACGTTGGTGGCGATGAGCTTCCTCATCGTCCTGCCCGCCCCGTTGGTGATGACGCCACACCCCTCGCCGCGTCCGAGGTCAACGACCGCGACCTTGAGGTCGCTCCACCCCTGCAGCCCGAACCGGTAGTTCTTCCTGAAGCGGGTGGAGCGGGCAAGGCGCAGCGCGCCGTCGTCGGCCCCCTCGGCGATCAGGACCAGGCAGAGGTTGGTGGACATATGGTCGGGCTCGGTGGGGTCCACCAGCGTGAGGGCGTCGGTGCGCATGAAGTCAAGGTAGGAGCGAAGCAGCGGCTCGTCGAGGTGCCCGACGAGGTCGAAGAAGACGTACTCGTGGTTCGAGACGCCCCAGAGCTTCGCGCGCTTGCTCAGCACGTACCGCTCGCCCGACTGGTGAAACGCCGCCAGGGCCGGGAACCTGCGGCCCGCCAGCTCGTAGTCACGCGTGACGTCGTACCACGTCTCGTGCGCGACCAGCAGGCGCTCCAGCACTGCGCGGGCAAGGCCCGCCGACGCCTCGCCGGGGCGCTCGCAGGGCTCTCCCCCGCGTCGCTCCGGCGCCGTCCGCGCCGCGTTCGTGCTGTCTGCGTCGAGCATGGGCATGACCATCCAACTTCCAACCGGTCCCGAATCGGGTGTGGGCGATTTTTATCCCCTGATGCGCCCTGCACCGCGAAGAGAATCGCCAGCGGAAGTCAAATGTATGCATTTCACGTTGCACACATATCCGTTTCGACTATGTTTCATGTGTCGAAAAGTTGAGATACCGTTCATCGATGTAAATATAGCCGCTCACCGATGCCACGCGCGCGGTCGCCGCTACGCCGTGAGGAAGATCATCGCGATCACGAGGGCGAAGCCGGCGATCTCGGCGCCGGAGAAGCTCGTCCCCAGCCATGCGATCGAGGCGACCGTCGCGGCGACGGGCTCGATGGTCCCCAGCAGAATGGCGCGCAGCGGGCCGACGTCGCTCACCCCCTGAAGGTACAGCGCATAGGCCCCGAACGTGCCAAGCACCACGATTGCGCACAGCACCGCCAGCCCCACCGCGTCGAGCGAGGGCATGTGGGCCCAGGGCTGGTAGTACAGCGAGAGCGCGGTCCCGGAGACGAGCATCTGCAGCGCGTTCACCACGAAGTTGCCCCACCGTGCGATCAGCTTGCCCGGCAGAATCGACAGCAGCGCGTTGCTCAGGGCGGTCGCCAGCCCCCATGCCACGCCGGCTGCGGGCAGCGAGAGGCGCCCCGGGTCGCCGCCGGTCACCAGCAGGAACGTCCCGACCAGGGCGAGGGCGACCCCGCACCACTCGCGCCTGCGCGGGGCGCGGCGGGCGCGCAGGCAGGCGTAGGCAAGCACCAGCAGCATCCCCAGGCTCTGCAGGATCGTGGCCGTCGCGGAGTTGGTCAGGTCGATCGCCTCGAGGTAGGCCACCTGCATGAGCATGACGGCGGTCACGCCCATCAGCGCGATCCGCCCCAGGTCACGCGGGCTGCGCAGGCACCCCGCGAGCTGGGGACGGGCGGTCAGCGCCGACGCCGCCATGAACAGCACGCAGGAGCCCATCTGCCGCGCGCAGGCGAGCCACAGGGGGTCGACGGCGTAGGACGACATGAGGAACTTGGACGCGGTACCCGACAGGCCCCACACCGCGCCGCCCAGCAGCGTGAAGACGCCGCCCCGGGCGACGAGGCCGCCGCCGGCGCCCCGCCGGCGCGCCCGCCTGCCGGCGTCGCGGCCCGCCGCCTGCGCCTCGACGCCGTCGACCTGTCCCATGCCCGCCCTCCCGCGCCCGCGCGGGACTGCCGCGCGCGATTCCGGACGGATGGATTCTACAGCACTACAGCAGCGGGACGAACAGGCGCAGCAGCCCCATCATAAGGCGATACGGCATGCGCGCCGGGCGCAGGCTCTCCTCGGTGACCTCCCTGCTGACGGACATGACCTGGTCGAAGTCCGCGCGGATGTCGCGCAGGGCGGGCACGTCGCACATCAGCACGCCGTTCTCGAAATGGTGGTACAGGCTGCGGAAGTCCAGGTTGATGGTGCCCACGATCGCGACCCTGCCGTCGACGAGGACCTGCTTGGAGTGGTTGAACCCCGGCGTGTACTCGAACACGCGCACGCCCGCGCTGGCCAGCGGGCGATAGTAGGAGCGCGTGATCGAGTAGACCAGCCTCTTGTCGGGAATCCCGGGCGTGCAGATGCGCACGTCGACGCCGCGGGCGGCGGCGAGGCACAGCTCGCGCAGCATGTCGTCGGTGATGATGAGGTAGGGGGTCACGAACCACACGTAGTCGCGCGCCGACTTGATCGCGTTGAGGTAGGCGTCCTCCCCCAGGCGCACCGGGGAGAACGGGTCCACGCCATAGGGCTGCACGAAACCGTGCCGGGGCGCGTCGCGCCGCGATTCGCGGACGTCACCCGCCCCGGCGGCGGGCTCCTGCTCGTCGGCAGCTGCGGAGCGGGGCCCCGCGGCGTCGGGGGAGCCGGCGGCCCCGGCGGCGGGCGCGGGTGCCGCGGGCCCCTCGAGCCCCAGGTAGCGCTCGCAGTCCGCACGCAGGATCTCCTCGGAGCGCGCCCGGCGCGTCGCGCGCGGCCCCTTGAGGCGGTCGCTGGTGTGCCAGAGCTGCAGGAACATGCGCGTGAACGACCAGGCGGCCTCCCCGGTGACCCTGATTCCGGTGTCCTTCCAGTAGCCGTAGGGGTGGGTGATGTTGAAGTACTCGTCGGCGAGGTTGAAGCCGCCGGTGTAGGACACGGCGCCGTCGATCACCGTGATCTTGCGATGGTCGCGGTTGTCCATGAACACGTTGATGAGGGGCACCATCGGGTTGAACGCGCGACAGCGGATGCCATCGGCCTCCATGCGCTCGATGAAGTCGCGGTTGATGAAGCCGAAGCTGCCCATGTCGTCGTAGAGCATCCTGACGTCGACGCCCGCCGCCGCCCGCTCCACCAAGATTTCGTGGATCCCCGCGAACGCCTCGGCGTCCTCGACCGCGTGATACTCCATGAAGATGGAGCTCCGGGCGCGCCGCAGGTCCTCCTTCTGCGCCTCCAGGGCGTCGGTGGCCTCGGCGTAGAACGTCACGTCGCCGTCGCCCGCCTCGTCGACGGGCGACCTCCCGACGTCGCGCAGGTAGGCGAACTGGTTCGCGTACGCCCGGTCGAGCCCGCGCAGCCCCCGGACGGCGCGCGAGTCGTCCGGGGCGGGCACCTCGGACAGCGCGCGGTCGACGACCGCCTTGTGTCGGCGCTGCGACGACAGAGCGCTCGACCCCTCGACCAGGGCGAACAGCGTCAGCCCGAAGATGGGCGCGATGGCGACCAGGACCATCCACGCCATCCGGAACGACGCGTTCTCCTGGCGGTTGTACAGCACGATGATCACGACGACCGAGAGCACCGACGTGCACAGCGAGATCACCGACGAGTACGCGTTGAGGCGGATGAACAGGATGAGTATCCACGCGATCTGCAGCAGCACCGCGATGCCGACGAAGACGAGCCTGCCGATGCTGTTCTTGACCGCCTGGCCGCCCTTGCCCAGCTGGCTCCTGCGAGTCTCGAACCACCCCTGGCGCGCGGCAGTGCCGCGGTCACTCTCCCCAGTCCCCTTGCCCATGCGACACCCCTTCCGCGCCCCCGGCAGGCGGCGCGAACGCACGTCGGACACAACACATCCCCAGATTGGACTAGACTAGCAGTCATCGAACGCAGCGGGGACCAACTTCCCAAAGGCGACACCGCCCGTCCCCGCCCTATCCCAGGAGAGACGCATGCCAGAAGCACCCTCGAACGTCCCGCCCCAGACGCCCCGCGGGGCGTCTCCCCGTACCCTTCCCCGCGCGCGGGTGGGCTTCCTCGGCTTCGGGAGCATGGCGCGCGCCATAGCTCGGGGGCTCGCGCGCGCCGGGGTGCCGGGCGGCGACATGCGCGCGTGCGCCCGCGACTGGGCCCGACTCAGCGCCGGGACGGCGGAGCTCGGCGCCGTGGCCTGCCGCGACGCGCGTGAGGTCGCCCAGGGCAGTGACGTCGTGTTCGTCGCGGTCAAGCCCGACGTCGCGACGCGGCTGTGCGCCTCGGTCGCCGACGCGCTCGCGGGCAGGGTCGTCGTGTCCGTCGCCTGGGGCGTCACGCTCGACGACTACCTCGCGGTCCTGCCGGACGGCGCCGCGTGCGTGACGACGATACCCAACCTCGCCGTGGGCGTGTGCGAGGGGGCCTGGCTCGTCGACGAGCGCGACACGCTCTCGACGGAGCAGCGCGCCCTGGTCGACGGGCTGCTCGGCGCCACCGGCTCGGTCACGCGCCTGCCCGCCCGCCTCATGGACGCCGGCGGCACGATCGCCAGCTGCGCCCCGGCGTGGGCGGCGATGTTCGTCGAGGCGCTGGCAGACGCCGGCGTGAAGCACGGCCTGCCCCGCGCGCAGGCGAACCTGCTGGCGGAGCGTATGGTCTGCGGCACCGGCAGGATGCTCGAGCAGACCGGGCAGTCCCCCGCGGCCCTCAAGGACGCGGTGTGCTCGCCGGGGGGCGCCACGATCAGGGGCGTCGCGCAGCTCGAGCGCGGGGGGATGCGCGCCGCGGTCATCGACGCGGTCGACGCCGTGCTGGGCTAGGCAGGAGATGGATTCGTGCCCGGACCGGGCACAGGCCGGGCGGTGCCCGGCAGACGGGAGCATGAGATGAAGATCGTCGTCCTGGGGGACAAGGCAACCTACCGCACCGCGATTCCCGACAACCCCTACCTCGACTCGCCCGACTGCCACTTCCTGGGCAGGACCGCCACAAACGACGAGGTGGTGGCGGCGTGCCCTGACGCCGAGGTGCTGATGTTCGACGCCATCAAGGTGGTCGACGCCGACCTGATCGGCAGGCTGCCGCGGCTGCGGATGATGTGCTCGGAGGGCGTGGGCTTCAACGGCGTGGACATCGAGGCGGCGACGCGGGCAGGCATCCTGGTGTGCAACAACCACGGGGGCAACGCGGGAGCCGTCGCCGAGCAGGCCATCCTCCTGATGCTGAGCCTGCTGCGCCACCTGCCGCAGTGGGACGCCCAGGTGCGCGCGGGGCACCAGATGGACGTGAAGCGGAAGTGCCTCGCCAACGGGACGATCACCGACCTGGCGGACTGCTGCGTGGGCCTGATCGGCATGGGCGACATCGCCCAGGCGGTCGCCGCGAGGCTCGCCCCGTTCGGGTCGCGCGTGCTGTACCACTCGCGCCGGCGGCGCCCCGCCGAGCTCGAGGACAGGCTGGGGATCGAGTGGGTCGAGGACGTCGACCGACTGCTCGCGCAGGCGGACATCGTGAGCCTGCACTGCGCCGCGACCCCGCAGACCGCAAACATGGTCGACGACGGCTTCCTCGCGCGCATGCGCGCGGGTTCCTACCTGGTCAACACCGCCCGCGGCGAGCTCGTTGACTCGGCGGCGCTGGCACGCGCGCTGGAGGCTGGCGCCATCGCCGGGGCGGGCCTGGACACGGTGGCGCCGGAGCCCGTGACCCCGGACAACCCGCTGCTCAACCTGAGCGAGCGGGCGCAGGGGCGCGTCGTGTTCAGCCCGCACATCGGAGGCATCACCTCCGGGAGCATCCGCAGGATGCAGCTGCACATGTGGGAGAACGTCGCCCGCCTCGAGCGGGGCGAGCGGCCCGACGGCATCGTGAACGGCCTGTGACGCGGCCGGGCGGCGAGGAGTGCACAACCAGGATCGGACGGTGGGTCGGATGAACGAGCTTGAGGCGATACTCGCGCGCCACTCGGTGCGCGCCTACACCGGGCGGTCGATTCCCGTCGACGTCGCGCGCCGGCTCGAGGCCGTGATCGACGACTGCAACGCACGCAGCGGGCTGCACCTGCAGCTCGTCCGCAACGAGCCCGGCGCGTTCGGCACGTGGAAGGCACGCTACGGGAAGTTCGTCAACGTGCGCGACTACGTCGCGGTCATCGGCGACGACCGCCTGCCGCAGTTCGACCGGGACTGCGGCTACTACGGCGAGCGCGTCGTGCTCGCCGCGCAGATGGAGGGGCTCAACACCTGCTGGGTCGCGATGAGCTTCTCGCGCAGGAAGGTGGTCGCCGACATAGCCCCCGGGGACAAGATCGCGTTTCTGATTGCCTGCGGCTACGGCCAGACGCAGGGCGCGCCGCGCACGACGCGGCCGCTGGCGTCGCTGTGCGCCCTGCCGCAGGGGATGCGCCTGGAGGGCGCGCCCGAATGGTTTCGCGCGGGAATCCAGGCGGCGTCGCTTGCGCCCACGGCGGTGAACACGCAGAACTTCCTGGTCACGCTGCACGACGACCTCAAGAGCGCCTCCATCGCGCCGACGAGCGGGCCGTACGCCGCGACCGACGCCGGCATCGCGAAGTACAACTTCGAGGTCGGCGCCGGTCGCGACAGCTTCTCCTGGCGCTAGCGGCACACCCGGGCGGAGGGG
>CAIFEU010000034.1 GCA_903789505.1 uncultured Coriobacteriales bacterium
CGGGGGCTGAGGGCCGCGCGCTATACACCTACTGCGCCTCGGGCGCCGGGCAGTTCGTGCGCGCGGGCTAGCGGGCGCCGGTGGTGCACGTGCTCGCCGCCCTGCTCGGCACCGACGAGGCGCCCGACGCCGCGCACGCGATTGCCAACCGCGCCCGGCGTGCGTTCGACCGCAGGCTGGAGCCGTGCGCGACGCCGGCGGCGCGAGAGGGCGGGCGCGGCGAGGGAGGCGCGTTGCGATGACGTCGGGCGCCGCGGTCGGTCGGCTCGCCGTGATTGTGCCGGTCCTCGACGAGCAGGAGGCGCTGCCGGCGTTTCTCGAGGCGGCGGACGCCGCCCTGGCGCGGGTCCCCGGCACCGAGCTCGTCTTCGTCGACGGGGGCAGCGCCGACGCGACGCTCGACGTGCTCGCGGGCAGGCGCGTGGTCCGCGCCGAGCGCGGGCGCGCCCCCCAGTGCGCCCCCGGCGTCGCCGCCACCCACGCGGGATGGCTCCTGTTCCTCCATGCCGACGAGGTCGTCGCCCCTGAGGCCCCGCGCGCCGTCGCCCTCGCCCTGGCGCAGGGCGCGACCTGGGGCTGCCTGACCCTGCGGTGGGCGGCGCGCGGCGCCGTGTGGCGCGTCGGCGAGACGGCGAGCAACCTGCGCGCACGGCTGGCGGGCACTCCCTTTGGCGACCAGGGCATGTTCATGCGGCGGGACGCCCTGGAGCGCGTCGGCGGCATCCCCGACCTGCCAATCATGCAGGACTACGAGCTCTCGCGGCGCCTGCGGGTGCGCTTTGGCCCGCCGCACCAGCTCGCGGCGACGGTCACCGCCTCGCCGAGGCGGTTCCAGGAGGGCGGCCCGGTTCGGGTGGCGCTCCGGATGCGGCGGCTGAGGGCGCTGTACCGCAGGGGCGTCGACCCGCGCGAGCTCGCCGCCCTGTACCGAGACGTCCGCGAGGCGGACGTGCGGGCGCGGGAGGAAGGCCGATGAGCTGCCGACCCTCGATCATCATCCTGACGCGCGTCCCGGTGCCCGGGCTGGTCAAGACGCGCCTGCTGCGGTCGAGAGGTGGCAGGCTCTCCTCCGCCCAGGCAGCCGCGCTCCAGGAGGCGATGGCGCTTGACGAGGCGGACCGCCTCGCGCGGGTGGGCGCCCAGCTCGTGGTGCGCTACTCCGACGAGGACCGGGTCGCCGCGGCGCGGGGCGTTCCCGGCGCCGACCGGGCTCGGGAGCGCTTCCTCTCCCGCCTGCCGGCGGGCGCCGCGGCGGTGCCTCAGCGCGGTGCGGGGCTCGGCGAGCGCATGGGCAACGCCATCGACGACGAGCTCGCGGGCGGTGCCGAGAGCTGCGCGCTGCTCGGATCGGACCTGCCGCTCGCCGACGCGGGGCTCGTGGGCGCGTCGCTTGGCCTGCTCGCCGATAGTGGCGCTGACGTCGTGCTCTGCCCGAGCGAGGACGGCGGGTACTGGCTCGTGGGCGCTCGCAGGCCCATCCCCGAGGTGTTCTCGGGCAAGGCCTACGGCGCTGCAAACGTGATGGAGGAGGCGCTGCGGTCCTGCGAACGGGCGGGGTACTCGGTCGTCGTGGGGCCGCGGAGCTGCGACGTGGACGACGCCGACGACCTCGACTGGCTCGTCGACCTCGTGCGGGCGGACGACCCGCGCGTCGGCTTGAGGACCGCCGCCCTGGTGAGAAGGGAGCTCATGTGAGCGTGACGCAGGACGAAGCCGCCCGGCGCGCGCCGTCCCGGACTCCGAGGCCGACGCTCGACGCGCTGCAGGCGTACGTCGACGGGAGCGAGCGGCTCAGGCGCGCCGTGGGCGCCGCGGATGGGGAGCGGCTCGCCCTGGCGCCGTACGCCCGGGGCGAGTACAACGAGAGCTACCTGTTCACGGTCGGGCGCGCCGACGGCGCCGGGCATGCGCCCACCAGGCTCCTGCTGCGCGTGAACACGGGGTCGCAGATGCACCTGCGCGACCAGATCGGCTACGAGATGGGCGCACTCAGGCTGCTCGAGCCGAGCGGGCGCACGCCGCGCGCGCTCTACGTGGACGGCTCGCGCGACGTGGTCCCCTGGGGAGTCGGCGTGGAGGAGTGGCTGCCGGGGGAGGCGCTCGACTACCGGCGCGACCTCGCGTTCGCGGCGCGGATCCTCGCCGACGTGCACGCCGTCCCCGTCACCCCCGAGGCCCGCGCGCTGCTCGTCGCGCCCGCGCACCCGCTGGGCGCCATCGTGGACGAGTGCCGGGAGATGTTCGGCGTCTACCGCGCGTGGGCGGCCGCCGACGATGCGGTCCTGCGGACGGTCGACCGCATGTTCGCGCGAGCGACCCGCATCGCCGGGGCGGAGCTCGGGCGGGAGCGCGCCTGGGGCGGTGGGCGCGGGGACCGCCACATCGTGAACACCGAGGTCAACTCCGCTAACTTCCTCGTCAATCACGGCGACGGGGCGCCCGCCGGGGGCGGCGCGCGCGGCGGGCGCGCGGGTTACGGGCGCGCGGCGGGCATGGACAATGGCAGCGCGACCGGCGGGCGCGCGGCGGGTGCGGGGTACCTCGTGGACTGGGAGAAGCCCGTCCTGGGCGAGGTCGAGCAGGACGTCGGTCACTTCCTGGCGCCCACCACCACCTTCTGGAAGACCGACGTCATCCTGACGCCCGCCGAGCGCGCCTCGTTCGTCGAGCGCTACGTCGAGGCAGTCGCCGGGCGCTTCGACGTCGAGGGGCTTGCGGAACGGCTCGGCGACTACCTCGTGGTCACCTGCCTGCGCGGCGTGACCTGGTGCGCGATGGCGTACACCGAGTACGCGGGCGGGGGCCGCGCCATCGCGAATCCCGACAGCTACGCGAAGATCCGGGCGTACCTGTCGAGCGACTTCCTCGACCGTGTGATCGACGAGTTCTACTGAGGCGGCGAGCGCCGTCGGGGCTGCCGGCGGGGGCGCCGCTGCGCGTTTGGGGGAGAGGGACGTCCCTCATCCCCTGCCGACCTCGACCAGCAGCGCCTTGCACCTGGCCTCGATCTCCCCCGCGACGCGGAGGGCCTCAGACCGTGGGAGCCCGACGTTGCCCGCAAGGTCGACCACGTCGTCGATGCCCGGGTTGCCGTGCCCGCCGACCGTGGTCGAGTGCTCTCCGCCAAACGATGTGCTGTACGTGAGGTCGTAAGCCGGCGAGAGCTCCCATCTGCCGTCGGCGCAGAGCCAGGCGAAGTTGTCCAAGTGGTCGTCCTGATTGTGGGCGAAGACGTTAAAGCACGTCACCCGGTACAGCTCCCACGCCTGCTCCGGGTCGTCGCCGGTGATGTCCCTCGTCACCTGGAAGAGATGCCCGTAGTCGATGAGTGACAGTCTGCGCGAGACTTCGAGCATCCCCGACGCGGTGACCATATGGATCCCGGCGCCGTTCGCGTCCCTGTCGAACCGTGCGCTTCCGAAGTACCCCGCGCACATGCGAGATTCGAAGAGCTGGGTCGGCGCCATCCTGATTCCGCAGTCCCCAGCTGCGAGCGAATACGCGTACTCCATCGCCCCGACGTCCGGCGGGTCGACGCTCGAGGGGAACTTGACGAGCCATGGTGCTCCGTCGACGCGGACGTACGCCTTGGGGCAGGCGCCTGCCGATGAGCCGCCGAGCTTGTACAGCTCATCAAGGTCGCCGCTTGCGGGGGTGTCGTCTAGAATCCTGCGGCATTCGTCCGCCAGCCTGTCGAGGTCGGGCATGGCTTGTTCGGGGGCATTCTGGGCGATCTCGGGCTCGTATTTCAGCGCCCCTCGCCCGCCGGACCCCACGATGGCGAGACGTGTCATGGGGGAGACGCGCGCGGGGTCCCCTCCGTGTTCTCGAATCATCCTGTCCAAGAGCAGGGCGCCCCATCCATCGGGCAGGCTGTCCTGAAAGACGCCGAACAGCCCTCCGAAAGGCTCAACTTCCGGCATGAAGACGCCCGCACGGAGGGGGAGGCTGTAGGGGCTGATCGAGAAGCCGCCCCGCAGCCAGCCCCCGTCGTACTCGAATGCCGCCAGGCCCTCGGGTGTGAGGGCGAGCGTCCCGACTCTGCGCTTGCCGATGAACGCGCCGAGCTGGTCCACGCCGTCGCCCCACACGACCGTCGCCGCTTTCGTCATCGCCTGCCCCCCTTGCCCAAGTACCTGCGGCGGTCGGCGATGACGTCGTCAATCGACCGATACGTCGGCCTCGAGAACAGCCCGTCCAGGTCTCCCTCGCACCTGAGGGCGCGCATGATTCGGACGAGCGACTCGAAGGAGATCTGCCCGGTCTGCTCGAACCGTCGCAGCGACCCCAGGCTCACGCCGGACCGCGCCGCGAGGTCCGCCTGGGACATGCCCAGGCCTCGCCGCGACCTCTTCTCCCGCGCCGCCACCTCCGCGGCGCTCTCGGACGGCGCCTTGAGTGGCGCGAGCTTGTCGAGATTGCTCATATATGCGCATTCACCGCCATTTTGCCACATTATTGCTCATATATGAGCAGTATAACGCAGAGGCACGCCTGGCGAAGGGGTCCCACCTTCGTGATGATTGCAACGGCATCTCGCGTGCGCGGGCGAGGGGCTGGTGCCCGCTGGCTACGAGGGGGGCATGCGTGGCCTGCCGTGCTCCGCTTTGACTGCCGTTGTCGCAAGGGGCACCGGTGCGCCCTAACGGCTTGCCTGTTTTCTCAGGCGTGCTGACATGTAGGAGATGCGTTCGGTAGGCCCGGAGGTCGGCGCTTCGCCTAGCACGAGGCGTACGGGCTCGTTGTGGCTCGCAGTCCAGTCTTCATGTAAATTGCCGCCGAACGCGCGGGCTCGTCGGCGCACGTGCCGTCGGATATGATGGGGGCGATGCGGCGGCGTTGCGGCACGCCGGGGCCCCTGCGGGCCACGGTCCGCGCGCGCCCGCCCACGCGACGATGAGGGGGCTTACCATGCGCGGACTCGGCAGCGGGCAGGGTGGCGGGCTTGGCGTCGGGCGCGGGGGCACGTGCGACTCCGGCGTGTCGGGCGCGATTACGAGGAACGGCTTCGTGCGCGTCCTCGCCGGCGCCGCCTTGGCGGCGGCCGGCATCGCGGCGGCGCCAGGAGGGACGCCCGCCGAGGCGCGCGCCGTACAGGCGACGGGCGCGGGAGCCGTGATCACGCGCGAGGATGGCGGGAGCAGGGTGACCACGCCGTACTACTCGGTGTTCATCCCCGACGACCTCGCCCCGCTGGGCTTCGCGAGCGACTACGACGATGCCCTGTACGACCTCGCCGGCGACGGGACACTGCTGTATGGGCATATCCTGACCGTCTCGCTCGATCCCTCATCGGCCTACGCCGGGGCGGGCAAGAGCTTTCTCGTCATGTGCCACTCGCCTAACTGGAGCGGGGTGCAGGGGACCTTCATCACGGACGTTGTGGGCATGTCGGCTGGGGACCCGTCGCTGGCAGTGTCGTTCTGCGCGGCCTTTGATGGTGACGAGGCGGGCCTCCAGGCGGCGCGCCTGCTGGAGGATTCGATGCGCGCCTACGTCTCGACGGGGGCGACGACCGCGGTTTCCGCGACGCAGGTGGCGCAGGCGAGCGACCCCTATGACTACCTAGCGGCTCTATACGCACGCCTCGCCGACTATGACGCGCAGGTCCGCGCCATGGCCGACACCTTCAACGACGAGTTCCTTGCGGACGGCACACAGGTGGCGCAGCGAGAGGTGGCGACCAACACGGCGCTGCAGGCGACGCTGCGCTCCGAGTACCGCAGCCTGCTCGCTCTGGGGCTCGCTCCTGACAGCGCGCTGTACCTGTCGATGACCGAGAGCCTGGTGCTCATCAACGACCTGCAGGAGCGGCTGGTGCCCATCTGCCAGGCGTGGCAGGTCCGTTGGCAATATCCCACGGACGCCGCCGCCCACCGCGACGCCATCCTCGCCCCGCTCGGCCAGGACCTGTACCCGAGCGGGATGAGCATCTTCAAGCAGGACTTCATGGACCGCTACGAGCGCGCGGACCCGGCGCGGGCGTGAGGGCATCGCGGCTCTCTGCCCCCGCACTGGGCATGCGCGGAAGGGCCGTGTGACCGGGCCGCATGGCCTTGGCTGCGGAGGCGGTTGCTCATGTTGTGAGCGCGTATCGCAGGGGGCGCGCTCGGTGCCGAGGCACGAATATCACCTGATTTCGTGAAGCTCATCACATGTTAAGGCCGTAAAAATGGCAGCTGATCACGTTTTATGGCCTTAAAAGTGGCATCATTGGCAGCGAGTCCCGTTGTGATGACGCGATGCGGCGACGCGACGACCGGGGCAAGATGGACGAATGGTGCCATCAGCCTGCGGCGTCGCCGCGCGGATGAGGGCGAGGGCGGGGGGCGTGCCATGTATCGAAATGCGATGAAGCAGCTCGAAGCGTGGAGGACGTCGCGCAGGCGCAAGCCTCTGCTTGTGCAGGGCGCCCGTCAGGTTGGAAAGACGTGGCTCATTCGCGAGTTTGGTAAGAACAACTTCGACAAAGTCGCGTACGTCAGCTTCTATGACAATGAAGACCTCGCCAGGATTTTCGACGGGAGCCTTGAAGCGGACCGTCTCGTCGACGCCCTGTCAATCGCGTCCGGCGTCACGATTGAAGACGCCGACACCCTCGTCGTCATGGACGAGATACAGGCGTGCCCGCGCGCAATAATGTCGCTCAAGGCTTTCAACGAGCAGCGGCCCGACCTCGCGGTCATCGGCGCCGGCTCGCTGCTCGGGATTGCGCTTCATCGTGACGCCCGCTCGACGTCGTTTCCCGTCGGCAAGGTATCGTGGCTCAACCTCTATCCCATGACGTTCGATGAGTTCTTGCGCGCGATGGGGCAGGGTCAGCTCGCGGACGCCTTGCGGGCGGGTAACGTCGACCTGATCTCCTCATTTCAGGAGCGACTCACGGACCACCTGCGCCGTTACTACTTCGTGGGCGGCATGCCCGAGGCGGTGGACGAATACGCCCAGACGGGCGACTACGGTGCCACGCGCTCGATTCAGCTCGAGCTCCTCGACGGCTATGAGCGGGACTTCTCGAAATATGCCTCGCCGTCAGAGTCGGAGAAAATTCGGCTCGTCTGGAACTCCATCCCGAGCCAGCTCGCCCGTGAGAACAAGAAGTTCATGTACACAGCCGTGCGGCCAAGCGGCAGGGCCAGGGACTTCGAGACGGCGATTCAATGGCTGGTGGACGCAGGTATGGTCATGCGCGTACCGCGAATATCGAAGCCGGGTATCCCCCTGTCGGCGTACGAGGATTTCGGTGTGTTCAAGCTCTATGCGCTCGATGTCGGGCTCCTCGGCGCCCGCAGCGGTCTCGGCGCCTCCACGCTGATTGCGGGCGACGCGCTGTTCACCGAGTTCAAGGGGGCGCTGACGGAACAGTACGTCTGCCAGCAGCTCATCGCGTGCGGGCTTGTCCCGTGGTACTGGTCCGCGTCGAACTCGTCGGGCGAGGTCGACTTCGTGCTGCAGATGGATTCCGCCGTGATTCCCGTCGAGGTCAAGGCGGAGGAGAACCTCAGGGCGAGGAGCCTGCAGTCGTTCTGCTCGAAGTACGGGCTTGCGCGTGCCGTGCGCCTCTCCATGTCGCCCTACCGCCGCGAGAACACCTGGCTTGGCGGTGGTGCCACCTTGGTAAACGTCCCGCTATACGCCGCCGGTCAGCTGCGCGAGGTCCTCGGCGCATAGCCCGCCGCGCGGGCGAGGGGGTTCTCGTCGGTTGGGAACGAGGCGTGCGCCGACCCCGTCCTTCTGCGCGCCACGCGCGCGTGGTAGGCTGCGGTGCACAGGCGACCCGGCGTGCGGGCTTCGAGCCCTGCCCGCCGCGCCCGGCAAGCGATCGACCTGCGAAGCGAGAGACGGGAGTGCCATCGATGACAGACGAGTCGCGCGACGTCCGCGCCGCCGAGAGCGACGCCGCCGAGGGGTGCGAGCCCTCCGCGGGACGCGCGCCCGTTGCGAACGAGGAGGCGCCGCGCCCGAGCTCGGGCATCGCGTCCCTCGCGTCGGACGACTTCAGCGTGCTGCGCTCGGTCGGCGGTACGCGCGGGATCGTCGAGTCCGTCCTGCCCGAGCTGGCGTTCCTCGTGCTGTTCCTCGTATCCCACGACCTCACGCTCACCATCGTCGTGTCGCTCGTCCTGTGCGTCGTCATGCTGGTGGCGCGGCTGGTGCAGCGCCAGACCGTCATGGGCGTGCTGAGCGGCACGGTGATGGTGCTCATCTGCCTCTTCGCCGCGTACAGGAGCTCCGACGCGCGCAACTACTACCTTCCCGCATGCATCATCAACGCGGTCTGGGCGGTGGTGCTGGGGGTGTCGCTCGCGGCGCGGCGCCCGGGCATCGGGTACTTCGTCGAGCTCATCGCCGCACCGCCCACGGAGAGCCTGCGCGACTGGTACCACGGCTGGCACGACGACGTGGAGCTGCGGCGCGCGTACACCAAGGCGACGTGGCTGTGGGTGCTCATGTTCGTGGTGCGCGACGCCGCCCAGGTGCCGCTGTGGCTGACGGGGCACGTCTACGCCCTCGGCACGGTCACGCTCGTGCTCGGCGTGCCGCTCTTCGCCCTGGTGTGCTGGGTCTCCTACCTCATCATCGCGACGCCGCGCCACGACCACCGGCAGCGCATGCAGGCTCAGGCCACGGCCCAGGCCGAGGCGGACGCCCCCGCCGCGGCGGCGCCCGCGCAGGGCGGCGCGCAGGCGCAGTAGCCGGGAGCTGGGCGGCAGGCGGACGCGACGGGCGCCCTGCCGCCTTTCCGACGCGATTCGCGCCATGCGCCGCGCTTTGTGATACAAACGGAATAGTTCGCACCTGAAGCATCGGTCGTGCGCCGTCGGACGAGTCCGGGCGGTCGCACGACCGTTGGCATCTGACGGTGCGCGTCTGGGCACGGTTGCGGTCGGTGCGGTGGCGAAAGGGGCGGTCGCGTTGGCAACCAGGATGGTCGGCTCGGGAATCCCCATCGGTCTCTTTGGATTGGGGCACATCGGCTCGGGGAGGGGAGCGCTCGCGGCGGGGGAGCCCGTTCCCGGTGACCCCGCCGGCGCCGGTGGCGACGGCCTCACGAGGCGCAGGTTCGTGGGGGCGGCCGTGTGCGCCGGCCTGGTGGCCGCGATGGGAGGGCCCTCGTCGCTCGCCATCGCCCAGGGCGTCGCGACGGGCGCGGCGGACTCCCAGACAGACGCCGACCTCCCGTGGAAGCAGGCATACCTCGACGTCTGCGAGGACGTCGTCTCCCGGTACGGGGAGCCGTCCTGGGAGCCGACCGCCGACGATGGCTATTACCTCGCCGACGGGCTCGCCCTCGCGACGCTCGTGCCGATGGGAGGCGCGGCCTCGGTCCAGCTGGTCCTAGCGTATCGGCCCGAGGGGACGCCCGCCGAGCAGGTGACCGATATCGCCTCCCAGGGCGTCATCGGCGAGTACCTCGTCGAGGTCTGGGACTTCGACGCCGCCTCCGGCAAGGCGGTCAAGGCGTGGAGCGGCAACGTCGCCGGCCATACGAACGGCGGCTGGATCAAGCTCACGCTCGCATACGGCACCGACGGTACCGTCTCGATTCTCACTGGCATTGACGGGGATGAACTCGTATACGACGTGAGCTACCTCACGTTCGTCGGCGGCACCTTCGGGGTCAGCCACTCTGTCTACTACCACTATGACACCGACGCCGGGGTAAAGACGTACTCCATCGACGGGGTGCAGACCGACGTCGACACGTACGAGGCACAGAGGTGCGCGCTCGAATGCTTCCCGCGCGAGATATGCCTCTACGGGAGGGGCGGCATCGGAGACCAGTCCAGCATCGAATATGCATACGTCGAGTCCGCCTACACGCTCGCGCTTCTCAGAAGCGAGCGCGCCGCCGCCACCGGGGACGCCTACCAGCGCATCAGGGACGCGTGGGGCGCGGCGTCGAAGTCGGGCTGGCAGGCGGTCCCTGACATCTCGAACCTCGCCTGTCCGGCGATTAGCCGCATGAGCCTGGTCGCGTCCGGCAGCGCGGAGAGTCTGCCGCAGGAGTCGGCGTGGGAGAACACCGCCGGCTGGGTGGCATGGGGCGCTGACGTCGAGATGGGGACCGACAAGGGCGCGGGGTTGGTCGTTGGCGTGGGCCCGCAGGGGGGAACGCCCCTGGTCGTTGGGCTGTACTGCACCGCGGACGGCATGGTGAGGGACCTGACCAGGGGGCTAGCGGTCGCGTGCTATTCGTATGACCAGTGGGGCGTCGTCGCGGACGGCCTGGGCGTGCAGGACGCGGGCGCCCAGGTGTTCCCCTTCCACTACGACACGCACCAGAGCTGCGCCGTCTGCTTCGACCTCGTGGGCGGCAGGGTCGTGCCGACGCGGTACGCGCAGGAGGGGGCGGGCACCGGCAACCTCGACGATGTGCGGTTCCGCAAGAACGGCGTGATCGACGACACGGGGGAGACGACCCTTGTCCTCATGACGGTCCAGATTGCGCCGGAGCTCGCGTGGGAGCAGCTCGCCGGCCCCGAGGGGAGCGCCTCCTCCGCAGCGGAGTCCGCCGCCGCGGCGGGCGCGCCGGGCGCGGCGGCGGCCCGTGCCCCGTACACCTGGTCGGACGCCGGCGGATACCCCGCCATCGCCTCGTCAATCGAGGGCGACGCGGCGGTTCAGGCTATTAACGACGCGATTGAGCAGCACTGGGAGGAGGGCAACACCGACACGACGTGGTCGGACCAGATGTCGGAGACCTCCCAGGAGAGCATCGGGGTGACGCTGTTCCAGAACGGCTTCGTGTCGGTGCTGTCCAACAGGGCCGCAAAGGTTCAGAGAGGCATCCACGGCAACGTCGGCTGGGACGTGCTCTCGTTCGACGTGAGGACGGGCGAGCAGGTCGAGCCGTGGGCGACGTTCGGCGTGAGCGAGGACGACTTCGCCGCCGCCGCGGAGCAGGCTATCGTCCAGTTCCAGGTGAACAACGCGATTGACACCAGCATCGTCTGGTCGGTCCAGGGCAGGGTGCCCGACATGCTCGACAGCGGCGACCTGCTGTGCGTGCCGAGCGCAGCCGGCCTGAGCGTCCTGTGCCAGGAGTACTCCATCGCCTCGTACGCCCAGACCGCCGCCGGGGTCGTGCTGCTGGCAATCGACGCGTCCGGCATGCCGACGGTCGCCGACAGCTCCAAGGACCCCCGTGACCTCGTCGAGACCGCGTTCATGAGCTCGCTTGCGGTCCCCACGTCGATGAGCGCGTAGGGGGCGCGGACGCTCGGACCAGGCTGGGGAGTTGCCCTGAGCGGGCGGGCCGTCGCCGACGGAGGCAGCGGCCCGCCCGTTCGTCTCGGGCGGCGGGCACATCGCCGCATGCGCCCTCCGTGCCCCTGTCGCAGGGCTACAATCGCCTCAAGGGGGGCGCGCGGGCGGGGGCTTGCGCGCCAAAGGCGCGACGCGGGGGGGGGCCCACCATGAGCTTTCTCGACCTCAACGGCGACGGCGATGTCAGCTTCGGCGAGGGCGCGTTCTGGGCGGGCGTGGCGGGTGCGATCGGGGAGGACGCCGCCAACGCCAGGGCGGAGGAGCGCGAGGAGGAGCACGAGAGGCTCCGGAGGCGATACGAGGACGACCTCGCCTACGAGCGGCGCCGCAACCGCGAGCTCGAGGACGAGCTGAGCAAGCGTCGCGGCGGCTACGGCATCTGGGACGATGACGACGACCGCGACGACGATGATGATTGCGACGACGATGACGACTGTGACGACGATGACGACTGCGACGACGATGACGACGACCGCGATGAGTACGAGTGGGACGATGGGGGAGGCCTCGACCTCGAGCTGGACCCGGACGGCGCCGACGGCGCCGTGAGCCCCGACCCCGTGTCGCCCGCCGCTCGAGACGATGGCGCGGCCGCCGCTGCGGTTGCCGGGGCAGTCGTCGGGGGAGGCGAGCCTGCCCTGTCAACATGCCCCGCACCCGTCCCGGCTCCCATGCCGGGCGCCGGCGAGATGGACGTGATGGTGACCCTGCTCACCGACGAGCAGGCGGCGCAGTGGATGCGCGCCAGGCGCATGCCCGACGCGGAGATTGGCCTGCGTGCCGCCCCGGACGGGAAGGGCGCCGTCCCCGTCTTCGTCGACGGCAGGGACGCGGGGGTCGTCTTGTTGCCGGGTGACTGGGCGGCGTGCTTGGTAGGGGCGAGTGTCGTCGGCTACCGCGTCGCGGACCCGCAGGCCGACGCACGGAACGGCGCCTCGACCGCCGGCTCGGGCGGAGTCCCCGCCCGGGAGCGGGTGCGCGTCACCGTCCGGGTCAGGCCACGCCAGGCGTCCGCGAACGGCTGAGGGGACGGCGACCCGCCCGCCGCGAGGAGATGCATGCCGTCACGGCACCACCTTGTCGCGCCGCCGCCCCGCCGCAGAGCCCGCTCCCGCGCGCGCCCTTGCCCGTCGCGCGCGGGCGCGAACGCTCGGCGGAGACGATCGCCGCCATGTCGCGCGCCCCTTCTTGTTCGTCGCGCGCGGGCGCGAACACCCGGTCCCGTCCGCCTAGAACTCGGCGTTGCCCACGGTGCGGGGGTGCGGGATGACGTCGCGGATGTTCGGCACGCCGGTGAGGTACATCACGAGCCGCTCGAACCCCAGCCCGAACCCGGCGTGGCGGCAGGTGCCGTAGCGGCGCAGGTCACAGTAGTAGCGGTACTGCTCCGCGTCCATGCCGAGCTCCTGGATGCGGCGCTGCAGCACGTCGAGGCGCTCCTCGCGCTGGGAGCCGCCGATGATCTCGCCGATGTCGGGCACGAGGCAGTCGGCGGCCGCGACGGTCTTGCCATCGTCGTTCAGGCGCATGTAGAACGCCTTGATCGCCGCCGGGTAGTCGGTCACGAACGTCGGCAGGTGGAAGTGCTCCTCGGTGAGGTAGCGCTCGTGCTCGGTCTGCAGGTCGCAGCCCCAGCTCACGGGGTACTCGAACTTGTGTCCCGCGGCGACGGCCCCCTCGAGGATCTCGATGGCGTCGGTGTAACTCACGCGCGCGAAGTCCGAGCTCGCGACGTGCTCGAGCCGCTCGCGCAGCCCCTTGTCGACCCACTGGTTGCAGAAGTCGATCTCGTCGAGGCAATTGTCCAGCACGTAGCGGATCACGTACTTGAGCATCGCCTCGGCGAGGCCCATGTCGTCGGCGAGGTCGGCGAAGGCGATCTCGGGTTCCACCATCCAGAACTCCGCGGCGTGGCGCGCGGTGTTGGAGTCCTCGGCGCGGAACGTCGGCCCGAAGGTGTAGACGCTGCCGAACGCCATCGCGAAGTTCTCTGCCTGGAGCTGCCCGGACACCGTGAGGTTGGCGGGCTTGCCGAAGAAGTCCCGGCTCCAGTCCACCTCGCCGCCCTCGGTCAGCGGGACGTGGGCCAGGTCGAGCGTCGTGATGCGGAACATCTCGCCGGCGCCCTCGGCGTCGGACGCCGTGATGATCGGCGTGTTCACGTAGAGGAAGCCCCGCTCCTGGAAGAAGCGGTGGATGGCCCACGCCGCGGTCGAGCGCACGCGGAACACCGCGCGGAACAGGTTGGTGCGCGGGCGCAGGTGCTGAATCGTGCGCAGGTACTCAACCGTGTGGTGCTTCTTCTGCAGTGGGTAGTCGGGCGACGAGGCGCCCTCGACCTCGACCGACGTCGCGCGCAGCTCGAAGGGCTGCCGGGCGTCGGGCGTCAGCGCGAGCTCGCCGGTCACGACCAGCGCGGCGCTCACGTTCTGCGCGACGACCTCGTCGTAGTCGGCGAACGTCGTGCGGTCGAGCACGACCTGCAGGCTGTTGAAGCAGCTGCCGTCGTTGAGCGTGACGAACGCGAGCTTCTTCATGTCGCGGATCGAGCGGACCCACCCGGCGACGGTGAGCGTCTGCCCGCCCAGAGCCTGGGAGTTGGCAAAGATTGACGCGATGGTCGTGCGGTTCACTGTGGTCTCCTATCTTGAGCGTGCCCGCCGCGCCGCGACCGGTCGCGGACGCGCGGGCTCGTGCGTGCCGCAAGACATGGTAGCCGGTCAGGCGCCTCCACGCACGCGGGAGCCGCCGCGCCATGCCGCAGGCGCGCGGGGGCGTTGCGGGGGCGCGCAGGTTGGGAGAGCGCGCCGTGTACGTGCGGATCGGAGCCGCCGCGTGCGCCGCCCCCGCGCGTCGTCACAGGCCTCGGGGAGGATCCGCGCCCCGCCCGGCTCAGAGCGTGCCGGTGTAGCCCGCCGTCTCGAGGATCGCCCGCGCGTCCGCCTCGCCCATCTTCTTGAGGAAGCCGTCGTCGGAGAGCAGCTCGCGGTCGCCTTCGTTGGAGAGGAACGCGTGCTCGACGAGGACCGCCGGGATGCCGTACTTGCGCGGCCAGCGCACCATGGCGTAGTAGTCGCTGACGTTGGAGGTGTCGCCGGGATAGGCGTACTTCGCCTGCGTTGCGTCGTTGGGGTCGATGTACAGCTCTTGGGAGACGGCGCCGTTGCTGTTCAGGCCGATCGCCGTGAGCTCGCCGATGACGTTGTTGGCCAGGGCGGTCGCGGGCACGGTGGTGGTCTGCTCCAGGTACGAGGTCTGGTCGGTGGGGCGGTACACCGTCACACCGCTGAGGCCCGGGTCCTGGTCGTTGTAGTTGATGTGCACGCTCAGCAGAGCGTCGGCGCCGGCGTTCACGGCTACCTGCGTGCGGTCCTCCAGCGTCGGGTTGGTGGTGCGCCCGCGCGTGAGGACGACCGTGACGCCGTGGTCCTCGAGGTAGCCGACGCAGTAGTTCGCCACCGTCCAGCAGATGTCGGCCTCGACCAGCCCCGACTCCTCGGTGCCGCTGTCGTCCCCGCCGTGGCCCGGATCGATGGCGACGGTGAGCGTGCCGTCGTCCCCCACGGGAATCGCGCCCCCGGAGAACTGCGACGAGGGGTTGCCCGAGGCGTCCGACGAGTCGCCGTTGTCGGGTTGGGGGTCGTCGTCGGAGTGATGCGAGCACGAGCTCAGCCGCAGCCCGATGGCGACGCCCAGCGCCACGACGCCCGCGGCGCCTAGCGCGAGGGTGCGCCGGGAGAGGACGGGGCCGCCGGGGGCGGCGTCGCTGCCGGCGTCCCCCTGCTCGCCCTGGCCGGGCTCTCGAGGGGGCCGGGACGCGTCGGCGTCGCGAGCGGTGGTATGGGGGCGATCCGTGCAATCGTGGTTAAGGCGGTAAGACATCCTGTGCGCCCTGGGTGTTGATGATGGCTTGTTGGGGGAGTGTCGCGCCCGCGGGCGGGAGCCAGGCCCCCGTCCGTTTCGGCATCGCCTAATATATCGCGGGAACGCCGGGGCGCACCGCTGAAAAGGCATCAGGTCCTGCGAACGGCATCCGCCGCCCGCAGGACCTTCCGCGGCACCGCCGGGACGGCTGGGCCCGTCACGCGCGGGCGGGCGGACCGGCGGCGTGTGCGCGTCCCGAGAGGGTGCGGCGCCGCACGTGCCGGGCGTTCCGGGGCGGGGCGTGACGACGGGCGACGGGGGCGACGACATGGCTGACGCGGCAGGCGCGGACGAGGCGAGGGGCGCGACGGGACCCGGCGGCAGGGTGCCGCCGCAGGTGACCTACTCGCCGGAGCTCGTGCGGTACATGCGGCGCAAGGGCTTCGACCACATCGCCATGGAGCTGCTCAGCCCCATGGGGGCGACCGCCGACTCGACGGAGCTCTACACGCGCTTCGTGCGCGAGCCTGAGGCCGCCAAGCTGCGGCAGCGCGGCTGGCGCTGCCTGCCGGGCGAGTGCGGCGACATCCTGATCGGCCGCGGCGTGGAGTACGACGACCGGATCGAGCTCGGCCTGCGCAGCTTCCTCGGGCTCAAGGACATCACGGTCAAGGGCATCTACGCCTGGCGCTTCTAGCGGGGTCGGGCGCGACGGCGGCGGGCCGCTGGGCGCGCCTGCCGCGGCAGCGGAAGGGGCCGGCCCCGGATGAAGCGTCGGGACCGACCCCTGTCATGGCGCCGTCGGGGCGCCCCTCGCCTGCGTCTCGCGCCCCGCCCGCACCCTCCTGCGCCTCTCAGCGGGTCGGGCGGGTGGGGACGCGGTCGCGCCGCGCCGCTACTTGCCGGCGGCGGCGTTCTCTCCGGCGATCTTGCCGAACGTCACGCACATGGCGCACGACAGCCCCTTGAGAGAGATCGGGTACTGGACGTTGAAGCGGCCGCCCTGCGGCGCGCCGCAGACGTACAGCCCGGGGATGATCTGGCGGTCGGTGTTGTACACGTGGCAGTCGGCGTCCGACTCGAGGCCGCCCAGGTTGGCCAGGATCAGGGCCTCGCCGCACTCGGCTGCGTAGAACGGTGGGTTCTCGAGGGCGAACAGGCGCTGGCTGCTCTTGTAGAAGTCGGTGTCCTCGCCGGCCTTGCACAGCTCGTTGTAGCGCTCGATCGACTCCTTGGCGGCGTCGACGTCCATGTCGGGAATCTGGGCGAGCAGGTCGTCGATCGTGTCGGCGGTCAGGCAGCGGCCCTCGTCGACCGCCGACTGGATGTCGTCGGGCGTGCGGACGTTGATGCGTAGGCCGGAGGCGGTGTAGTCGGGCAGGGCCTCGTCGCGGTAGTAGCAGGCCACGCCGTGCGCCGCGGGGAAGTACTGCAGCTGGTCGGGCCACGACGCGTCGAAGAACTGGTACGCCTTGCGCTGCGGCTGCAGCTCGACCTGGTTCTCGAGCTGCTGTCCGGCGATGTCCTCGTTCATGAAGCGCTTGCCGTCGAGGTTGAGCCACAGGTAGCCGTTGTTGCCGATGACGCCGCGGCCGTCCGGGCCGGCGCCGCCGCCCATGTGGTGGATCATCGGCGCGTGCCACTGCTCGATCGCCGCGCCCGCCCAGGCTCCCATCTTGTGCCCGTCGCCCACGTTGGTGTGGTTGCCGTCGGCGTCGAGGTCAAGGCTCAGGGTCTGGATTCCGTTCTCGACGACTTGCGGCGAGAAGTACTTCATCATCTCGTCGTTGCACAGGTAGTCGCCGGTGGCCAGGATGACGGCCTTGGCGTTGCACTTGATGTACTTGTCGGAGCCGTGCGCCTGGCCGTACGCACCCACGACCGCGCCGCTCGCGTCGGTGATGAGCTCGACGCCTCTGGTGTCGAAGCGGACGTCCGCCCCCTTGTCAACGGCGACCTGCAGATTGGCCTTCTGGACGGTCAGCAGGCTGCTGAAGCCGACCGAGGTCGGGTAGCAGGGCATGTCCTCCTTGGTGTAGTCGTAGCTTTCCAGCATCGGCACGAAGTACGGATACAGGTAGTTGCTCTGGCTCTCCTCGGGGATGTCCTCGTAGGACTCGCTGGCGATGTACAGGTCGGTCGAGGGCTCGATGAACCAGTCGAGCGTGGCGCCGGAGTCGTCAGCCCAGCGCTTGATGATGTCGTACTTGCAGTGGTGGCTGCACTCGCCCATGTGCATGTTGATGATCGTCTTCTTGTCGAGGTACCCGTCGCCGCGGCCCCACTTGGCCTGGGTCTGCCCGCCGAGGATGGCCATGTCGCTGGAGACGCTGTTGATCTGCGAGGACGCCTCGAATGCGACGACCTTCGCGCCGCTCTCCGCGGCAGCGCGCGCGGCGGGCACGCCGGCGGCGCCCAGGCCGATGACGAGGACGTCGCAGTCGACGGTCTCCTCGACGTCGGAGTCGGAGATCTGAGGCTTCTCGCCCAGCCAAGGCATGACGCCGGTGCCGTCGTAGCCCACGGTGGTGGCGTCGCCCGCGTCTGCCGCGGAGCTGGCGGACGCCTTGTCGGCGGCGGCGCTGTCGGCCGCCAGGGCGCTGCCGACGCCTGCCGCGGCGACGGCCGTGGCGGTGACGCCCCCTGCCGCTGCGACGAAGGCGCGGCGGGTCATGCTGTCTTCAGTTGCCATAGCTTCTCCTTCCGTTTGGGATTCGCCCGGGACGCACCCCGACCGGGGCGGGCGGCGCAGGCGGCCGCGCGGGGCGGAATCGGGAATCGAGGCGGTGCCCCACCCGCGCGCGGAGCAGCCCGTTCCGTGCGATTCCGCCGGCCTGTTCGGCATCCTCGCGCCTCGGGCGCCTGTGCCTAATGTACACCGCACCGCGTCTGATTTCCGGCTTCAACGTTTCGAAATAGGCGCATAACAAGCGCGATTTTCGGCGCTCCTATACTCCGGCTCAGCACGAGCAGAAACGACTCGTGAGCTGCCGCGTTCCTGTGAACGCGCGTGAAGAGGAGGGAGCGACCATGGCAGAGCAAGGCAAGCTTCAGCGCTCGCTCAAGGCAGGCGACCTGGTTCTCTACGGCCTGATTTTCATGATCCCCATCGCACCCATCGCCTACTACGTGGACCAGGCGGGCGGGACCAGCGGGATGGTGGCGCTGGCGTACCTCATCGGCGCGCTGGCGATGCTGTTCACCGGCTTCAGCTATGCCGCGATGTCAAAGCGGTTCCCGTACGCGGGCTCCGTGTACAACTACGTGCAGAAGGGCCTGGAGAAGGCCGACGTGGGCTTCATCGCCGGGTGGTCCATGGTGCTCGACTACATCCTGCTGCCCACCGTCACGAACCTCGTGGGCGCCTCCTACGCCAACGCGCTCATCCCCGCCATCCCGGTGTGGGCGTGGACGCTCATCTTCACGGCGATCATCACCACGGTGAACGTGCTCGGCGTCAAGTTTCTCTCGCGCCTCTCGCGGGTGTTCTTCGTGCTTCAGGCCATCGTCATCGTGTGGCTGGCCGCGGCCGTCATCTACGAGGTGGCCACCGGCGGCGCGAGCTTCTCGATCACCCCGTTCTACAATGCCGACGCGTTCGACGCGCAGACCATCGTCTCGGCCACCGGTCTGGTGGTGCTGAGCTTCCTGGGCTTCGACGCCATCAGCACGCTGGCCGAGGAGGTCGACGAGCCGCGCAAGACGGTGGGCCGCGGCGTCATCGCCTCCATCGCGCTCATCAGCCTGCTGTTCGTCGCTGAGGCGTTCTTCCTGGGCTCCATCCCCGGGGTCGACTACGCTGACAACCCCGACGCGGTCGCCCTTATGAGCAACCTCACGCTGGGCGGGCCGGCGCTGTCGCTCTTCACGCAGATCGTGCTCGTGCTCTCGTTCCCGCTCGCCTCGGGCGAGGAGTGCATGGCATCGGCGTCGCGCATTCTGTTCTCCATGGGTCGCGACGGCGTGCTCCCCAAGCAGCTGGGCTACGTGCACCCCAAGTTCCACACCCCCGTCGTCGCCGTGGGCGTGATCGCGGCCCTGACGTGCGTCCTCTCGCTGTGCATGGACCTCTCGCTGCTCTCCACGCTCGTGGCGTTCGGCGCGCTGTTCGGGTTCCTGCTGCTCAACGTCACGGTGGTGTACCGGCTGTTCATCAAGGGCGAGCGTACGGCCAAGAGCTTTGTGACGCACGTCGTCTCGCCGGTCATCGGGTTCGCCGTCTGCGCCTACATGTTCTTCGTGGGGCTCTCGCCCGCGGCGTGGGCGGTGGGCTGCGCCTGGCTGCTGGCGGGCGTGGTGATCCTCGCCCTGCGCACGCACGGATTCAAGGTGCCGGCGCCGCAGATTGACCTGGACGCGGAGGTCGCCGCGTAGGCGGACGCTGCCGGCGCGGGGCCCGCGATGCGGGCCGGCGCGGCTGATG
>CAIFEU010000035.1:0-18233 GCA_903789505.1 uncultured Coriobacteriales bacterium
GCGCGGGCCGGGCGTGCGGCCCGGACGGACGGCAGGCGACCCGTCCCCGCGCAGGTCGCGGGACGCGGCGAGCGCTCGCGCGCTGCCGGAGGCGCGCCGCCCCCGCCCCCTGCCTCCGCGCGAGGCGGGGGGCATGCGTCCCAGCATTGTACCTACCCTCCCGGCAGCGTCGCCCCCGCGCCGCGCCCGCCGTGCGCTTCCTCACCTGTCCTTCTCACTTTCTCATGTGTCCGGCCGATTCCGGCAAAAGCCCGACCCCGTTGCTGCTAATGTTCTTCCGACGGGCGCCTCCGCGCCGCGCGGCGGCCACGTCGGCGCGCGGGCGACGGCGCGGACGCTGGCGTAGACGGGACGGGCGAGACGAGCGCAGATGGCAGCAAAGCATGACCTCAGGGCCGACCGCCGAGCGCCCGCCCACGCTGCCCCTCCCACCCGCCGCCCCCTGAGCAACGCCGCGCTCGCCGTGATCGCGACGTTCGCGCTCGCGGCGATCCTGTGCGTGATGGGGCTGGTGTCGCACGCGGTCGAGTCGTCGCGCTCCGCCGCGGACGGTTCCGCCGACGCCGGCTCGGACGCCACGCTCGCCACGACGCAGTCCGCCTCCTCGGGCGCCACGTCCGCCATGCTCGGCGAGCTCGCGTCGCGCTACGCGGCGGAGGGCGAGGCCACGCAGAAGTCGTCCGAGGTGCAGCAGGCAATCGAGAGCGTCACCGCCGGGTACGGCGACTCGGTCGCGGTTGCGTTTGTCTCCCTGGCCGACACCGACGTCTCCGCCGGCGTCAACGGCTCGGCGGCGATGCACTCCGCCAGCGTCCTCAAGCTGCTGATACTCGCGACGCTGCTCGACGAGGCAGCGACGGGCCGGGTCGACCTGGAGGAGACGCTCACGGTGGAGCCCGACGACATCGTCGACGGCACCGGCGTCATCCAGGGCCAGGGCTCCGGCACCACCTACACCCTGCGCGACCTCGCCTACCTCATGATCACACAGAGCGACAACGTGGCGGCGAACATGCTGATCGAGCGCCTGGGCTTCGACGCGATCAACGCCGAGGCCGCCAGCCTGGGGCTGAGCGGGACCCACCTGTCGAACGAGTTCATGTCGAGCAAGCCTGGCGTGGGCGGGTACAACACCGTGTCGGCCGACGACATGGCCAGGCTGCTCGAGCTGTTCGCCACCGCGCAGGTGGCCGACCGCGACCTGTGCGCGTTCGCCGTGCAGGCCCTCGCCGACCAGCAGATCCACGGCGCGATTGGCGACGGGGTTCCCGACGGCGTCACCGTCGCCCACAAGACCGGCAGCTACGGCTCGGTCGAGAACGACGCGGCGATCGTGTTCGCCGGCGAGCCCTACGTGCTGGTGGTGCTGTGCAACGACATCGACAACTCCACCGCCGACCAGGTCACGGCGCAGGTCTCCGCGGCGGTCTACGCGGTCACCAACGGCGCCGCGTAGCGGGGCACGCCGACCACGGCGGCGGCCAGGAGCCGCGCCCGCTCCGGGACCGCGCCCGGCCCGACATGCCCGCCCCGTCAGCGCCGCCGGCTCTCCCGCCGGCACGCCCCACGGAGAGGGCGCCTCACCTCACTGCCCCTGGCGGGCGTACCTCTCCTCGGTGGCGCGCTTGGCCCCGCGCCACCAGCCCTCGTTGTCGCGGTACCAGGCGATGGTCGCGTCGAGCCCCTCGGAGAAGTCGGTGTGGACCGGGCGCCACCCCAGCTCGCGCATCAGCTTGGAGGGGTCGATCGCGTAGCGCCGGTCGTGGCCGGGACGGTCGCGCACCCAGTCGAAGTCATCGGGGTCCTTGCCCATGCGCTGCAGAATCGCGCGCAGCACGTCGATGTTGGAGCGCTCGCCGTAGGCGCCGATCAGGTACGTCTCGCCGATGCGCCCGCGCGTCAGGATGTCCCACACCGCGCGCGAGTGGTCCTCGGTGTGAATCCAGTCGCGCACGTTGCGCCCGTCGCCGTAGAGCTTGGGGCGGATGCCGCACAGGATGTTGGTGATTTGCCGTGGGATGAACTTCTCGACGTGCTGGCGCGGGCCGTAGTTGTTCGAGCAGTTCGAGATCGTCGCGCGCAGCCCGTAGGTGCGCACCCAGGCGCGCACGAGCATGTCGGACGACGCCTTGGTGGAGCTGTAGGGGCTCGACGGGTGGTACGGCGTGCTCTCGGTGAAGCGCGCGGGGTCGTCCAGCGCCAGGTCGCCGTAGACCTCGTCGGTGCTGATGTGGTGGAAGCGCACGTCGTACCTGCGGCACGCCTCGAGCAGCTGGAACGTCCCCTCGACGTTCGTGCGGACGAACGGGGCGGGGTCGGCGATCGAGTTGTCGTTGTGCGACTCCGCCGCGAAGTGGATGATCGCGTCGTGGCCGGGAACGACCCGGTCGAGCAGCTCGGCGTCGCAGATGTCGCCGTGCACGAACGTCATGCGGTCGGCGGGGATGCCGTCGAGGTTGGCCATGTTGCCCGCGTACGTGAGCGCGTCCAGGACGGTCACGTGCACGCCCGGCTGGTTCTCGACGACCCAGTGGACGAAGTTGGAGCCGATGAAGCCCGCCCCTCCGGTGACGATGATGGACGTGGGCGCGAACTCCCCCTGCTGAGCTGCCATGCGAACGGTCCTTTCGGTCGGGCGTCGGCCATGCAAGACGAGCGCCGGCCGTCCGGCGGGGCCCCTGTCGGGGCGCGTCGGGCGGCCGGCGTCTGCGCGGTCCAGTCTAGCACGCGCGCGCCGCGGTCCCGCGGCTCCACGCGATTGTCAGGACGCCGTCAGGGCGCCGTCGGCGGGCATGCCGCCGGGCGCCTCGCCAGGCGCGGGGGTCCTACTTCGACTTGGCGTCCCCCTCGCCGGAGGGACGGGGCGCCCCGGCGGGCTCACCGGAGGCGTCGGCGCGGGCGGTCTGGGCGACCGACTCCTCGACCGCGGCGGCCTCGTCGCTCTCCTCGCCCAGCCCCTTGTGGTCGGCGTCGCCCATGCCCGCGAACTCGTCGGCGTCCGGGCCCCAGAACTTGGGCAGGGTGCGGCCCTGGTTGAGCCACTCGCGGTACTCGGCGGTCGCCGTGAAGATGACGTCGCCCGAGGAGTTCAGCGCCGTCTCCAGGCTGTCCTGGATGACGCTGATGATGAACCCGACGCCCACGACCTGCATAGCGATGTCGTTGCCGATGCCGAACAGCGAGCACGCCATCGGGATCAGCAGCAGCGAGCCGCCGGCGACGCCCGACGCGCCGCACGCGCCGATGGTCGCGAGCAGGCACAGGATGACGGCGGTGGGCAGGTCGACCGGGATGCCCAGCGTGTTGGCCGCGGTGAGCGACATGATCGCGATCGTGACCGAGGCGCCGCACATGTTGATCGTGGCGCCCAGCGGGATGGAGACCGAGTAGAGGTCCTGGTCAAGCCCGAGCTTGCTGCACAGGGCCATGTTGACCGGGATGTTGGCGGCGGAGCTGCGCGTGAAAAACGCCGTGATGCCGGAGTCCTTGAGGCAGCGCAGCACCAGCGGCCAGGCGTTGCGGCGCAGCACGACGCTGGCCATGACCGGCTCGACGACGAGGGCCACGAACAGCATCACGCACACGAGCAGCAGCAGGAGCTTGCCGTAGTCGACGAAGATGTCCAGACCGCTGGTCGACACGGAGTTGAAGACCAGGCCCATGATGCCGAACGGCGCGAAGTTGATGATCCAGCGCACCAGCGTCGAGATCGCGTCGGAGATGTTGATCAGCATCGTCTTGGTGGAGTTCGCGGCGACCTTGCGGAAGATGACGCCCAGGCAGATCGCCCACACCAGGATTCCGATGTAGTTGGCGTTGAGCAGGGCGTCGACGGGGTTGGAGACGAGGTTCATCAGCAGATTGGAGAGGACCTCGCCGATGCCGCTGGGTGCGTCCTTGACCACGGCGTCGGTCAGCGTCATCGTCTGCGGGAACAGGAACGAGGCGACGACCGCGCACAGCGACGCGAGGAACGTGCCGAGCAGGTAGAGCACGATGACGCGCGCGAAGCGCTTGTCCACGCCCGAGCGGGCGCGCGCCAGGGCACTGATGATCAGGAAGAAGACCAGGATGGGTGCGATGCCGCGCAGGGCGCCCACGAACAGGTCACCGAAGACCGCGATCCAGGTCCAAGCGGGCACGGCCAGCGCCAGGATGATGCCGACCACCATTCCGATGAGGATGCGGACGATGAGGCTCATCCTGTTATAGCCCCTCCCCACCGCCTTGCAGAAGTTGACAAAGCCCATAGGGCATTCCTTTCTCCGCTGGGTTCCCTGCCGGGATCGCGGCTTGTCCCGCGACGCCCCGCGCGCCTCCCGCTGCGCGCCGGGACGAGGCGGGCGCGACGCCGCGCCGCCGACCTCGAGGACAACTGCCCAATCGTATGTATAGTTCATTACGAAAGTGATAACTGTCGGGTAATACGAGAGAATATTGCCCGTGAGCGGCAGGCGTCGGCGCGCGACGGCGGGCGCGCTATCCTGTAGACGAGCCGGGCGCCCGCCCGGCAGCGCCGCCTTCGCCGGCGTCGGCGCCGCACGCGCCGGCACGCCCTGAGAAGCCCGCGGCGCGGGAACGACGTCCGGAAGCGGTGCGGCATGACGACAGAGCATCAGCGCGCGACGAGCGAGGGGCAAGGCGACCCCGCCCGCGGGGAGGCCCCGGCCACGGGCCCGGCCTGCGACGCCGGCGCGCGTCCCGACGGATGCGCCCCGGACGGGCGGGCGGACGACGGGCGGGGCTGGAAGCGCGGCGTGACCGCCTGCGGCATCGTCATCGCCGTCGCCGTCATCCTGCTGAGCGGCAGGCTGTGGGGCACGGAGAACGTCTCGAACCGCGAGGCGGACCTCGCCCAGACCCAGCGCCGCATCGAGGCCGTCGACCACGGCGGCGCCCCGGGTGCGGGCGAGCCCGCCGAAAGCTACGACGAGAACGGCGTGAAGGTCACCCCCGCGCCGGCCCCCGCCCCTTCCGCCTCGGCCGACGCGGACGCCGACAAGAAGGTTCCCAGCGACAACAGCAACATCCTGCCCACGATCGTGGGAGGCGACGAGGCGGCGCGCTAGCGCGCGTAGGAGTCAATCAGCGACAGCAACTCGGCGCGCGAGCTCACGTCCAGCTTGGAGTAGATGTTGCGCACGTGCGAGCGGATCGTGTTCTCCTTTATCGACATGACCGTCGCGAGGTAGCTCGGCCCGTAGCCGCGGCCCAGGTAGCGCAGGATCTCCGCCTCGCGCGGCGTCAGCCCGAACTCGGACGAGACGCGGTCGCACGCCTCGCGCACCTTGTCACCGAAGCTCTCCCCCGCCGGCTGCTCGACCATCGCCAGGACGTCACGCCAGGCGAACATCGAGGGCGACGCGATCAGCAGAATCAGGTCCAGCACCAGGACGGTCACGACGAACGACTTGACATACCCGGAAAGGCCGCCGAGCGTCACGTCGTAGTACGGCATCATCATCGCGACGGCGACCGAGAACGTCGTGGCGCACGCGAACAGCGGCGTCACGCCCGAGAAGTGGCGGGCGGCGGCGTAGGAGACGAGGGCGGTCACGATCAGGCCATAGCAGTAGCACATCCCCTGGGCGCCCAGCGCGACGACGCGCGAGCTCTGGGAGGGGTCGACGATGTTGCCCGCCCCCAGGATGGCCACGCCCAGCAGCGGCAGGAACGCCCGGAACGAGAACGCCGTCGTGCGCGCGTCGTCGCCCATCAGGCACAGCAGCGCCATCAGCGCGCACCCCACCAGCACCGACGGGGCGAACGCGGGGAGCTGCCCCTCGACCGAGCCGGGCACCAGCGCGGAGAACGACGAGGCGTACAGCAGGAACACCGCCACCGGCATGCCGACCAAAAACGCGGGGCCGCTCGCGCCGCCCAGGTACTCCCCGAACGAGGACGCGCCCGACCGCCGGCGCGCCCCGGCCGGCCTCCCCTCGGGCTGCCGGCACGCCCCTGCCTCGCCCGCCTCCGGCGCCGGCTCGACCCCGGCGGCGCGCCACAGCTGTGCCTCGTCGGGGGCGCCCCCTCCCACCACGGCGAGCCGGCCGCCGGGGAACAGCAGCTCGAACACCTCCGGGCCGCGCGGGACCACGCACCCGCCGCGCACACGTCCCTCGGGCTCCCCGCCGCCTGCCGCGTCGTCCCCGCCCGCCGCGCCGCCCTCACGCTCGGGCGGGACGCCGGCACCGGCCGCGCGGCCCCGGCGCGCGTCGGCGAGCGCCAGACAGGTGGGGACCAGCGCCGCCACGGCCGCGAGCAGCAGCGTCAGGGCGCTCGCCAGGCCGCGCCCCAGCGTCGAGAGGAGCGTCTCGCACAGCGTTCCCGCCGCGAGCACCCCGCACAGGTACAGCAGCATCCCCCGCAGCGACCGGGCGCGCTCCGCGATGATCGAGGGAATCAGCCACCACATGGCGAACGACGCGAAGATGCCCGCGCCCCCCAGCGCGCCGGCCAACGCCGCCATCGCCGTCGACGCCTCGCCGTCGGCGTACGCCACCAGGCCGGTCACGATGCCTAGCAGGTAGAAGAACCCTCCCAGCGCGAGCGACGCATAGCCGACGAAGCGCCGGCGGCGCCGGAAGAACAGGACCCCTGCGACGACCGTCGAGAGCGCCATCGCCGTGACGCCGGCAGGGCGCATGTACGCCAGCGACGTGAGGCCGGGCGCGACGAGGTCGTACAGCCCGTGCGTCAGCGGGAACGCGGGGGTCGTCGCGGTGAGGGCCGTGAGCCCGAGGAACGCCAGGGCGAGGCGCGCGGCCCTGCCCGAGGGAACCCCGTACCGACCCGCGGCGTCGCGTCCGCCTTCCCGCGCCATGCCATCCCCCCGTCCGCCGGCTCGCCCGACCCCGCGCCCGCCCGCAGCCCGCCACTACGTAGACCGCGGGGAGCGGGCGCACCGCGCCGGGCGCGCGCATGCACGCCCACGCATACGAGAGAACAGTAGCGCAAACCCGCCGTGCCGGTAGGTGAAATCGACATTTCCCTCCGCCGACTTTTCGGGCCATTGCTCTTGTTTTGCCTGGTAGAAGCCATCTAATCAATTTCGGTCATCCCCAAAAGGCGCCCCATCGTCAATTGCGGGCATTCCCCGTCCGCGGCGCGCGGCCTAGGTTGGGGCCATCGACGCGGCAGGGCGTCGCGACCGTCGCGACGACACGCCTCAGCGCGTGCGGCACGGTGCAGCGCGCCCTGGGCGTCGAGCGAACCGCAGCCGGCCCACGCCTCCGTCTCATGGGGAGACGGGGGAAGGGACACGACAGACAAGGGGACACATCATGCAGGCAATCACGAACATGGACCGCCGCCACTTCATCTCCGGCGCGCTGGCAACCGCCGCCGCGCTGGGCGTCGCAGGCGCCGCCGGAAGCGCCCTGGCCTCCGAGAAGGCCGACACCGCCTCCGCCGGGTCCTCCGCGGCGAGCTCCCCCGCGACCACCGCCGCGGCGCCCGCCGGCGCCGGCACCGTCGAGCTGCACCGCGGATACGCGGCGGTGCACGGCGAGAAGTGCTTCACGCAGGTCGTCGTCGCCGTCAGCGACGGCACGATCATCGGCGCCAGCGTCGACGACTACCAGTTCATGGACAACAGCGCCGGCACCATCCTCGCCGTCCCGAACTCCGACTCCGACTTCGGCGAGAACTATGCCGACGCCACCACGCAGCTCGCCTCAAAGACCGACAACCACGAGGCGTACAGCGCCCACATGGCTGAGGCTGCCGGCGCCACGCTGGACTGGCTGGCGTCGATGGAGGCCATAGAGGCCTTCGCGGCGGGCCAGACCCCCGACGAGCTGCTCGCCGTCGCCGAGCAGGGCATCAACGGCGAGATCGGCATCGACACCGTGAGCGGATGCACGCTGGAGGACACGTTCGGCTACCTCAACGCCATCGCCACCGTCGCGGCCGACGACACGCTCGTCAGCGCCGGCTCCTTCGACGCGGCCGGCGGCGACATGACCCTGAGCCGCGCCAACATCGGAGCCCACGGCACCAAGGGCTTCACCGACGTCGTGACGCTTGCCCAGGGCGGCACGATCGTCGCGGCGAGCATCGACGACTTCCAGTTCATGGACGCCACCACCGAGGGCCTCACGCCGGTCCCCAACTCCGACGCGGGGTTCGGCGAGAACTACGCCGAGGGCGTCGCCCTGTGCTCCAAGTCGCAGAACAGTGAGGCCTACAGCGCCGCGATGGCGTCGAAGGCGGGCGCCACGCAGAGCTGGCTCACCTCGATCGAGGCCATCGAGGCCGGCGTCGTGGGCGTGCCCGTGGTCAGCACGCCCGGCCTGGACGTCGACACCATCTCCGGCTCCACACTGACCTCCACCACCAGCTACGCCGCCGCCTGCGGCATCACCGCCGCGCTGGGCATGTAGCCCCGGGGCGGGGCGACGGCCTCCCGTGCCGCGTGCGCCCCGCCGCTCGCGCGGCACCCGAGCTGACCCGAGTCGTCGCCCGGGACATGGCTCACGCGCGCCCCTTCTGCACGGAAGCCCCCGCCCCCCCCCCGCGCCCCGTGCCCCCCCCCCGCGGCCGGGGCGGGGGCCCCCCGGCGGGGGGCGGGCCCCCCGTGCTCCCCCTTGGGGGCGCCGGTCACTGGCCCCCGGCGCGCCCTTTCTCCCGGAACCCCCCCCCCGCCGCCGGGCGGGCTTGGCGCCCCCGGGGGGGGGTCGGCGTCTCCCAAACCCCCTCGCGCCCCGGTCGACCCGGCAGGGGCGGCGGCGGCGCCCCGCCACCCGGGGCGGACCCGCTGCCCGCACGCCCGCGGACGCCTATAATCGTCGGGACGCGCGCGCCGTCGAGAGCGACGCGGGCGCAGGCCGTCGGACTCGGAGGGTGCCATGGTTCCTGCCAAGACAGGCGTCGGAGTCGCGCGCGGGCGGCGCGGCAAGGCGGCGGCGCGCACCCCCCAGCAGCTCGTGGCGCTGGCGCTCACGATGCTCTCGATCGTGACCCTGAGCTTCGTGGAGATCCCCGCCTTCGTCGGCTGGCTCAAGTTCGACCTGACCGGGATCCTGTCCATGCTCGCCGCGCTCGTGTTCGGCCCCGGCCCCGCGATCGCAGTCACGATACTGGGATGGCTGCCCCACCTGTTCTTCGACCCGCTCGGCACGTTCATCTCCGCGTTCACGATGTCGTGCTGCATCGCCGTGGTGGGCGCGCTGTGCGGCACGCGCCCGTCGATGGGACGCGCGGCGGCGGGCCTTGCGGCAGGCATGGCGGCGTTCGTGCTGCTCGCGCTCGTCCTCAACCTGCTGATCACTCCGCTGTACAACGCGATGCCGATGAGCGAGGTGGCGACCCTGGTCGTGCCCGTGCTGCTGCCCTTCAACCTCGTGAAGGTCGCCTACACGATGGCGGCGACCCTGCTGCTGTACCGCCCGGCGCAGCGGCTGCGCGACCGCCTCTGACCGGAGCGCGGGTTCGCCCGACAGGCGGCGCCCGGACGAGGGCGCGCCGCGGCCGCCTCGCAGCTCGGTCGCCTCACCGCCCGAACTCGACCCGCGCGGCGGCGAGCAGGCTCGCGAGACGCTCGCGGTTCGCCTCGAGGAACAGCAGGCCGTAGGTGCACGCCATGTCCACGTCGAGCGGCACCGCGATCATCTGCGGGTATCTCGAGGAGATCTGCTCGGGGACAATCACCGCCAGGTTGTCGACGTCGGCGAGCATCTCGTTGAAGCGCGCCTCGGACCGCGGCAGCACCCGGTACTCCAGACCCGGGCAGCGCTCGTCCAGGTAGTGGCGCAGGCGCTCGGTCCACTTGAGGTCGAAAACGCACACCGTCATGCCGCGCAGGTCCTGCGGCTCGACGGCGTCGAGGCGGGCGATGGGGTTGCGCGGCGACACCACGCAGCACCGGCGCGCGTCCAGCAGCGGCTCGAACGACACGCCGGAGCGCGCGAGGCCCTCAGGGTCGAAGGGCGCGATGCTCTCGACCACGTCGTAGACGCCGGCGCGCAGGTCGGCGACGGGGTCCTCGCCCACCTGCTCGTACTCGATGTCGACGTCGGGGTGCGCCCTGAGGAAGTCCGGAACGAAGCGCGAGAAGAGCCCCAGCGAGTAGCTGCGCTCCGACGACCCGATCCGCAGCGGCTCCGCGCCGGGCGTCTCCACGCTGCGGCACCTCGCCAGCAGGTCGGACAGCTCGCGGTCGATGCGGCGCGCCCCGTCGTAGAGGATCCTGCCCGCCTCCGTGGGCTGCACCCCGCGCGAGCCCCGCCTGAGCAGCTTCACCCCCACCTCGCGCTCGAGCCGGTCGACCTGCTGGGCCACCGACTGCGCTGACACGAAGTCGTCCCGCGCGACGCGCGAGAAGCTCCCCCGCTCGACGACGCGCATGTAGAGCTTGAGCTGACGGTCGTTCAATGCGCCCCCCTCACGTGATCCCCCAATCACGCGTCCCACCATACCCGCTGGCGGGGGTGGGAGTAAAGGAGGGCGCGGAAGGGGCACCCGCGCGCCGGCGGCGCCGCGGCCCCGCGGGCGGGCGGCGGAGGGTCGGCCCCCTGACCGCCTGCCCGCAGGCCGCCGGGCGCGGGCGCTACAGCTTCGCCACGACCTGGCCGCAGACGTAGCCGTTGGTCATCGCCTGGCCGATCGAGTTGCCCGCAAGGATGCCCGGGTACGTCAGCGCGTAGCGCTGGCCGCAGCAGTTGCCGATGGCGTAGAGCCCCTCGATGGGCTCGTCGTCGTCATCGAGGACGTTGAAGTTCTCGTCGGTGACAAGCCCTGCCAGCGAGACGGCGGTCCCCGCCTGCGTCGAGCTGTCGGCGACCGACCCGTAGAACGGGGGCTCCGATATCGGCAGCATAAAGTCGGCCTTCTTGCCGAAGTCGCTGTCCTCGCCGGCCTCGCACAGCTCGTTGTAGCGCTTCACGCTCGCCACGAACTGGTCGACGGCGTCGCCCTGGTACCCCAGGTAGCCGGCGAGGGTCTCGAGGTCGTTGGCGCCATAGACGGGAGTCTTGTTCATGTCGGCGCGCTCGGTGAGGCAGCCGTGGCGCACCACGTAGCCGTCGGCGCCGGCGTCGACCACCTTTGCCATGTCCTCGGTCCACTGCTCGACGTACGTGGGCTGGCCGAAGTCGACCCCGCCGTGGTTGGTGCCGCCGCGCGCGATGATGTCGCGGTAGTTCGCATCGAACAGGTTGCAGTAGATGCCCTTGGGCTGGCGGTTGATCATGCTGCCCATCGCGTTGAAGTCCGCCTCGTTCATGAAGCGCTTCCCGTCGCGGTTCAGGATCAGCGTGGGGGCGAATCCGAACGGTCCGGGGGCGGACACGTTGGCCAGCGAGGCGGAGGGACCCGCCTCCATGCGGCCACCCGCCCAGCAGCCCATGCGGTGCCCGATCCCGGTGTCGCGCCCGGTCGTGGGGACCTCGTCGTCGGTGTAGGCGGCGATGCCGTCCTTGGCCTGCAGCTCGCGGGCCTCGGCGTAGAACTCGCGCATCATCGGCTGGCAGTTCTGGAATGCGCCGGTCGCCAGCACGACCGCCTTCGACGCGTTGAACCTCACGTAGTCGCCGTCGGCGTTGGTGGCGATGGCGCCCGTGACCTTGCCGCCCTCCTTGACCAGGCAGACCGCGGCGGTCTCGTAGTACCAGGTCGCGCCGTTCTCCTGCGCCACCTCGCGGCAGCAGTCCTCCAGGCGCCCGATGGTGCTGTACGCGCCCACGCCCTCGGCGGGCTCGTCGAGGATTTCGGAGCGCATGCAGAACGTGCCGACGTAGGTCTTGAAGTTGCCCATGTCGCACGGCTGGCTCTTGTCGGTCCAATAGCCCGTGTCGGGCTGCTGGACGTCCATGTTCGTGAGGATGTCGGGGTCGCGCTCCTGCACGATCGCCAGCGCGTCGTCGATCATCGCCCCGGAGTTGCGGATGTAGGTGAGCACCAGCTCCGGCTTGGCGCGGTAGCCGCAGGTGCGCTCCCACTGCGCGAGGACGTCCTGCTCGTCGTACGGGCCGTACCCCATCTTCTGGACGTACTGGGAGTTGAAGGTCCCGATGTCCTCCCCATAGAACATGAACGCGTCCTGCGCCTGCTGGTCGAGGACGGCGACCTTGGCGCCGCCCTTGGCGGCCTCCTTGGCGCACTGGGTGCCGGAGTGGCCACCTCCCAGGACGACGACGTCGTAGTCGTAGGTCTCGACGATCTGGTCGTCAGAGATCGTCGGTGCCTCGCCGAGCCAGTCGCCGTAGAGGTCGCGCGCGCTCGAGAGCTGCTCGCTCTGCCCCGCCGGGGACGCGGTCTTCTTGTCGGAGGCCCCCGCCGCGGCCGCGGCGGGGGCCCAGGCCTCCCCCGCCCGGGGCGGCGCGGCGCCCGGGCCCGCGGCGGTGGCGGCCACCCCCCCCCCGCCGGCGGGGGCCCCCCCTGCCGCCAGACCCACGAACGACCTGCGCGAAAGCTCAGACATGCGAACCATCCTTTCCTCAGGGCGGCCGCGACCGTGCGACCGCCGAACCCTCGGGACGACGCGGCGGCGGACCTCGCGCCTTGTGCGCGCGGCCGGTGCACGCAGCCGGTGCGTATGGCCGGCGCGCGCCCGCCCCCGCCTCCCAGGTGGGCATGCCCCGCCCGCACGGCGCCGGGCGCCCCACGAGCACGAGGTGTACACGAGCGGCGGGGCGCAGGACAGACCCGCGCGAGGTGAGGCGAGGTGAACCGGGCACCGCGCTCCCCCACGACGGCGTATCGCGGGGCGCTACCGAAAGGGGCGAGCGGGGGACGCGAGGGGCTGGGGGGGGACGTCCGGTACGGACTAGCCAGAAACGCGAGGCGCAGGCGGGAGCGAGCCCGGGGGCGCGTGGCGGAGGACGAGCGTGGGGGACGTGGCGGGGGCGCGGGCGAGTCAGGGGACGTGCGTTGGGCGTCTGCTTCGAATGATTTTCATTACAATGCGTAATGTATTCACTTTCATGCATGGGCATCGCCCTCTCCCCTGAATCCAGCCTCCCGGCGGGGCGTGCGTGGCGGCAAGGCGAGATTGGGGACGTCACCTTGTGACGGGTCCCGGGGCCGCCATGGACGAGCGCGGGACATCACGGCAGGTCAGAAGGTCGCCCTCTCGAACGTGCGCGGCAGGCGCCTGAATCACGCGTCGTCGTGGCGTCCCCTACCCCGGTTTCCAGCCATCGCCACCCCCGCGCCACCCCCGCGCCCGCGCCCGCGTTCGCGTCGCGCTCGCCCGCCGCACGCGCCGCGCCGCCGCCCCCGCACGTCCCGTTGGATCAAGATTCAACCGTTTGGTTGAAGTCACGTCATACTTTCTGCACTTCTCCAACACACATTCTCCGTGTAACACTGTGAGGCGCACACAAGCGGGTCCGAGGCTCAAGGGGAGTCCCGGGACAGGACGGGACGGACGCGCCCGCAAGGGGGTCGGGGCGCGCGAACGTCGTCACGGCGGGCGGCAGTCGACAGGGCCGCGCGCCGGGAATCACGCACAGCCAGCAGGAGCCTCACGCCCGGCATCGCCCGTGGCGCGCCGCCGCATGCGGCGCGTCGGCTCCCGTCCGCCCGCACAGCGAAAGGGGAATCGCATGTCGAAGTCATCGGACGTCACGCGCAGGTCGTTCGTCCAGGGCGCGGCGCTGGGCATCGCCGCCGGCGGGCTCGCCGCCGGCTCCATGGCGCACGCGAGCGAGAAGGCCAGCTCGGCGGCGGCCGGCTCCTCCAAGGCGGCGGACGCCGGCTGGGACGCCGAGTACGACGTCGTGGTGCTGGGCCTGGGCGGCGCCGGCGCCAACGCCGCGGTCGCCGCGTACGAGGAGGGCGCGAAGGTCCTGGTCTGCGAGAAGGCCCCCGAGGGCGAGGAGCCGTGCAACACCAAGGCGTCCGGCCAGTTCGTCATGGCCACCGACGACGCCGACCAGCTGTACTCCTACCTGTCGCAGCTGATGGGCAAGTTCAACAACTGGGACGAGGACGCGCTGCGCGGCTACTGCGAGGGCGCCGCAGAGAACTTCGCCTGGATGACCGGCCCGATGGGCGGCGACCCCGAGGTCATCTACCCCGAGAAGAACCCCGCCGACGACGAGAGCCTGCCCTTCGAGTACCAGAACCCGTCCTGGAAGCTCGACACCAACGACATGTGGGGCCTCGGGCGCGAGGGATACTACTACAACTGGGACGAGTTCCCCGAAATCCCCGAGTCGGCGCACTGCCTGTGCCTGACGGCGACCGGCACCCGCTTCGACGCGGGCTACTACAACCTGTGCATGAACGCGGTCAACACGCGCGTCGACGGTGACAAGCTCACCGTTTGGCGCGGCTGCCCGGGCAAGAAGCTCGTCACCGACGACAGCGGGGCCGTCACGGGCGTCGTCGTCGAGAAGGACGGCGAGGAGCTGCGCATCAGGGCCAAGGGCGGCGTGTGCCTGTGCACCGGCGGCCTCGAGGCCAACGCCGACATGATGGCCAACTACACGCAGACCCCCTACGTCTACCTGCAGGCCGGCACGATGAACACCGGCGACGGCATCCGCATGGCGCAGGAGGTCGGCGCCCAGCTGTGGCACATGTCCAACGTCTCGGGCTTCATGTGGGCCTACCAGAGCCCGTACCTCACCACCTGCAAGTCGCTCGCGTTCGGCTTCAAGCCGCTCGGCGTCTACGTCGGCCCCAGCGGCGCGCGCTTCCAGAACGAGACGGCGTACAACCGCCACGGCCGCATCAACATCGGCGGCCGCTGGATCATGACGCCGCTGCCCCTGCCCTGCTACTACGTCGTCGACGCCAACGCCGAGGCCCAGGGTCCGCTGATGACCATCTTCAGCCAGGACAACTCCAGCGAGCTCGCCGACGGCCAGATCATCACCGGCGAGACGATCGACGAGCTCTCACAGAACATCCGCGCCGCCGGCGACGCGCCCGACTTCAACGCCAACGGCGAGCTCGACGCCGCGCTGGCCAAGTACAACGCCCACTGCCACGCCAACGGCGACCAGGGCGAGGAGGACGACTGGGGCCGCATGTGCACCGTCCCGGTCGAGACCGGCCCGTTCTACGCGGTCAAGCTCGGCCCGACGATGTACAACACCCAGGGCGGCCCGCGTCGTAACGGAAAGGCCCAGGTCATCGGCATCGACAACCTGCCGATCGAGGGGCTGTTCGAGGGCGGCGAGATGGGCAGCGTCTTCGCCGACATGTACAACGGCAGCGGCAACCTGGGCGAGACGATGGTCTTCGGCCGCCTCGCGGGGCGCAACGCCGCGCTGCGCGCCCAGGGCAAGTTCCAGGGCGACGACCAGCCGGTGCAGACCTACCAGGAGAAGCTCGACGCGCAGGCGGCTTCCGCCAAGGCGGACGAGGCGAGCCTGAGCGGCACCTACGCGGACGGCACCTACGAGGGCCACGGCCAGGGCTACGGCGGCCCGCTGACCCTGTCGGTCACCGTCGAGGGCGGCAAGATCTCCAGCGTCGAGGTCGTGAGCGACTCCGAGACCGCAACGATCGGCAAGCTCGCCCTGCCCGACTACTGCTCCGAGGTGACGCAGGTCAGCAGCCTCGACGACATCGACGTCTCCAGCGGCGCGTCCAACACGCTGCGCGGCTTCAAGGCCGCCATCCAGGACGCGCTGTCCCAGGCGAGCGCGTAGCGGCGACGCCGCGGGCGGGCGCCCTGCGGGGCCGCGCGGCATGACGGGCGGACGCGCCCGGGCGCGGGAGGGGCGCGACGGCGTCTCCGCCCGCGCCGCCCGCGGGGCTCGTGCCCGCCTCCTGCCCGGCCCATATGCGCGGCGCACATGACGCGGGCGCCCGGCCATTCCCGGGCGCCCGGTACCCCCGGGCGGGGCCCTGCGGCCGCGCCCGGCCGCGGGTCTCAGCCCGCGCCGGCGCCCCCCCCCCCCCCCCCGGAGGCCCCTTAGCTCAGGGCGTCCCCGACCAGGGCGCCCTCGTCCAGCGCGCCCGCGAGCAGCTCGGTCAGCGGGCCCTGCGAGACGAGCGTGACGCGCCTGGTCGCGCGCGAGATCGCCGTGTAGAGCCGACGGCGTGCCAGCGGCGTCGCGGGGAACTCGCTCGCCTGAGCGTCGGCGACGATGACGTGGTCGAACTCCAGCCCCTTGGCCAGCTCGAGCGTCAGCATCACGACGCCCTCCTGCGGAAGCGACGCACCGTCGCCCATCACGAGAGGCGCGGGACCGTGCGCGGCGGGCGCGCTCTCGGGGGAGTCCGTACCCCGGGGCGCGGGGGCGGCCTCGCCCATCACGGCGGCGAGGCGCTCGGCGAGCCAGTGCAGGCGCCTGCGGGAGTCGACCACCACGGCCGCGAGCCCGCCCCGCTCGCGCGCGGCGTCGACCTCCCGCGCGATCGCCTCGACGTAGGCGTCCGACCCGTCGCCGCCGGCGGCTCCCGCGGCCGTCCCGGAGGCGTCGCGGGGCATGGGGGCGGGGCACTCCACCAGGCGCGGCGCGACGCCGGGGCGGTGCACCGAGGAGATGCGCATGCCGTCGTCGTCGGCGAGCCGCGCGAACAGGTCGGTGATCTCGGGGGTGGAGCGGTAGCTCGTCATGAGCGCGCACTCGTCGACGCTCCCGCGCGCCGCCTCGAACACCGCGCGGATGCGGTCGAAGCTCGCAGTGCCGGGACGGATCGCCTGGTTGGGGTCGCCCAGCAGCAGGAAGTGCGCGCGGCTGTAGTAGCGCGACAGCACCATGAGCTGCGCCTCCGAGTAGTCCTGCACCTCGTCGACCATCACGAACTTGGCGGCGGCGTCGGTCTTGCCGGTCAGCACGACCTTGAGCCACACCCACTCGACCGACGACAGGCTCGACGCGCCCAAGACGCGCATGCCGATCCGGTCGAGGCGCAGCCAGTCGGCGCGCTCCACCTGCTCGATTGCCGGCGCGCCGATCCACTCGGCGTAGATGCGCGCGTAGCCCAGCATCTCCTCCTCGTCCTCGACGTCGGGGCGGATCGGCGAGCCGAAGACCTCCTCCTGCTCGTCGTCGTCGAGCGAGAGCATCTCGTCGCGCAGGCGGTCCTCCTTCGCCATGCCGCGCACCCGCTGCTCGAGTCGGAACAGCAGCTCCTCCTCGACGCGCTCGCACAGGCGCGGCGAGGGCAGGGTCTTGGCGAGCAGCCTGCTCACGACCCCCCACACCTGCTTGGCCGAGAGCAGCACCCAGTCGCCCACGCGGACCTCGCGCACGTCGTCGGGGCCGAGCTGCAGCCCGGCCAGGCCGTCCTCCAGGTCGCGCAGGGTCTGGGCGCTCACGTCGTCGCCGCGGGCGCGGTCCCCCGGCCCGAGACGGTCGATCAGCTGCTCCCAGCGCATCGTGCGCGGGTTCTTCTCCCCGAGCTGGGGCAGGACGTTCCAGATGTAGCGCTCGAACACCGGGTTGGGCGTCACGAGCACCACCTGGTCGGCGCTCAGGCTCTCACGCTGCCGGTACAGCAGGTAGGCGATGCGCTGGAGCATGACCGAGGTCTTGCCCGAGCCGGCAACGCCGCGCACGAGCAGCGCGGGGACGTCGGGGTGGCGGATGACCCGGTTCTGCTCGGACTGGATCGTCGCGGTGATCGCCTGCAGCTGCGCCGAGCGGCGCCGCGACAGCGAGTCGAGCAGCATCGGGTCCTCGATCGCCACGGTGGTGTCAAAGTACGCCCTGAGCCGGTCGTGGTCGACGTCGAACTGGCGGCGCAGCTTGAGGTCGCAGCTGACCGTGCGCCCGTTCGCCTCGTAGGTCATCGGGCCGTTGCCCTGGTTGTAGTAGGTCTCGGCGACGGGGGCGCGCCAGTCGACGATGAGCTGGTGGTGGTGCTCGTCGGTGATGCCGGTGCTGCCGAAGTAGATCTCGCGCGGGGCGGGGCGCCCGGGGAACTGCAGCGTGACCTTGGCGAAGTAGGGCTGGGGCAGCAGCTGGTGGATCCTGGCGAGCGAGTCGTTGTCGGAGTCGATCGACATGTTGAAGCTGTCGATGACGTTGTTCATGACGGCGTACTGGGCATAGGTCTCCATCGAGACGTCGTACTCGTCCGCGTCGCCGAGGTCGATCGAGACCTCGTCGGCGATGCCGCCCTTGAACGCCTTCACCTCGCTCAGGGTGTCGTCGAGATGGCGCTGCGTGAGGTCGTGGAGCTGCTCGAGCTTGGCGTACGTCGCGCTGAGGTGCCCCTGCTCGGCGGCGAACGTCGGGTCGTCCGCGCCGCGGGGGGGGGGGGGGGCCCCGCCCCCGGGGGGGGGGGGGGGGGGGGGGGGGGGGGGGGGGGGGGGGGGGGGGGGG
>CAIFEU010000035.1:18243-19225 GCA_903789505.1 uncultured Coriobacteriales bacterium
CGGCGAGGTCGGCGGGGGCGTCTGCGGGCGTGGCGGGGGTGGAGGGCAGGGGCTCGCTCCTTTCGGACGGGGATGACGATGCGTGGTCGCGGGGCCCGGGCCCCCGCGGGTCGCGCGGCGCGACGGTCCCCGGCGGACGAGGGGGCGGTCGTCGACGGCGCGCGGGCGCGGGGTCAGGGGCGCGCGGGGGTCAGAACCTTCCCCCGTCGACGTAGACGAGCCGCGGCCGCACGATCGCGGAGCGCACCCACGCCAGCGCGTCGCGCTCCCCGCGCTCTGCGACCTCCTCGAGCATGCGCTCGAGCAGCGCCGCCGTGGCGGGGTGGATCGTGAGCTTGCCGGTCGAGCACTCCCTGCGGAAGTACGCCAGCGGGCTCGCGCGCGTGTAGGCGTCACCCTGGTATACGCGGCAGGCGGCGATGCGGTCGCACAGCATCTCGACCACGTAGCGCGTCGGCATCGGCTCCCCCACCAGCGTGGCGTCGCCGTTGCCGCGGATGTCGACCCAGTACTCGAAGTGGTGGCGGTTGCGCCCCTTGTGGTGCAGCCATGCCTCGGTCATCCCGAGCTGGGCTCGCTCGGCGGAGTTGGGGCTGCGCGTCCCCTGGTAGAAGCGCGCGCCGCGCCAAAACTCCGTCGGGGAGTACTTCGAGAGGTCGTGCGCCAGCCCCTGTCGGTACAGCCCCGCCGCGAAGCAGTACCTGCCGACGAGCGCCTTGTGGCGGGTGATCGTCCGCAGGTGCCCCCAGACGCCGCGCGCCGTGAGCGGGGGCAGCGCGACACGCGGGGCGTGCTGGCGCAGGACGTCGTCGTCCCGGGGCGCGCAGGGGCGCGCCTGCACCGCGACGCTCGCCCCCGAGGCAGCGTCCGCCTCGGGCCGCGCTGCCGAACCCTGAGCTGTCACGAGCCACCCCCTCCACGGCAGACGGGACCCCGCCCGGGCGCGCCCCCCCGCCCCGGCGCCGGGCGCGCCCGGGCGGGC
>CAIFEU010000035.1:19235-19499 GCA_903789505.1 uncultured Coriobacteriales bacterium
CACCGGTGCGCGGGCGGCCCTCCCGGGACCCCTCCGGCAAAAATCGTGCGTACTCTTGTACCCGCTCCAGAGGGCACCGCCAGGCGTCGCGGGCAATCCACGCCGTTCGCACAAACCGAATGCGTGTTCTACCTCCTCGCGCATCTGGTATACTCGGGCGAATCAGCCCATTCGCATCACGGCGCGCACGCGCCCCCCACCAGGCGCGACGCCCGGACGGGTGCGGCGCGGCGCCCCGCCAGGGTCCCGCGCCCTCTCCCGGCG
>CAIFEU010000036.1:0-11702 GCA_903789505.1 uncultured Coriobacteriales bacterium
GCATCTCCCAGGGCTCGCTGTCGCTGTTCGAGACCTACGTGCACGAGCTCCTGCCCGCTCCCGTGGAGATGGACCGCATTCGAAGCGAGGTACGCGCCGCAATCGAGGCGACCCCGCAGTTCAAGGGCTTCTCCTGCCAGACCGCCTCGGGCGTTGGGGGGACCGTCCGCGCGGCGCGCAGGCTGCGTGACGCCTGGATGCCTGAGTGCGCGAGCCAGCCGAACCTCACGATCGACCAGATCGACGAGGTCATTCGCAACGTCTGCTACGACCCATACAACGCCACGCGCACGATCCTGCGCGTGGCTCCCGAGCGGGCACACACCTGCATCCCGGGCTTGGTCGACGTCCAGACGGTGATGAAGTGCTTCGGCGTGCAGGAAATCGAGGTCCACGACGCCGGGGTACGCGAGGGATACCTGCTCAGACACGTGCTGAAGTGGGACAAGTGAGGCGTGCTGACGCATGGGCGCAGGCAAAACGCGCCGATGACGGAACTGGCGCATTTTCCATGCGAGGCGCGGAATATCATGGTCTGCGACCGCTCGACGCTGGCTCGGGGGCGACGGCACGGGCAGCGAGGGTGACACGGATGCAAGCGAATCCGGACGGGCGCGACCGACTCCATATGAATGCGAAAGGTTGAGGTCAACATGGCACACCCCAAAAAGACCGACGAGAGCACCTTCGAGGAAGCGTCGGCGGACGCGCCCGTCAGGGTGAACGACCAGAAGCGCTTCGACTTCTCCTACACCCAGAACCGCGAGATCTCGTGGCTGCAGTTCGACAACCGCGTCCTGGACGAGAGCCTCGACCCGACGGTCCCCCTGCTCGAGCGCCTCAAGATGGCTTCGATCTTCGAGTCCAACCTCGATGAGTTCTTCATGATTCGAGTGGGAAGCCTCTCCGAGCTCGCCTCGCTCAAGGTCCAGCCCGTCGACAACAAGTCGAACCAGACGCCCCTCGAGCAGGTCGAGGCGATATACGCCGCGCTGCCGCCGCTGCTCAAGAAGCACGGCGAGTCCTACGAACAGATCGAACGCCAGCTTGCCGACCGCGGCGTGGTGCGCGTCAGCTGGAGCGAATACACCGACGCCGACCGCGTGACGGTGGAGAACTACTTCGACGACGTGCTCCTCCCGATCATCTCGCCCCAGATCATCGACCCGCGCCATCCCTTCCCCAACCTGCGCAACCTCACGCACTACGCCGTCTTCAACCTGTTCAGCGCAACCGAGTCCGAGATTCTCGGCCTCATCGAGATTCCGCCGTCGCTGCCGGGCTACCTGCGGCTGAACGCGACGCAGGAGAAGGGCCTGCACTACACGCTCCTCGAGGACGTGGTGCTGTACTGCGCGGCGGAGATGTTCGGCGAGTACCATGCGACCGAGCGTGCGGTGATTCGGGTCACGCGCAACGCAGACATCGACCCCGATGAGGGCTCCTTCGACATGGAGGACGATTACCGCGACCACATGAAGAGGATCCTCAAGCAGCGCCTGCGGCTCAATCCCGTGCGCCTCGAGGTGCAGGGCGAGTTCAGCAGGCAGCTCGTCAAGAGCATCCGCAAGGCGCTCGAGCTGGAGCCCAACCAGGTGTATCGCGTCTCGACGCCGATGGGGATGGGCCGCTACGCCTTCGCCCTGGAGGACCTGGTGCCCCCGTCGCTGGCGGAGGAGCTCACCTACCCGCCCTTCTCCCCCCAGCCCTCCGTCTCGGTCGACCCGAACAAGCCGATGTGGAAGCAGATCCGCGACCACGACATCCTGCTGTTCTACCCCTACGAGTCGATGGACCCCTTCCTGAGGCTGATTCACGAGTCTGCCCTGGACCCCGAGGTCATGCAGATAAAGATCACGCTGTATCGCGTCGCAAAGAAGTCCCGGCTGTGCGAGTCGCTGATCACCGCTGCGGAGAACGGCGTGGACGTCACCGTCCTGATGGAGCTGCGCGCGCGGTTTGACGAGGAGAACAACATCGAGTGGGCGGAGCGCCTGGAGGACGCCGGCTGCACCGTGCTGTACGGCACCGAGGGCTTCAAGGTCCACTCCAAGATCTGCCAGATCACGCGTCGCGCCGACGGGGAGGTCCTGCGCATCACCCAGCTGGGAACCGGTAACTATAACGAGAAGACCGCTCGCCTGTACGCCGATTACTCGCTCATGACCGCAGACCCGCGCATCGGCGAGGACGCGAACCGGTTCTTCCGCAACCTGCAGATCGGCAACCTGCAGGGCAGCTACACGACGCTGGGCGTGGCACCGGTGAGCCTCAAGCCCCTGATCATGCGCGGACTCAACCGCGAGATCGAGAAGGCGCAGCGCGGGGAGCGCGGGTACTGCCTGTTCAAGATGAACTCTCTGACCGACCGCGAGGTCATCGACAAGATCTCGGACGCGAGCTGCGCCGGGGTCCACGTCGACATGATCATCCGCGGCATCTCCTGCCTGCTGCCCGGGATTCCCGGCAAGACCGAGAACGTCGAGATCCACTCGATCGTGGGCCGCATGCTGGAGCACGCGCGCGTCTACGCGTTCGGCGCGGACTTCGACACGATGTACCTGTCGAGCGCCGACATGATGACGCGCAACACCGAGCACCGCGTGGAGATCGCCTACCCCGTCCTCGACCCGACGATTCGCGAGCGCATCCGCGGAGACGTGCAGCTGCAGATGGCCGACAACGTCAAGGGGCGCGTACTGCAGTCCAATGGGCTGTACGCGAAGATTCCCGTGCTGCCGGGAAGGGAGCGCATCGACTCGCAGGCCACCTTCATGCGGCGCGCCGAGGAGAACACGAGCAAGCTCGAGGAGCAGCTGATCCTCGCGGCGAAGAAGTCGCACCGCCGGGTGGTGGAGAACGTCATGCTCGCCGACGCGGACTCGGCTCGCGCCAAGGAGATGGAGCGCGAGCACGACAGCCTCGGCACGTCGGAGCAACAGGAGCGATTCGCTGGCGGCGACGAGCGGGACGAGGACGTCACCACGCAGCCCGAGCAGGCGACGCAGGCGATTCCCGCTGTCGCCGCAGCCGAGCCGCAGGAGCCCGAGCCCAGCGCGCAGAAGGATGAGACGGAGGCGCCCAGGGCCGCGACGACCGACGACGCAGAGGCGTCGGGACGCTCCGAGGAGGCGAGCGCCGACGCGCGGGAGGAGGTGCCGAGCGTCGCTGGAGAGAACAGCGGCGGGCAAGGCGAGGCTCCCGAGGCAGCACAGCCCGGCTCCCCCTCTACGGCGGGCCGCGACGAAGCCGACCTAGACGCAATCGCGCGCGCGGTCTCTGACGCTCTGGCCTCCAGGATCGACGCGCTGCAGTCGCAGATTAGCTCCATACAGGGCCAGGTCGACGAGGTGAAGAAGGCGAACGAGGCGACCGTGGAGGTCAAGGCTACGCCGCTCGGCGCCGCCGGTACGGATGGGGACAAGCCCTCCGCAGGCGGCAAGGGGACAGAGCCTGCCAAGGAGCCCGACGCGACCGAGAGCATCGCGCTCATGGTGCGCAGGCAGGGACGCGGGTCGACCGGGTGGGCGCTGATTCGAGCGGGGCTGCGCGTCCTGTTCCACGGTTCGATCAAGAAGGACTAGCCGAGCATGAGACTGTCCATAGAGCGCATGGCATACGGGTTCGACGCGGTCAGCCACGACGAGGACGGCAAGACCGTCTTCGTGCAGGGCGGGGTGCCCGGCGACGTTGTCGAGGCGCACGTCACCTCCGAGGGCAAGACGTTCTCCCGCGCCATCATCGACGAGGTCCTCGAGCCCTCCCCCGCCCGCGTGGAGCCGCGCTGCCCCTACGCGAGCGCATGTGGGGGCTGCCCATGGTCGAACATGACGTATCCAGCTCAGCTTCTCGCCAAGCGGGCCAACGTCGCCGATGCCCTGAGGCGGATCGGGCACCTGGACGCCGAGCGCGTCGACTCCCTCATGCGCGACATCGTCCCCTCGGAGCGGCAGTGGGGCTACCGGAACAAGGCAGAGCTCGCCGTCGTGGATGACGAGGCAGGCGGGATCTCGCTGGGGATGCACGCACGCTCCGACCGAGGACTCGTCAAGGTCGACGAGTGCCTGCTGCTCCCCGAGGGCTCACGGAGGCTCCCGAAGTCGGTGGGGGGAGCGCTGAAGTTCCTCTCCTCCTCCCGCGAGCTAGGACTGCAGCGAGTGGGCATGCGCGTGAGCGAGCGCACCCGCCAGACGGAGATCGCCCTGTGGACCGACCCGCAGGCGTTCCCGCGCCAGACCGTCGCCAAGGTCCTCACCGACGCCGCAAAGCCCACCTCCATCGCGCGCGTCCTCGTCAAGGGTGACGGCGCCGCGCGCAAGGTCGCCCGCATCGAGCGGCTCGCAGGCAAGGGAGAGTGGGTCGAGCGCGTGGCCGGCCAGCGGATGCACCTGTCCGCTCCCTCGTTCTTCCAGGTCAACACCGCCGGAGCGGAGACGCTCGTACACCTGGTGATGGAGGGCTTGGACGTCCAGGACGACGACGTGGCATGCGACCTGTACTGCGGGGCGGGGACATTCACGCTGCCCCTGGCACGCCGCGCGCATGGCGGGGTCGTCGCCGTCGAGAGCTATGGGCCCGCCGTACGCGACCTGAAGCGCAACGTGGAGGCGAGCGAGCTACAGGATCGCGTGGAGTGCATAGGTGACGATGCGGCGCTGGTTGCCGACGTCGTGGACGACGCCGACGTCATAGTCGTGGACCCGCCCCGCGCCGGCCTCGCGAGCGAAGTCGTGGAGCAGCTCAGCGAATGCGACGCTCGCGCCGTGGCATATGTGAGCTGCGATCCCGCAACTCTCGCGCGCGACCTGGCATCTTTCGCACGGCTGGGAGGACTCGTCCCCGTGAGCGTCACTCCAGTCGACCTCTTCCCGCAGACGTTCCACGTCGAGACGGTGGTCCTGCTGTCGCGCGTCAGCGATTAGTCTGTGGCGGATAATTTGCTGCATATTATTCGTCTGTCTTTCGATTTTTCAAATTTATGCAATGTTATCTGACTCGATATGCATTTTTGTTTTTCAAGGTGATGCTGATGGATAGACTGGATGCGTTCGAGAAGATGCTAGACGACATTCAGCGTCAGGCTGAGCTCGAGCAGACGGAGATGGACCGACTGAAGGCCGCCGGCAAGGAAAAGACCGCAACGTATCGACAATACTTTGGGAATCGGCTCGTCTATAAAACGATTTTGGATACGTACAGGCGATACGGTCTGATAGATTAGCCTGCAGCATTGGGACCAGGTCGATATCCGACCATGCAAGACAGCCGTCAACGAACAGGAGGCGCCATGCCAGCGGTAACGATACTGCTTGCCGACGGGTTCGAGACGGTCGAAGCGACCGCACCCGCAGACGTTCTGCGGCGCGTCGGAGTGCGCACGCGCCTGGTCTCGGCAACCGGAACCTATCAGGTCGTCAGCGCCCAGCAGGTGCAGGTCAGCGCAGACGACCTGATCGAGACTTTCGACTTCGACCACTGCGACTGCCTGGTGCTGCCCGGTGGCATCGTCGCCACGCGGCAGCTGCACGCAGACGAGCGCGTGCGAATCCTTCTGCGCAGGTTCGTGGAGAGCCGGATGCTCGCCTCCTCCGGACTGGGCCCCAACGTCCTCTCCAACCTGGGCCTGCTCGTGAACCGGCACGCGACCGTGCTGCGCGGGTACGAGGGCGCAATCATCCCAGCGAGCTACGTCGACCGCGACGTCGTGCGCGATCGCAATCTTCTGACCTGCCGCTCGCTGGGTGCGATTCTCGAATACAGCGCAGAGCTGGTCGACATGGTCGCTGGGCCCGACGCGGCTCGCAGGGTGCGCGAGGAGCTCTGCCTGCCCGCCTCCCCAGCACCGCGGGGCGAGGAATGCCCGTCGGCATCTGCCGCCGACGACGCTGACGGGCGCCACGCGCCGGGAATCGTTGAGGCGGAGGGCGGCGCCGAGCCATGATCTATCTCGCCTCTAGCTCGCCGCGGCGAAGGGAGCTCCTCGGACAGGTAGGCTATGACTTCGTCGTGCGTCCCTCGGAATACGATGAGGCGCCGCTCAAGGCGGCAGGGCTCGCGCCGGACGTTCTCGTCCGCGAGCTCGCCAGCGCGAAGGCGCTCGACGTGGCAAGGGCCCTCGGGGCGCGCGCCGAGGCCCTCGTGGCTACCGCGAGCGACGCACGCCCGAACGACGTCGTGATCGGGGCGGACACGGTGGTGGTCCGCGACGGCGTCGTGCTGGGCAAGCCGCACGACGAGCGCGATGCAGTTGCGATGCTGCGCTCGCTGTCGGGCAGGTCGCACCAGGTCCTGACCGGCGTCAGCGTAGTCGGGACGGCACCCGTCGGCAACGACGTCGCGTCCGGCGACCCGCGGCAGGGCGGCGGGGTATCGGCAGTCGTGCGGCAGGTGACGTTCTGTGAGGCGACCACAGTCTCGTTCTATGACCTTGACGAGGCGCGCATCGCCGCATACGTCGCCACCGGTGAACCGATGGACAAGGCGGGCTCCTACGGCATCCAAGGCCTGGGCGCCCTGCTCGTCCGAGGCATCGAGGGCGACTACTGCAACGTGGTGGGCCTGCCGGTCGCCCGTCTGGCCCGCGTGCTCGACGAGATGGGCGTGCCGCGCGGAGGCGCCTGGATCTGCGACAGAACTGCGCCGGACGACGACCGCAACTGACGTTAGTTGAACTTCACGACCTTGCGCGCCAGGCGATACAGGCCGGTCGAAATCTTGTGGCCCACGTCGCCGGGTAGGTTCGTAAACACCCCCATGACGCCATGGCGCGCGTGGGAGTACATGCGCTCGTCGAACTTCTTGAGATGGTCCCAAAGCGCCGAGAGGTTCGCCTCGGCGTCGGGGTCCTTGGAGAGGTGCGAGAACACGCTCGAGATCGTCATCATCATCGTGAAGTAGTTGAGCATGTAGTTGCGCAACGGGACGCTGGCGATGTCGTCGTAGAGGTGATAGGCGTCGATCATGATGCGCGTGATGCGCAGCTGCTGGTCGTAACGCGAGGTCATGACCTGCTCGTTGACGCTCTGGTCCTGCCTGCCTATGTAGTAGCGATAGACGTCGGCATCCTCATAGTACAGTGTCGCGCAGCGCGGGAGCGGCACGTACGCGAAGATGTTGTCGACGTAGAAGGTATGGCTCGGCAGGGGCACGCCGCCATCGCGCAGCACGCTCGTCCGATAGGTCAGCGAATGCATCAGCAGGTTCTGGTCGAGCCTGAACCTCCCCATCTCGTTCCAGGTGAAGACGCGGTCGGTTGGCAGGACGTCGGAATAGCCTATCGGCGTGCGCGTGTCGTCGAGGACGTGCTCGTAGACGTAGTTTGAGATGAACAGGTCGACCGCCTGACCGGACGCGACAAGACGGCGCATGTCCGCGAGCAGCTTGCGCCCCGCCTGCCTGTCGATCCAGTCGTCGGAATCGACGACCTTGTAGTACATGCCCCGAGCGTGGGCGATGCCCGTGAGAACGGCGGCCCCATGGCCGCCATTCTCCTGGTGAACGGCGCTGATCAAGCCGGGATATCGACGCGCCCAGGCGTCGGCCTTTGCGGGGGTGTCATCCTTGGTGGACCCGTCGTCGACGATGACGATCTCGAAGTCGGCATCGGCTGCCGCGGGGACGTCGACGCCGCCGTCCGCCCCGTCATGCGGGACGCAAGCGGCGAGTATTGAGTTCACGCACGTATCCATGTACTCCGCGGAGTTGTAACACGGAATGGCAAACGTGATGAGCTTGGTGCAGCCTGAGTCGAGCATGGTGCTCCCCCGATGCGATTGTGTGCGGCGCGTCCCCACGCGGCGCGAGACGGCGAGACGCTAGTGGGCCTTGGCGATCTCGTCGGCAAGGTCGAGTGCGCTGGCGACGACGCCGTCCATGTCGTAGTAGCGATACTCCGCCAGGCGCCCCACGGCGTGGAAGTTGGCGATGCCGCTCACGCGGTCCAGGTAGCGCTGGTAGAGGGAGCGATTCTCGTCGGACAGGATCGCGTAGTAGGGCGTCTGGCCGCTCCCGGGGACGTATGCCTGGGGGTACTCCTTCAGAATCGTCGTGACGCCGTCGATCTTCTGGCCCGTCATGAGCTTGAACTCGGTGATGCGCGTGAAGTCCTCGCTGGTCGTGTAGTTAACCGTCGCCGCAGGCTGGAACTGGTCCTGATGGAGCGTCTCGAACTTGAGGTCGAGCGAGCGGTATGGGAGCGCGCCCAGGTCAAGGCCGAACAGCTCGTCGAGCGGTCCGGTGTAGATGACCTCGCCCTCATAGGGCTTGCCGCCCACGACGACCCTGCCGTCGCCCACCGACAGGACGGAGCGCGCGTCGACGTCGAGGAAGACGTCGATGAGTTCGTGGTCGAGCATCCGCTCGAACAGCTTGGTGTAGCCGCCCTGCGGCATCCCCTGCCACGGGGACTGGAAGTAGCGGTCGTCGTCGCCGACCATCACCGGGACGCGACCGGTGACGCTGGGGTCGACCTGGTCGGGGGTCTGGCCCCACTGCTTGAGCGTGTAGTGGAGGAAGATGTTCTCGTACACGTAATCGGCCACCTCCTCCAGCTCGGGGTCGTTCGCCTCGCGAAGCTGCAGGATGCGGACCTTCTTGTTCTCCCCGAACGTCTCGACGAGCCGACGATAGAGGCGCTCGCCGCGCTCCTGGCCAAACGCGAGCTTCAGGGAGGTGTGGTTAAACGGTACGGGCATGAGCGTTCCGTGGACGTTTGCCAGGACGCGGTGCTGATAGCCGTCGAAATGGGTGAAGCGCTCCAGATAGTCGAAGACGCGCTGGTCATAGGTATGGAAGATGTGCGGGCCATAGAGGTGAATCAAGACGCCCGCATCGTCGAGCAGGTCATAGGCGTTGCCGGCGATGTGGGGACGTCGCTCGAGAACTGCCACGCGCATGCCGCGACGATCGGCGAGGCTGCGAGCGACGACCGAACCGGCGTATCCCGCCCCGACCACGATCATGTCGTAGCGGCTCGCGTCGAAGTCAACCGGGAGATCGTGCTTGATTGCCATGCGGGGTTCCTTTCGTTGCGCGTGCGCGTATGAGATGCACGGACAGGTGGAACGCGCGAGCGAGGCACAGTGCCCCGGCGGGCGCGCGAATTGCGTGCGGTCGGTGACGATGTGCGGCGGGAACGCCGCACGCGCCACCAGCGACGCCCCAGACAGAATGGACGGGGGTCGCCTCCGTGAAATACTAACACTGCGCCTTATAATCTGCGCGGTTCGACACGCGACGCACGCGCATCGCGCATCTGGGCGACAGGCAATCCCCCGCGGCGCGGCCATGATGACGCGGGACCCGCGGGGTTTGGACGCAGGCACGCTCAAGGCGTCATCTGTCGCCCCGTCTCTCGACCCAGCCTTGCGTGCGCCTCCCATTCCGACCCGACCGAAAGGACCGCGATGAGCTCGTTCATAGACGGCGCGATTCGTCTCGCGCAGACCAACCCCCAACGCATCGTGCTTCCCGAGGGCGGCGACCCGCGCACGATAGAGGCAGCGCGCGAGATCGTATCCCGCGGGATAGCCGAGGTCACGATTCTTGGCGACCCCGCAAAAATCGACATCGAGGGCGCACGCGTCATCGACAACCGCACCTCCCCCGACCGCGACAGGTACGCCAATGCGCTGGTTGAAATCAGGCGCAAGAAGGGGCTGTCGCTCGAAGACGCCTACCGGCTGCTCGACGACGAGCTGTACTATGGCGTGATGATGGTGAAGATGGACGACGCTGACGGCATGACCAGCGGCGCCTGCCATGCGACCGGCGACGTGCTGAGGCCGGCGCTGCAGATTCTGAAGTGCGCCCCCGGCGCGCCGCTGGTCTCCTCGTTCTTCGAAATCTCGGTCCCGAACTGCCCGTACGGCGAGAACGGGATGTTCTTCTTTGCCGACTGCGGGCTGAACGTTTACCCCAGCGCCGACGAGCTGGCGACGATCGCGATTCAGACCGCCCGGAGCTGGAAGGCGTTCGTCGGGACCGAGCCGCGCGTCGCGATGCTTTCGTTCTCGTCGATGGGCAGCGCGAAGCAGGAGCAGGCGCAGCTGATGGCCCAGGCGACGCAGATCGCGAAGTCGCGCGCTCCCGAGCTCGCGCTCGACGGCGAGCTTCAGTTCGACGCCGCCGTGGTGCCCGAGGTCGCCGCGAGCAAGGCGCCGGGGTCACCGGTCGCAGGCCAGGCAAACGTGCTCGTGTTCCCCAACCTGGACGCGGGCAACATAGGCTACAAGATCGCCCAGCGCCTGGGCGGCGCGGAGGCAATCGGCCCGGTTCTGCAGGGTCTGGCGGCGCCGGTCAACGACCTCTCGCGGGGTTGCTCGGCAAGCGACATCGTGGGCATGGTGGCGCTGACCGCCCTGCAGGCGCGCACGAAGAGGGAGCGTCAGGCATAAGGCCCGCAGCACGGATACCCGCGGCGCCGCAGGAGACAGCATCTCTCCCGCGGCGCCGCCGCGATGTCGCAGCCAAGCCCATCGACCAGGGGCGCGGGCGACACCGGGCGCGCCCCATGCGCCCGCCGACGGATTCCGGCCCGCGCGGTCATCCGCCCCCGGGGACCGAGCCGCTCAGTCGCCGCCGAGCAGGCGCTTGACGTCGAGCGCGATCATGTACTCCTCGCCTGCGGGTATGACGTAGATCTCGACCTCGGAGTCGTCTGCCGAGATGCGCCACGGCTCGTCGCGATGCTGGGCGTTGAGCGTCTCGTCGATCTTGAAGCCCAGACCCTCCATGCCGGCGAGCGCCAGCCTGCGGATGTCGGGCGAGTTCTGGCCGGCGCCCGCCGTGAACGCGAGCGTGTCGACGCCGCCCATGACCGCCCACATCATGCCGATGTACTTGCGCGTGTCATAGCCGAACATGTCCAGGGCGAGCTGCGACCGACGGTCCCCGTGCTCCGAGGCGTCTATCAGGTCACGGATGTCGTTGGTCAACCCGCTCACCGCCAGCAGGCCCGACTTCTTGTTCATGATCATGTCGATGTCGTGCGCGTTGTAGTCGGTGTTCTCGATGATGTAGGTGACGGCGGCGGGGTCGATCGAGCCGCAGCGCGTGCCCATCATGAGGCCGTCAAGCGGGGTGAAGCCCATCGTCGTGTCGACGCAGACGCCGTCCTTGATCGCCGAGATCGAGCTGCCGTTACCCAGGTGGCAGCTGATGAGCCGGTGACACCTGCCCTCGGTCAGCTGGTCGCAGGTCATCGCGACGTAGCGATGGGATATACCGTGGAAGCCGTACTTGCGAAGCTGCAGGCTCTCGCACAGGTCGTCCGGCAGCGGGTAGCGATATGCCACCTCGGGAATCGTGGAGTGAAACGACGTGTCGAAGCACACGACGCTGGGGACCTGGGGAAGGACCTCGCGACACGACTCGATGACCGAGGCTGCCGCATAGTTGTGCAGGGGCGCGAGCGGAGCGATCTCCTCGATTTTCCTGATCACGGTGTCGTCGACGACGCAGGAGTCCTTGAAGTACGAGCCTCCGTGGACGATGCGGTGGCCGATCGCGTCTATCGGCGCGTCGTCCTGATGGGCAAGTAGAGTGCCGAGGACCAGCGAAATCGCCGTGCGGTGGTTGAGAATCGCCAGCGTCAGGCGCTGGTTGACGTCCTTGGTCTTGAACGTGAAGGTGGAGTCGCCTTCGCCGATGCGCTCGCAGGCGCCCGACGCGAGCACGTCGCGCGTCTCCACCGTGAGCAGTTG
>CAIFEU010000036.1:11712-19275 GCA_903789505.1 uncultured Coriobacteriales bacterium
GCAGTTGATACTTTAGAGAGGAGCTGCCAGCATTGACCACCAGTACGTTCATACGGTATCCCTTGTCGCCGCCCATGCGCATCGGCGCAAGGCACCTCCGCGCATGGGCGATACGGTCAGCTTATCCATGCTTACGAAATTGTAGGCGAACGGCCGTTGCGGCAGGCGACAGATAGGTGGATGGCCATCCCTGCGGCCGCGATTGGCGCGGGGACGGCACGCGGGAGGAACACGTCAGCGGGGCAGCATCCCCTCGCCCATGTCGACGCCGCCGAGCACGTGACAGTGGAGGTGCATCACGGTCTGCCCGGCGTCGGCGCCGGTGTTCATGATCAGGCGGAAGCCCTTGTCGCGAATGCCGCAGATCTCGGCGACCTTGACCGCGGTCTTGAGCAGCCCGCCCAGGACCTCGGTAGGCACGTCGTCGGCGACGTTGGCGAAATGCCGCTTGGGGACCACCAGAACGTGAACGGGAGCCTGCGGGTTGGCGTCCTTGAAAGCACAGAAGTCGTCGTCCTCGTAGACGATGCTGGTCGGGATCTGGTGGTTGGCGAGCTTGCAGAAGATGCAGTCGTCCATGGGTGGAAACTCTCCTCTCGTTCGAGATTACTATGCGCGAAGCGAGCGAGGCCCGGGCGAATGGCACGCAACGGGCGCCACGTCAGCTCAGGGTCGTGTCGTGCGCCTGCTCGTCCTCAGGCTCGATGTGGCCCATGAGCTCCCTCACGCTCGCCTCCGCCTCCGTGAGCCTGCGTCGCAGGTCGGAGAGGAGCGCCACGCCACGCTGGTAGAGCTGTAGGCTCTCCTCGAGCTCGAGCTGATTGGACTCGAGCGCCTTGATGATCCGCTCAAGCTCCTCGCTCGCCTCATTGTAGGTCATGCCGGCGATGTCGCCATCGGGCTGGTCGGGCTTCTGCGTCATGAATGGTCACCTCTCTGCTGTTGATGGGTCACGGGGCGAAGGTGCCGCGGCGGGTGCGTCGGACGTCACCGAACGGACGACGCAGCCCAGGACTCCGTCGCGCACGCGCACGTCGACCGCGTCGCCCTCCGTCGCCTGGGCCACCGAGCTCACGACGTGTCCCTCGGGGTCGAGCGCCATGGCATAGCCGCGCGCGATGACGGCGAGCGGTGACAGGGCTTCGAGCTTGCCGGCCTCCCGGGCAAGCCGCGAGGACGGCTCCCTCAGCAGCGCTGGACCCGCCGAGCGGAGTCGGTCGGCGGCGTGGGACATGTCAGAGCGCCTACCGCGAAGCATCGATGCGCCCACGACCGAGAGCCTGCCCGCGGCGGCGGCGTTGTCGGCGCGCCGGTGCCTCACCATGTCGGGGATGGCGCGCACGAGCCGGTCGCACGCCATGTCGAGCAGCTGCCTGCGCTGCTCCACGAACTGGCGGGGGTCGCGCATGACCGGCCGGTCGGCGAGCAGCGCGAGTCGGGAGCCGCGCCGCTCCAGGCCCGCCCCCATGACGCGCCCGAGGTCGCGGGCGCGCGCGTCGAGCGCGGCGAGCATCTCGTCGCGCGCGGGAGCGACCGACTCGGCGGCGGCAGTGGGGGTGGAGCATCGCCTGTCGCTGACCAGGTCGCAGATCGTCGTGTCGGGCTCGTGCCCGATGCCCGTGATGACCGGAACCTGGCTGGTGGCGACGGCCCGGGCAAGCGTCTCGTCGTTGAACGGCATGAGGTCCTCGTACGAGCCGCCGCCGCGCACGAGCAGAATCGCGTCAGGGCGCGCCTGCTGGGCGACCTCGAGCCCGCGCAGCATGCTCTGGGCGGCCGTCACGCCCTCCACCGTGACACCGCAGAACAGGACCGCGACGGCTGGGTTGCGCCGCTGTATCGTGCGGAGCACGTCGTGGACCGCCTTGCCCGCGGGCGAGGTGACCAGCGCCACGCGCTGGCAGAACTGGGGTATCGGCCGTCTGCGCGCCTCATCCATGAGACCCTCGCGCCGCAGCCTCTCGGCAATGCGTGCCACGCGCACGCGCAGGTCGCCCTCGCCTGCAGGCTCCAGGGTGCGCGCCTTGAACTGCATCGTCCCCTTGGGCGGGTAGACCGAGAGTCGCCCTGAGACGCGGACGCGCTGCCCCTTCTCGAGCCGGATCCCGCTCGACAGGTATTGAGCGCGAAACATCATGCAGCTCATCGTGGAGGCGCCGTCGGAAAGGCTGAAGTACACCGCCTTGTAGGCGGGGTTGTCATTGCACTGGGAGACCTCGCCCTCCACGAGCATCGGGCGCGCCTCCAGCGCACCCTTGGCAAAGTTGAGCGCGTCGGTGACGCTGATCGCCCCGTCATCTGCCTCGCGCGCACCCATCTCGATGTCCGAGGGGACGTCGGGGTCGAACAACCTGCCGGACCACGCTCCCGACACGCCCGCCTCCCGCCGTCCGCGCGACGGGCGAGTCTCCGACCGCCCCGCGCCGCCGTCAGCGGCGCCCGAGCCGGTGCCCGTGAGTCTCCATGCCATGGGCGTCCCCTCCCCTGCGCTAGTCGCGGCGCTGGCCGAGCAGGTACAGCAGCTGCAGGATCGAGCTGAGTGCGGCGGCGACGTAGGTGAGCGCCGCGGCTACGAGCGCCTGGCGCGCGCCCGCCGCCTCAGTTGCCGAGACCCCTGGGACCGACTTGATGTAGGCGGTCGCCCGACGAGAGGCGTCAAACTCGACGGGAAGGGTGACGATCTCGAACAGCACGACGAAGGCGAACAGGAATATCCCCAGGTTGATTAGGCCGGTCACGTTCATGACGATGCCCAGGAGGAGCACGATCATCCAAGCCTGTTCGCCGAAGTTCACGATTGGGACGAGCGTCATGCGCAGTCGCGCGGGCATGTAGCCGCGAGCGTGCTGCACGGCGTGGCCGGCTTCGTGGCAGGCGACCGCCGCGCTGGCGACCGAGGCGCCGCTGTCGCTGCCCCCGGAGAGGTACAGGGCGTTGCTGCGCGGGTCATAGTAATCGGAGAGGTCCGCGCCGCCCTTGTTCTGGATGGGGACGTCCTGCAGGCCCGCCTCGTCGAGCATCTGCCGCGACATCTGCCTGCCCGACATCCCGTTGCCCAGCGGGACCTTGGACCAGCGGTTGTACGTCATGCGGATGTACGCCTGGGTGCCGAGGCCGAGCAACAGCGAAATGACGATCAGCGAGAAGTACGAGATATGCATTGGCATGTCCCCCTGAGGTCGCGGGCAGAGTAGGCGGAGCGCGCCTGGCGACCCTGCCGGGACGCGCGCCCGATTGCTCTGTTATACCCGCTCGCACCCGCGGCGCCCGCCCCTCGCCCACCGCACCACGGGTACCTCACAGGAGAGCGCCCGTCAGCGGACGGGGGCTGGGCCGCGCGGACAGCTCGCGCGCGGGCGTTCGGCGTCGGGGGCGCGTCAGACCGTGTCGACCTTTCCGTCGCGAACGGTGAGCCCGAGCCTGCCGCCAAGCAGGTCGTCCAACAGAGAGCCGATCACCTCGTGGCGCCAGCCGTGCGACAGCGGGGAGGAGGCGGGGTCGAACAGGTACCCCATCAGGTCGTCGCGCGAGGCGAGCAGCGTGACCGCGATACCCTCGGCGTCGGCGACCTTGCGCGCGAGCGCGTACATCAGGTCGCAGACGCTCTCCTGGTCGTTCGTGGGCCGCGGGCGGCGGGCGCCGGCGTCGGGTAGCTGTTCGACATCGGCCCTGAGCCCGCACGCAACCGCGGCGAGCACCGCCCCTGCGTCAGAGCGCGACAGCGCGTCGGTGCCGCGTATGCGTCGCAGGGAGTCCTCGCTCGAGGGGCAGCGGCGCGCGACCTCGGTCAGCACCTCGTCGCTCATCACCCAGCGGCGCGGCCGGTCAAGGCGCTGGGCGCGCTCCTCGCGCCACGCGCACAGCTCGCGGGCGACGCCGAGCTGACGGCGCGTCAGACCCCCGGAATGCCTGAGTCGCTTCCACGCCTCGCCAGGGTCATGGCGGTAGTTGCGCGGGTCGGCGAGGCGATCGACCTCGGACTCGACCCAGCCCAGCCTCCCCTCCCGCTCCAGATCTCGGGTCATGGTCCGCCAGATGCCGGGAAGGTACTTGACGTCGTCGTAGGCGTAGGCGAGCTGGCGCTCGTCGAGCGGGCGGCGGGACCAGTCGGTCATCGACTCGGTCTTCGGCAGGTTCACGCCGCAGTACTCCTCGACCAGCGCCCCGTAGCCCAGCTGCGCGCGGTCGCCCAGGAATGCGGCCGCGACCTGCGTGTCGAACAGCGGGTGCGGGATGACGCCGTAATGCTCGAGGAGGATTTCGAGGTCCTGGCTGCAGGCATGCAGGACCTTGGTGAGCGAGGGGTCGCTGAACAGGTCGCGCAGCACATCGGTCCCGCCGACCTTGAACGGGTCAACGGCGACCTGCTCGTCATCGGTCCCCAGCTGCAGCAGGCACAGGCGCGGGTAGTAGGTCTTCTCGCGGAGGAACTCGGTGTCGATGGCGAGCACGTCTCCCCCGCGAGCCCTCTCCGCGAACGCCGCGAGCGAATCGATGGTGGTTATCAGCAAAGTTGTGAAGCCCCCGAAAGCGAGTGGTCGGTAGCAAATGAGAAACGCCGGTTTGGTATTGTAGCCAGAAAGGTAGCGCGCACTTCTGCCGCGCGCACAGTGCAGCAAAGCTTCGCCATCGCCCGCCCCCCCAGCCGCGCGGCGGGCGATGGCGCCGAGTCTGGGGGCGCAGCATGCGAGTTCTGGTCATACACAACCCCTCATCGGGGCCGCACACGGGCGACATCGAGGACTTCGTCCGCTCCGCGGCGCAGCCGGGGGACGAGTTCGTCATACGGCTTACGACCTCGCTCGACGACATCGGTCCCATGACCGCGGACGCCGGCTCGTTCGACGCAGTCGTGGCGAGCGGCGGGGACGGCACGGTCTCCAGCGTCGCATACGCCATCCGCACGACGGGCACGCCGATGATGGCCTATCCCTCGGGCACGGCGAACCTCTTCGTGAACAACCTTGGCGTCGCCACGGAGCCCAGCGCGCTCGCCCGCACGCTGCGCTGCGGCAGGCTCGCCAAGCTCGACCTGGGCGAGCTGACCTACGTCGACGATGCGGGAAGGGAGCGCGTCAAGGGCTTCCAGGTCATGGCAGGCACGGGATACGACGCCTCGATCATGAAGGAGTCCGAGGGGCTCAAGTCGCAGTTCGGCCAGCTCAGCTACTACCTGTCGGCGTTCGGCATCCCCAACCCCACGCGTGCGCACTTCGACATGACCCTGGACGGCACGGCTGAGTCGTTCGACGGCATCTGCGTTCTGGTGGGACAGTGGGGCTGGGTCGGGCCGCAGTTCCAGCTCATCCCCAAGTCAGACCCGCAGGACGGGCTGCTCGACGTGGCGATGGTCAAGACGCAGAACGCCACGAGCCTGATAGCCCCGGTCATCGGCTCGATCTTCTCAGGCGGGCAGGGGGTCGTCGACCACAACATCGAGGTCCGCCACGTGCGCGAGATGGAGCTGAGGTGCGACCCGCCGCTGCCGATGCAGTTCGACGGGGAGGTCATCCATGGCGCGAAGACCCCCCTGAGAGTGCGCGCGCTGCCCGGGGCGCTCACCACCTTCGTGGACGAGCTGTCACCGCTGTACGCGACGGCGAGCGAGCAGCGCGCACGCTAGCTAGCCCTCGCGCGGCGACGAGGCGGCGCCCTCCCCCTGGCCCCCCTGCCGCAGCGCGTCCCCGTCGTCGGCGGGCGCCTTCCCGCTTGCGGCGAGCTCCTCGTGCATCCGCAGGAGGTTGATGGAATAGCGGCGCTGCAGCACAGTCACGACCAGCGAGAACAGGAACGCGGCGAGCGCGAACACGAAGTCGACGTCGACCCCGCACAGCGCGACCACGCCCATGACGGCCACCCCGACGAGGCAGGTCGCGAGCTGGATGACGTACTCGGGGCTGCGGCGCACGAACTGCGCGACCGCGCCGGGACGCGCCACGGAAGAAGCGTCGCGCTCGAGCTTGGAGCCGAGACGGCGCTTGTAGACCATCTGCAGGACCGTGACCAGCAGCGTGAAGAACATCGAGACGTAGATGTACCACTGGTTGACCTCGACGCCGAAGAACTCGACGACCAGCAACACGCCGATCGTGAGGATGAAGAACAGCGCGAGCACCTTGACCTCGGGGTTGTGGTTGATGAAGTCGCTCACGACGTCCGCGAACGCCATCATGAACAGGATCGCGATGACGATGGCAAAGGCGGCGATGATGACGTGGTCCACCAGGCCGACCGCGGTGATGACCGAGTCGAGGGAGAACACGATGTCCATGACGGCGATCGTCGCGACGGCGCGCGGCAGCGTCAGGGTCTTCTTCGGCCCGGCGTCGGGGTGTTCCAGCGCGGCGCGCTCCTCGACGAGGCGGAGCATGTCGCGCAGCTCGGTGACACCCTTGTAGATGAGGTAGACGCCGCCGCACAGAAGGATGATGTTCTTCCCGGTCACGTCCAGGGTGAACGGCCCCAGCGGAATCGAGAACAGGGGCTTGGTCAGGTGCATGATCCATCCGAGCGTGAACAGCAGCGCGATGCGCGTGCACATCGCCGCTGCCAGCCCGAGGCGACGCCCGATGTGCTGCTGCTCGGGGGGCAGGCGGTCGGAGGTGAGGGAGATGAACACGATGTTGTCGATGCCCAGGATGATTTCGAGAAAGACCAGAGTGAGCAGCTGCACCAGGGCCTCGGGACCGGAGAAAGCTGCCTGAAGTTCCGCAATCAACGCGACTGCCCCCATTCGGACGGCGCCAGATGATCGGACGCCCATTCGGAGCGTCACGAGTGCAATAGTCTTTCAGTTTATCCACACAATGGAGCGCCGAAACGACCTCCCGCCAATCACCACGCAATCCATTCAGGCAGCCGGCACGGCGGCAGGGAACCCATGAGGCACCCGATTACGCGCGCGGAGGCGAGGGGCAATGCCGCACGTTGAGAATGTAGGCGCGGCGTTTCACGACAGAACGTCCGGGCGCGGGCCTTATCATAGCGGGATGCAAGGCATGAACGACGTCAATGCCCAAGTCCCACGGGAAGGCAGGATTCCATGGTCCGTCGCGTGTACGTTGAGAAAAAGACCGGATTCGACGTCGAGGCGCGCCAGCTTCTGCGTGAGCTGCGCGACATCGTGGGAATCGTGGGCCTCTCCGGCATGCGCCTGGTGAACCGCTACGACGTCGAGGGAATCTCCGACGAGCTCTTCGAGAGCTGCGTGCCGACGGTCTTCTCAGAGCCCCAGACCGACGTGGTGACCTACGAGCTGCCCCTTCATGCCGACGAGGCCGTGTTCGCGGTGGAGTACCTCCCGGGCCAGTTCGACATGCGCGCCAACTCGGCCAGCGAGTGCGTGCAGCTGATCAGCCAGGGTGAGCGGCCCGAGGTGCGCTCCGCCAAGGTCTATCTCCTCTCGGGCAGGCTCACCGATGCCGACGTTGAGGCGGTCAAGCGCTACGTCATCAACCCGGTCGAGGCCCGCGAGGCGAGCTTGGCAGCGCGCGACACGCTGAAGATGGCGATGAGGCAGCCCGGCTGCGTCGAGACCATTGACGGCTTCACGGACCTGGACGA
>CAIFEU010000037.1 GCA_903789505.1 uncultured Coriobacteriales bacterium
TCGTCGCGCGCGGCGGGCTGGCGCCGGTCGGGGGACCGGCGGCGCCCGAGGGCGACAGACGTGTCGCCGTCGCGCGCGGGGCGGGGGCGGCGCTCTCGGCAGGCTACCTCGTCGCGGCGTGCGCGGTGCCCGCGGCCGTCCCCTTCGCGGCGCTGGCCGTGTACGACCTCGCGTGCCGGCGCGCGACGGCGCCGCTCGCCCTGGTGACGCTCGTCTCCGCGGGGCTCGCCGCCGGCGCGGGTGCATCCGCGGTGGAGCTGGGGGTGCTGGCGTGCTCGTGCGTGCTGGCGGTCACGCTGTCGCTGCGCACCGGGCGAATCGCGGCGCAGCGCGCCGAGAACCTGAGCGAGCGGGACCGGCTGCGCGAGCGGTCGATCGAGCTGGAGCGGAGCAACCGCGACCTGCTGGACCGGCAGGAGTACGAGGCGCGCCTGGCGACGCTGACCGAGCGCGCCCGCATCGCGCGCGAGATCCACGACAACGTGGGGCACCTGCTCACGCGCGGCGTCATGCAGGTCGAGGCGCTCAAGGTGATCCACGCTGACGACCCGCAGGTGCGCGACGAGTTCGGCTCCGTGGCGGACACGCTGCGCGAGGCGCTCGACACCATGCGCGCGAGCGTCCACGGCATGGCGGACGACGCCTGCGACCTCTCGGTGCAGGTGCGTCAGGTGGTCGAGGACGCGTGCCGCGGCACGGGGCTCTCCGCGAACTGCGACGTCGCCGCCACCACGGCGAGCCCCCAGGTCACCGCCTGCCTCACGGCGGTCGTGCGCGAGGCGCTCTCGAACACGCTGCGCCACGCCGACGGCGCGACGCACGTCCACGTGGAGCTGGTCGAGCACCCGGGGTTCTGGCGCCTCACCGTGACGGACAACGGGCGCCGCCCGGCGACCCCTGCTGCGGCTGCCCCGGCTGCGGAGGCGCCCGTCGCCGCGTCCGGCGGCATGGGGCTGCGGTCGATGGAGCAGCGCGTCCGTGCGCTCGGCGGCACGATGAGCGCGGGCTACTCGCGCGGCGCCCATGGCTTCGTGGTGTACGCGAGCATCCCGAGGAGGGGGTCTGCGGCATGAGGGTGATCGTGGTCGACGACGATGCGGTGGTGGCGAGCTCGCTCGCCATCGTGCTGGGCGCGCAGGGGGACATCGACGTGGTGGGGACCGGCACCTCGGGCGAGGAGGCCGTCGCGCTCTACGAGCGATGCTCCCCGGACGTGGCGCTGCTCGACATCCAGATGCCCGTGGTCAGCGGGCTCGACGCCGCAGACCGCATCCTCGCCGCGCACCCGGACGCCCGCATCGTCTTCCTGACGACGTTCTCCGACGACGAGTACATCGTGCGGGCGCTGCGCCAGGGCGCGCGCGGCTATCTGATCAAGCAGGACGTGGCGACCATCGCGCCGGCGCTGCGCTCGGTCATGCGCGGCCAGAGCGTGCTCGAGGGCGACGTGCTCGAGCGCGCCGTGTCGCTCGGCGGCGCGCGCCCCTCGGGCGCACCCGACCTGGAGGCGATGTTCCCGCAGCTCACCGACCGCGAACGCGAGGTGGTCAAGCTGCTTGCCGACGGGCTGGACAACCGCGCGATAGCGCAGGTGGCTTGCATGGGCGAGGGCACGGTGCGCAACCACATCAGCGCCATCCTGTCCAAGCTCGGTCTGACGAACCGCACCCAGATCGCCGTCGCCTACTACCGCGCGCTGCGGTAGCGCAGCTGCCCGCCGGCGGGAGGCGGGCGCGCAGCTGGGGGGACGGCGGGCGGAGGCGGCGGGCGCGCGGCTGCCTGCCGGCGGGCGTCCCGCGGCTGCCCGCTGGGCGGGAGGTGGGCGTGCCCCGCGCGGCGCCCGACGCGCGAATGTGGGCGCGCCGTGGTTTCACCGGGCCGGTTGAAGCCCGAGGCTATAATCCTCGCCGACAAAGTCGAAGGGTCCGTTCGGCGTCGTGCGGCCATGATGCCACCCTGCCGGCGGGCCCGTTTCATCGCACGGCACGAGGAAGCGCGGCATCGCCCATGAACGCTCAACCCTACATCTGGTTCGCGCGCGCACGCGCCTGGCGCACGGCGCCCCGCGCCGCCGCGGCGCATCGACCCCTGACTGGCGTCCCCGTCGAGGGGAGGCGCGGGTGAGCCCCGCGCGCGGCGTGCCCGCGAAGGGCGACCCCGCCGGCTCGGGCAGCCTGTACGCGCTGTATGCGATCACCGTCATCTCGTCTGCCGCGGGCAACCTCTCTCAGACTGCCGTCAACGCCATGCTGCCCGGCATCGCCGCGGACTTTGGCGTGGGCGTCGGCGTCGCCCAGTGGGTGACGACCGGCTACATGCTCATGCTCGGCCTGATCGTGCCGCTGTCCACCTTCCTGCAGCGTCGCGTCTGCATGCGCACGCACATCCTGGTGTCGAACGTGCTGTTCGTGGTCGGCGCGCTGGCGAGCCTGTTCGCGCCCGCGTTCTGGTGCCTGTTCGTGGGCCGCCTCATGCAGGCGATGTCCGTCGGCATCATGATGCCGCTCATGCAGACCATCGCCGTGACGCGGTTCCCGCAAGGCAGGCGTGCCACGGCGATGGGCGTGGCGGGCATCGCGATGGGCTTCGCGCCCAACATCGGCCCCACGGTCGGCGGTGCGATGGACTACGCGTTCGGCTGGCGCAGCTTCTTCGTGCTGCTGGTGGCTGTCGGCGTGGCGCTCATCGTCACGACGCTGTGCGCGGTCAGGCGCGGCGAGCCGATGTTCCCCGATGCGCGCTTCGACGTGCTCTCGTTCGCGCTCTCGACGCTCGGCTTCGGTGGCCTGCTGCTGGGCATCTCCAACGCCAGCAGCATGGGCGTCAACCCCGTCCTCATCGCGGGGCCGATCGTCGCGGGCGCCCTGTTCCTCGTCGCGTTCTTCCTGCGGCAGAAGCGGATCGAGCAGCCGCTCGTGCACCTGAGCATCTTCTCGTCCGACCGCTACGTGCGCGGCCTGGTGGCGCTCATGCTGCACTTCGGCGCGTTCATGGGCATCACGCTGGTCATACCGCTGTACGTCGAGAACCTGTGCGGCGGGACCTCGCTCGACGCGGGCATGGTCCTGTTCCCCGCGACGTTCGTGGCGCTCGTCATGAACCCGGTGGGCGGGATTGCGACCGACCGGTTCGGCGTCAAGCCCGTGTGCCGCGTGCTGGTGGTCGTGATGCTGGTGGGGGCGCTGGCCGAGGCGACGGTCGACGCGTCGACGCCGCTGTGGCTGGTGGCGCTGTACCAGACGGTCCGCGCCATCGGCATCTCGGGCCTGATCGGGCCGCTGCAGGCGTGGTGCCTGGGCGGGCTCGAGCCGCGCCTCGTGCCCGACGGGAGCGCGACGGCCGTGCTGCTGCGCCAGGCGGCTGCCTCGTTCGGGACGTCGGTGATGGTGCTGATAACCGAGGCGGTCGCCGTGCTGGACGTGCCTGCCGCCCTGCCCTACCAGCTGTCGTTCGGGTTCTCGGCCCTGCTCGTGGCGGTTCTGGCGGTGTTCGCGTTCGCCCGGGTGAAGTGACGGCGCGGCGCGGGAGAGGGGGCTGCTGCGCCCGAGAGCGTCGGCGGGGGCGACCGCGGGTGGCGGGAGGAGTGTGCCGGGGGTGCATGTCCGTCCCGCTCGCCCCGGCGCCCCGCCTGCCGAGGCGTCTCCGCCCGCCCGTCCCACCGTCCCGCGCGATTGGCGTACCATGCCAGACGACCGGGCGGCGCATTCGGGGGCGCCTCGTCCGGCCGTCGCGATTGGAGCGCCGCAGCCATGCTCGTGTACACGGGGACCAAGAGCTCGTTCATGAGGGACGTCGAGAACGACGACATCGCGCCTATCATCGAGAAGAACGTCCTGCAGAAGATGCATCGAAAGACGAACGCGCCGGAGTTCCGCTCCTGGCAGAACTCGATGCAGTACATGTACAAGGTCGTCAACGACGCCGACATCCCCGACGACTGCGGCGTCGCGATCGAGTACAACGTCCCGCTGACCGACAAGCGCGTCGACTTCATCCTGAGCGGCCTGGACGGGGACGGGCGCGAGAACGCCGACATCATCGAGCTCAAGCAGTGGGAGAGCGCGGAGGCGGTGCCGGGGATGGAGGCGGTCGTGCGCACCTATGTGGGCGGCGCCCGGCGTGAGGTGACGCACCCCTCCTACCAGGCGTGGTCCTACGCGGCGCTCATCGCCGACTTCAACGAGAGCGTGCAGGACCGCCAGATTGCGCTGCACCCCTGCGCGTTTGCCCACAACTACGAGGTCGACGGCACGAGCGCACTGGAGGCCGAGCAGTACGAGCCGTACCTCGAGATGGCGCCGCTGTTCGGGCGTCACGACCTGCGCAAGCTGCGCGAGTTCATCAAGCGCGACATCAAGCGCGGCGACGGCCAGCGCGTCCTGGCCGACATCGACAACGGCAAGATCCGCCCGTCGAAGAGCCTGCAGGACGCGCTCGCCTCGATGATGAGGGGCAACGCCGAGTTCACGCTCGTCGACACGCAGAAGGTGTTCTTCGAGAAGGCCCTGTGGTACGCGCGGGCGTCGCAGGCCGACGGGCGCAAGCGCGTCTACATCGTCAGGGGCGGCCCCGGCACCGGCAAGTCCGTCATCGCGGTGAACCTGCTGGTGCGCCTCATCCAGGAGGGGCAGCTCGCCGCCTACGTGTCCAAGAACTCCGCACCGCGCAACGTCTACGCCGCCGAGCTCAAGGGCACCCGGCGCAAGTCAGACGTCGACGCGCTGTTCAAGGGGTCGGGCGCGTTCGTCAACATGGAGCCGAACACCTACGGCACGTTGGTCGTCGACGAGGCGCACCGGCTCAACGAGCGGTCCGGCCTATACGGCAACGTGGGGGAGAACCAGGTTGGCGAGATTATCCGCAGCGCGCGGTGCTCGGTGTTCTTCATCGACGAGAGCCAGCGCGTGACTATCAAGGACATCGGTACCGTCGACGAGATCAGGCGCTGGGCGCAGGCGGAGGGCGCTGAGGTGTATGAGGACGCGCTCGAGTCGCAGTTCCGCTGCAACGGCTCCGATGGCTACCTCGCGTGGCTCGACAACACGCTCCAGATTCGTTCGACGGCGAACTGGGACATCGAGGCAATCCAGTACGACTTCCGCGTGATGGACAGCCCCGAGCAGCTCGAGCGCGAGATCCGCAGGCGCAACGTGCGCAACAAGGCGCGGATTGTGGCGGGGTACTGCTGGGAGTGGCCCGCCGTCTCGCGCAACGACGCCAGCCGCAAGGACATCCGCATCGAGGACTGGAGCATCAGCTGGAACCTCAGCGGCAGCAACACCTTCGCCATCGACCCCGAGTCGGTCAACGAGGCGGGCTGCATCCACACGACGCAGGGCTTGGAGTTCGACTACGTCGGCGTGATCGTTGGGCCGGACATGCGCTTCGAGGATGGGCGCGTGGTCTGCGACGCGAGCAGGCGCGCGAAGACGGACAAGTCGCTCAGCGGCATCAAGAAGCTCGCCCGCGAGGACCCCGAGAGGGCGCACCGCGTGGCCGACGAGGTCATCAAGAACACCTACCGCACGCTCATGACGCGCGGCATGAAGGGATGCTACGTCTACTGCACGGACGGGCCGCTCGCGGACTACCTGAGGCGCAGCATGGGGAGGGCGGCGTTCTGACGAGAGCGGGGGCGCGCCCGCCGGCACCGGCGCGCCGCCCACGGGTCGCCGGCCCTCCACGCGCGCCGCCCACGGGCGCCCCTCACCGTGTGGACTCTCGCGCTTCTGTCGCATCTCACCAGGTCAGCGCCATCATCGAACCATCTCACGTATTTTGCTCGATGCTGCGAGGGCTGGCCTTCCCTATCAATGTGTCTCGACGGAGCAAGGAGCTCGTCTCCTTCGCGACATTGCCGACGCAAGAGAAGGGAACCTCGAAATGTCAGAGATGATCGATTCGGCGCCTCGTCCGACCCGTCGCGCGTTCGTCACCGGAATCGCGGCCGTGGGGGCGGCCGCCGCAGTCGCCCGCCCGGCCCTCGCGAAGGAAGCGTCGGCGCCTGCCGATGCCCCGGAGGGCTTCGACGCCCACGGGTCGAGCGCCAGGCCCGTCGCCGAGGTGGCAGAGACTCGGAAGTACCAGGTCGTCGTCGTGGGAGCCGGCGCTGCCGGTCTCATGGCCGCCGACCACCTTGCCGACTACGGCCTGGACGTGTGCCTGCTCGAGAAGGGTAGCAGCACGTCGGTCTCCAACTTCTCGCTGTGCGGCGGCCCCAACGCCTGTGAGACGCGCCTGCAGGAGCAGGAGGGCGAGTGGGTGAGCCTGAAGCAGATGTACCAGTACATGTACGGCTTCTCCAACGGCAGCGTGAACGCGGGACTGCTGAAGAGCGTCCTTGCCGGCACCGGCCCCTGCATCAATCGCATGCTCGACCTCGGCATCGAGATGGAGCTTTGGGGCGACCCCTACGGCACGGGCTTCCGTGGCCGCCACTACCTGATCTCGGAGGGTGAGGAGAGGACGCAGCCGATCGTCGACGACATCGTGTCCAAGGGAGGGACCGTCGTCACCTCCGCGGACGTCTATGCGATTCTGCGTGATGACGACGGGACCGTCACCGGCGTTCAGGCAGATATCGACGGCGTGGTCACCGACGTCACCGCCGACGCCACGATCGTCTGCACCGGCGGCTTCATCGGCAACTCCACGATGCAGCGCGAGCGCTTCAACACCACCGTGTTCCCACTGGGCAACACCGTCAGCGACGGCACGGGCATCCAGATGGTCCTCAACGCGGGCGGCGTCCTCGACAGGCAGTTCTCGGTGCTGGGGAACGAGTGCGGCGCGGTGTCGCCCGCCACGACCGGCTGGCCGTTCACGGCCGAGTGGAAGAACGTCAACGAGCACCTGGGATACTGGCTGTTCGGTGGGCTCTTCGTCGATGCCACCGGCAGGCGCTTCTGCGACGAGGGCAGGGTGGCACAGCTCCCGCTCGCGTACGGCGGCGAGGTGCTGACGCGCGCCGGCCACGCCTGGGTCGTCATGGACTCCGACTACTACGAGGGGGTGCAGGACAAGGGAATCTGGGAGTTCCTCGGCAAGCCGGAGTCCTGGACCGCCGGGGAGGAGAACAGCTTCTACAGCCCCGACCCCGCCGTCGCCGAGGAGCACCTGCAGCAGGCTATCGACGAGGGCTGGGGGATGCAGGCCGACACGATCGACGAGATTGCCGAGAAGTTCGGCCTGGACCAGCTTTCCGAGACCATCGAGGCGTACAACTCCTACTGCGACTCCGGCGAGGACGCCGAGTTCTACAAGGACCCCGCGTTCCTGAAGCCCGTGGCGAAGGCCCCCTTCTACGCGTTCGAGTACGTCCCGAGCGCATGGGGAACCAACGGCGGCGTCAAGGTCGACAGCTGCCTGAGGGCGGTGGACGAGGAGAACGTTGCCATCCCCGGGCTGTACGTCGCCGGCGTCGACTGCGGGTCGATGTACACGCAGCCCTACTACACCAACCCCGGCGCGTCGGTGGGCAATGCCATGGGTAGCGGCTGGGCGGTTGCGGAGCAGGTCGCGGCGCAGCTCGGCAAGTAATCAGTGCGAGACCCTAGGGCACAGGGTCGCACGGGGGTGTTGGGGGGCAGCGTCGCGGGCTCGTCTCGGCTCACCCCCTTGACCGCGACTCCAAGAGGTCGATGAGCTCCTGCCTGGAGTTGAACCCCACCTACTCGTAGACCTGCCGGGCAAGGGTCGAGACCGTGCTCTTTGACAGGAACAGGGCGTCGCGGATGTAGGTCTGCGTCCTCCCGTGCGCGAGGAGGGCGCAGACCTGCTCCTCTCTGGGGGTGAGGCCGAACTCGTCCGCAAGAGCCCGGCATGCCGCGTCGATCGTCGGCCCCGCCGCGGGTGCGGGCTCGACGGCTGCCGACGGCAGGCTCGCGGGAGCCTGCTCGTCTGCCCGTACGGGGGTTCCGACTGCCTGTGCTCGCGTGGGGGATGCGACTTCGGGGGACTGCGTGCCCCACGTCGAGGGTTGCGGCGCCTTGCCATGGGGGAGAGGCTCGAACGGCCTCCTCTGGGGGATCAGCGCCGTCGCAGCGACGTAGACGCACACCACGAGCAGGCACAGCCTTGCCGCGAGCAGCGCCGACGCGTCGCGGGGGACCAGGGCGCCCAGCAGCGGGCCAACGAGCACGCCGACGTACGCCGCCGCTGTGCCCATCGACACCCACATGCCCGTTCGAGACCCCTTGAGCTGGGCGACCCTCACGAAGAACAGCACGAGGACGACCTCGAACGTCGAGGAGACGGCGACGTTGAGCATGTTCGCCACCAGCTGGGCGGCGGGATCGACGAGCGCGGCGAGGGCGACCGACGCGATCATGGGTATCGTCATCGCCCGGGCAAGCGCCTGGAAGTCGACCCTGACCGAGAAGGCGCCAATCAGCAGGGAGGCTGCGACCGCTGCGGCAAAGCCGGCGAGCGAGACGACGTCGACGGGGCAGCGCGTCACCCAGCCCGGCAGCCCACAGAAGCCGAGCTCTAGGCTTGCAGTCGCCCATGCGATCGTGCTGAACGCAAGCATTCTGGCTATGGCGAGGTTGCCATACTGGCCCGAGTCCCCCACGTCGCGTGCGCGGTCGTATGCCAGCTCCCCAAGCCTGCCCTCACGGACGTCCCTCTGGCACGTGCGCAGGCACACATAGCAGGCGACGGCAAGGATGGCGGCGAGCGCAACGGCGCCCGCGCGGGGTAGGCGGGGAGAGACCAGGGTGCATGCGAGGCTGACGACGAAGGAGAGCGGGATTGCCGTCTCCACGGTACCCGCGTCGTAGTGGGAGAACGTCAGCGCCCAGGAGATCGCGAACAGCGCGCTCGACGCCCCCATGAGCGCACCGCCCACCAGGGCGAGCGCGGGCAGGGGGAGCAGCGACGCCAGCAAGACGCCCGCAGCGCCCGCGACGACCGCGCACTCAGCGAGCGGGTAGCGCTCGAGGTCGCGCTTGGCGCCGAGCGCCGTGAGGACGAGGAGCAGCGCCGGCGTCGCGCAGGCGGAGGCGAGCCAGACGGGACTGATTCTTCCGAGTTGCATGACCTCCGTCCCGAGCGCGGGCGTTATCCAGCACAGGTATCCCCATGCGTAGAGAAAGCCGTAGCCCAGAAGCGGGGCGAGCCTTCTGGTGCTGTCCGTGAGATGCATGCGTGTGACCCTCCCGGGTCGTGGTTCTGCGTACCGGGCACGAGGCGCCCCCGTCTGCGACCCGGTCACGCGAGGCGATGACGCGCGACGCGGGTTCCTGGGCGGAAGGATACCGCAGAGGTACGGGGCAGGTGGCCGAGCTGGTGGGGGCGCGGGATTTGCGAGCGCGGGAGCGGGGGCGTGGAGGGGCGCGCGTGCCGGCCGAGGGGCCGGCCGTGGCGGCAGACGGGGGTTGGGGACGCGGCCCCGGGGCCCTTCCGCGAGCCCCCGTACGTGAGGTGACGTGCTGACCTGCGACGATGCGCGGGGCCGTCTCGCGGACGTCCCGAGGCGCCCCTCGGGAGGCGTCCCCGACCTCGGTTTGCCGCCAGAACCCGCGCCCCCGCCGGCACCGGCGCGCCGCCCACGGGTCGCCGGCGCCCCGCCGCGCTTGCCGGACCTGTGCACTTTGCGGTGCGGCCGCCGCTTTCGTCCTGCCGGGGTAGTTCGCCGCGCGCCATGTGGCATCCTACTGGGTCAACGAGGTCGCGGCGAGGCGCGCGAGGGGCATGCCCCCCCGCGACCGACCCGGCGCCGACCGACCCGTCCGCCCGCACGACCGTTGCCGACGAGAGAGGACGCGTGAGCATGACCGACTGTGGCTGCAGGGAGTCCGACGAGGGAAAGGCGCTCGCCGACGAGGAGGTCGCCCGCGTGCGCGACCTGCTCGACCCCCAGACCAAGGTAGGCCGCGTGTGCCTGCGCATGCTGGACCATGGCGAGCCCATCGGCCAGGCATGCTCGAGCGAAGGCATCGGCGAGCGCGAGGTCATGGCGCAGTGGCATCGACTGACCGACGCCAATGGCGTGCGCAGCGTCGATGGGAGGCGTCCGTGCATCAGCGTGCTCGCCGACGCCTGGCGACGCCGGTGGAGCTCCGCCCAGGCCACCGCGTGGGCCCCGGTGGAGGCGCCGCTCTCCACCGGGGATGGCTTCGCGGGCGGGCCGTTCCTGCGCTAAGTCTCTTGCGTGCTTGCGTGCCCAGCGCTCGCTCTCCCGCGCGTCCTGCCCTGCGTGCCCGCGCTATCCGTTCCCCGCTCCCGCCTGCCCCGCGCACGCCCGCCCGCAAGCGCCCGTCCCCGTGCGTCCGCACGCCAGCCCTGCTCTCCGCCTACAGTCTGAGCCTGCCGAGCTCCTCGTAGGTCCGCTCGGCCAGCTGCTCGCAGAGCCTCGCAGCGTTGCCGAGCGAGAACCCCATCCCCAGCCAGCCGTCCGCCAGGTCGTCGAGCACCGCCTCCTCGACGACCGAGCCCACGCACTCGCCCCTCTGTACGGAGAACCTGTTCGACCTGCTGCGGAGGCTCACGTTGCAGACGCGCACCTGGTTCTCGATGTCGAGCGCGGGGAACACGATGAGCGGGGTGAGGCCCAGGTGCGTGAGCCGGGGCCTGCCTGCGGTGAACCTCACCTCCTTGATCGCGTCGAAGAGCTCCTCGACGGTGTAGGAGCCGGCGGTGCGCAGCCTCTTGACCTTGGTGCCGAGCATGGTTCTCCCCCTCATCCCGCAATCGCCTCGGCTAATCAGGACTATCATTCGATGGTGCGGGCTCCGGCGAAAGCGCCGAAACCGCGTGCAAAGTCGTCGAGATTCGTGATTGACGCGCGCGTTCGTTTGTGCTCAGAGGCCGCCGTCTGCCGCGCGCGGCGAATCATGACCCGTCTGAGCTGGGATTTCGCACGGACGTGCCCGAGTACCCGCGTGCCGTCGCGTCGTCAGGGGCGTCCGTCGCACCCGGGTCGGTCCCGTCCCCGCCCCCCGCTGCGGGCTTTGACGCCGTCGCCGCCCGTCTGGGATACTCGCCGTGCAGTCGGGCATCCGGCTGGTCGGGCGCCTGCGCATCCATGCAGTCGGGCATCCGTGCGGTCGGGCGCCCGGGCGGGGCGTGCGGGCTGTCCGGGCGCGTGGGCGCAGGGGCGCGCGCCGGCGTGAGCGACGGGTCTGGAGGTGCTTGGGCGTGGACGAGCTTCTGGTGGCGCTGTGCGAGGATGACGACGCCGAGCGCGAGAGGATGACGACGACCCTCGGGGAATGCCCGCTCCCCTGCAGGGTGGACTGCTACGCCGACGGCGAGAGCTTCGCGTCCGCGTTCTACCCGGGGAGGTACGACCTCATCCTGCTCGACATCTACATGGGCGGCATGAGCGGCGTGGACGTCGCGGCGCGCGTGCGCGAGGTCGACTCGCACGTACCCATCGCGTTCGTCACGACGAGCCAAGACCACGCGCTTGACGGCTATCGGCTGCGCGTCGACCGCTACCTGCAGAAGCCCGTGTCGGCCCACGACGTCGCCGAGGTGGTCGAGCATGCGGCGCGCCGCCGCTCGGAGGCGCCGGGCGTCACCGTCAAGGTCGACCGACGCGATGTGCGGATTCCCTTCAGCCGTATCCGCTTCGCGGAGCAGCAGAACCACTCAGTGGTCTATCATCTCGTCGGCGGTGACGACGTCGCCGCCAGGGGTCGTCTCGACTCGCTCGACGACCTCGCGCCCAAGCCTCCGTTCTTCAGGTGCCACCAGAGCTTCCTGGTGAACCTCGAGCACGTCTACCGGGTCGACGAGGGTCTCAGGGCGTTCGAGATGGACCAGGGCGACATCGCCTTCATCCGGCGTGACAGCGTGCGCCAGGCCAAGAGCGCCTTCATGTCGTTCATGCTGAGGGAAACGAGGAGCATGTAGCGGTGACCAGGTCAGACGCGCTTTCCTCTGCGGCGTTCACCCTCGTGTCGGCACTGCTGCTGCTCGTGCTCGTCCTTCAGACGCTGGGGTGCGACGCCCAGCGCCCGCAGGGGACGGTCACGCAGGTCACCGGCGTCGACCTGCGGACGGAGGACGGCGAGGAGACGCTCTCGCTGCCCGTCAGCGTGGGAGACCTCTCCGGCGGCAGCGCGGCCACGATGACGTTCTCCGTCGATGCCGAGCCTGGCGACGTCCTGTACCTCCACACGGTCTACTCGAGCTACCGGGTCTACGCGAACGACGAGCTCATCGGCGAGTTCGGCGCGGCGGGGAGCTACCCGTCGTTCCTCTCCGACCCGCCCTCCGAAGCGGCATCGTACTCGCTGGGCGGGCTCTCGGGCACGGTCCAGGTGCGCGTCGAGTTCACGACGCCGGTCTCCCGCAGCTCGCTGTACCTCTACCCGCCGCTCGTGGGCTCCGGCCCCGACGTGCTGCGCAGCCTCGTGGGGCAGTACGGGCCGGCGCTGGCGGCCTCGGTGGTGTTCTTCGTGATTGGCCTGGCGCTCGCCGTCTTCTCGCTCTCGTTCTGCCGCTTCGAGTTGCGCGGCAGGCGCTTCCGCTACCCGGGGATGATCGCGCTGCTCTCGAGCGTCTGGCAGATGTCGGAGAACACGCTCGTCGTCTACCTGCTGCAGCGTCCGTCGCTGCTGTACCTGCTCGCCTTCGCGGGGATGTTCCTGTTCACGATCCCGCTCGTGAAGCTCACGATGATTGCCGTTGACCGCAGGTCGAGCCTGCTGCTCAGGACGCTGCTCGCGGTGCTGGAGGCGGCGGTCGTCGTCGCGTTCGCCCTGCAGCTGGCCGGCGTCGTGCAGCTCTCCCAGAGCTCGCGCTTCTTCACCGTGCTCCTGCCGCTCGTGATATGGGTTCTGACGGCGTACTCCTACTACGTCGGCATCAGGGGAAAGAGCAAGGGCGCCCTGCACTATGCCCTGGCGGTTTCGCTGCTCGCAGTGGGCTCGGCGCTCGAGGCGGTGAACTACTACGTCCGCGTCATCGGGCTCGTCTCCGGGGTGTTCCAGGCTTTCATGCTCGCCTTCGTCGTGGCCGCCGCCGTCCTCGGCATGGCCGTCGCGCGCCGCGTCTACGCCGAGAGCCTGCGCAAGGTGGAGCTCGACCGCGACGTGCAGCTGCTCGAGCGCTCGATCGAGGCCCAGAAGGAGCACAACAGGCTGCTGCTCGAGCACGAGCGGGACCTGTCCAAGCTGCGCCACGACATGCGCCACCACTACGTCCTGATTCGCGACATGGCGGACGGCGGACGCTACGACGAGCTCTCGGCCTACCTCGACCGGCTCGACGTCAAGCCGCTCGCGTCGCCGGTCCGCACCTACTGCGAGAACGTCGTCGCCAACGCGATGGTGGCCTACTATGCGGGCTTCGCCGAGGAGCGGGGCTATCGGTTCGACGCGAAGCTCGACATTCCGGCGACGATGCCGCACCTCTCCGACGGTGACCTGTGCGTGGTCATCGGCAACCTGCTCGAGAACGCCATGGAGGCCTGCGCCAAGGTGGAGGGCGGCACGCCGCAGGTCGTGTTCCGCGCCCGCAGGCAGGGTCCGCTGCTCTTCATGACGCTCGACAACAGCCTGGGCAGCGAGCCCCGGCGAGGCGCCAACGGCTTCGTGACGAGCAAGCGGGGCGGCTCGCACGGCATCGGCCTGCGCTCGATCCAGGCCATCGCCGAGGAGCACAACGGCGAGGCGGTGTTCGGCGTGGAGAACGGGATGTTCCGCTCGAGCCTGTTCCTCGAAATCTGAGGTGAACGTGGTCCAAGCTGGGAAATCATGACCGTGACGCATTGTCAAGCACCGATTCCGACAGATTGGGGCGCGCTTTCAGGGCTAGCCCACAAAGACGAATTGAGGAACTATAGTGCCTGGAGGGATCAGGGCGAAGCGCCCACATCCAAGGCAGACGAGTAGGAAGGACCCTACGATGGAGAAGTCCAGCAAGCTCACCCGGGGCATCGCGGTCGCGACCGTCAGCGCGCTCACCTGCACTGCGCTCGTGATCGGCTCCTATGGCCTCGCGAACACGGCCAGCGCGGCCACCTCTAGCTCGAGCTCCAAGGACGGCGTCGCCGCGGCGTCAAGCTCCAAGGACGGCATGGCGGCGGCCTCCAGCTCCAAGGACAAGAAGTCGTCCTCCGCGTCGAGCGAGTATACGCTCGACGACATCGAGGCCATGATGACCGAGGGCTACGCCGGCCTGAACGCCGACAGCGGCGAGTACTACTACTGGGCCTCCAACGACGACGGCAGCTTCGTGATGCTCGCCATCTACGACCCCGAGTCCAACCAGACCGTCTCGTACGTCGGCTCCTCCAAGACCACCGGCAACAACGTCACGGTCACCGACTACGTCACCGGGAACAAGATTGGCTTCGACGTGACCGTCAATGACGACGAAACCGTCAACCTCGACCTTGGCGAGGAGTACGGTACCGCGGTCCTCGCCCAGGTTGACGTCTCCGAGGTCTTCGACGTCTTCAAGGCGCTCGACCAGTACACCAACCAGTACACGCTCGACGACATCGAGGCCATGATGACCGAGGGCTACGCCGGCGTGAACGTCGACAGCGGCGAGTACTACTACTGGGCCTCCAACGACGACGGCAGCTTCGTGATGCTCGCCATCTACGACGATCAGAGCAACGCGACCGCCACCTACGTCGGCGAGGCCACCGTCACCGGCAACAACGTCACGGTCACCGACTACGCCACCGGCGACAAGATCGGCTTCGACGTCACCTCGAACTCCGACGGCACCGTCCAGCTCGACATGGGCGAGCAGTACGGCACCGTGATCCTGCAGCCCGCCGAGGTCTCCGACGTGTTCGAGGCCTTCCAGAACCTCGACCAGTACACGCAGGTCGTCCACTAGCCAAAGGCGGACTCGCCTGAGGTGGGGAGGGGCTTCGTCGGAAGGGATTCCGGCGGGGCCCCTCGTCTTGTCGGCTCGACCCCGCTCGCCCCAGGGGGCGCGACGGCGTGCGGGAGGGTCGTGCGCGGGGGAATCGGGCGGAGGAGGTTGCGGTGACGCTCAGGAAGGTCGCGGTCGGGGCGGCGTACGCGCTCGCGCTGGTCGTGCTCGGGGGCATGGCCGGCGCGTTCTGCTGGCTGTTCTTCCTCGTCATGGACCGGGGAATCGACCTGGTCTGGGAAGTCCTCCCCGGCGCCCTCGGGGGCGGGGAGGCGCCGGCGTGGTGGCCACTGCCCGCGTGCGTCGCGGGCGGGGTGCTGGTGGGGCTGTTCCAGAGGCGCTGGCCGGGCAGGCCGGCGGAGATGCGCGAGGTCATGGCGCAGGTGAGGAGCACGGGGCGCTACGAGTACCGGGGCGTCCTGGTGGACTTCCTCGGGGCGCTGCTCGCCTTGCTGTTCGGGGGCAGCGTCGGACCCGAGGCGGGGCTGGTGGGCATCATCGCGGCCGCGTGCACGTGGGTCGGCGACCGCATGAAGTTCCTGGGGCGCGAGTTCCGCGACCTCGCGCAGACGGGCGTCGTCGCCGTGGTCGGTGCGATGTTCAACGCCCCGCTGTACGGGCTCGCCGTGCCGGTGTTCGGCAGCGGCGAGGAGCGCGAGAGCATGGCGGACGCCAAGGTGCTCGCCCCCAGGTCGGTGAAGGTGTTCGCCTACGTCGTAGCCGCGGCGGCGGCGCTGGGTGCGATGGCGGGGCTGGGCAGCGCGTTCGGCACGCTGGGCGGGCTGCCGCGCTTCTCGGGCTTCGAGATGGGCGGCCGCGAGCTGGCGCTGTTCGTCCCCGTCGTGCTGGCGGGCACCCTCGTCGGCTGGCTCTCGCATCCCGCCGAGGCGCTTGCCGGTAGGCTTGCGAGGGCTATCGGGAACCGGCCGGTCGTCAAGGGCGTGCTCGCCGGCGCTACGCTCGGGGCTCTGGGATGCGTGCTGCCCTACACGCTGTTCTCGGGGGAGGCCCAGGCGCAGGAGCTGCAGGCGGGGTGGGCCGCCATGGGCGCGGCGGCTCTGGCTGCGACCGCGCTGCTGAAGCCCTTCATGGTCAACCTCTGCATCTGCCTGGGGTGGCGCGGCGGCAGGTTCTTCCCCATGATCTTCTCCGGCGTGGCGATGGGCTACGCGATGGCGCTGCTCACGGGCGGTGACGCCGGCTTCTGCGTGTGCGCGTGCGCCTCTGCCGCCATGAGCGCGATGATGGGGCAGCCCCTCATGGCCGTCCTGCTGCTCGCGCTGTGCTTCCCCGTGAGCTCCGCGGCGGTGATGCTCGCCTGTGCGGCGATCGGCTCGCTGGTGCCCAACCCCTTCCGCCGCAGGAGGTAGGGGGAGCGAGAGACAACCAAGCCCCCTCTCACGCTAACCTGGCTGTTCCAGCCGGGTCAATACTGTTGACCCGGCCGTGCGCTGACGGCTTACATGGGAAGCGGCGGGTGGCCGAGAGACGCCACGGGCAGGGGGCCCGGAGCGCGCCTTGTGATTGCGAGCGGCCACGGAGAAGACGACGCTCGCGCGCTCATCTTGAGTGGGGGGCGTCGTCTGAGCAGAAAGAGGGATAGGGGGCCCATCATGAAGAATGGCAGGGGCATCGGTGTTGTTTCGCGCAGGTCGTTCGTGTTGGCGGCGGGCGTCGCGGCTCTCGCCATGGGGGTAGTCGGGCATTCTGCCGTCGCGCATGCCGCAGAGGGAAACGGTCAGAGCTTTGACGAGACCTATGATGTGGTGGTCGTGGGTTATGGCTTCGCTGGCGCGATGGCGGCGATTGCGGCGTCCGACGAGGGGGCAAAGGTCCTGCTGTGCGACTCCGCTCCCGAGGGCGAGGAGGGTGGCAACTCTCGCTTCTGCGCGCAGATCGTCGTCTATGGGCAGGATCGCGACAAGCTGCGTCAGTATTATCAGGGGCTTGGGCAGGAGATGAATCAAGACCCCGATGTGCTCGACGCCTATGTGGATGGTCTCATGGGGGTGCCGGACATCTTCAAGCGCATGGGCATAGAGGACCCCTGCATCTGGAGCGAGTTCGCCGCGACCGCCGAGGGCGAGGCGGGCTCGGGTGGCAATGATGAGACCGACGCGCAGAAGATCAAGCGTTCATTCAAGGCAATCTGCCCGGAGTATCCAGAGGTCGAAGGCTCAGACACGGTCGACGCCGTCACCATGCATCCCGCGTACTTCGATGGCGCGTTCTATCCGGTGGTGCAGCAGAACGTCCAGGCGAGCGAAAACATCACCGTCTGGCTTGAATCCCCCGCGAAGCACCTGATTCAGGATGCGGATGGCGCCGTCACAGGCGTGATCATCGAACACGACGGTGGGGACGTGCGTGTCGGGGCAAGTGGGGGAGTGGTGCTTGCCTGTGGCGGCTTCGAGTGCAACAGGAAAATGATTCAGGACTTCATCGGCGTTCCGAGGCTTACCCCCATCGGTGGGATGCATAACAACGGCGACGGTATCCGCATGGCCCAGGAAGTCGGCGCTGACCTGTGGCACATGCACAACTATGAAAGCCTCGGTATGTTCGGTGGCAACCAGTACGAGGTCGAGGATGGCCAGCGCTGCACGCTCATGCTCTCCGCTCGGTTCCGTCCATCGGTGAAGGGTGCCATCATCTGCGTGGCAGATGATGGGTCGCGCTTCCTTCGCGAGGACCAGATTGATCGCCACGGTCATCTCTACAACCATGGAATCTGGCGCATCCCGAACACGGCGAGTCATCCCCATATGGTCTTTGACGAGGCACAGAAGGCGGTCCTGGAGGAGAATGGGCACATGCCGCTGAACGTGGATGACGTCATCGTCTCCGCGCAGACAGCCGAGGAGCTGGCAGGGAAGATTGGAGCTGACCCTGACATCCTCGCCCGCACAATCGAGCGCTTCAACGGCTACGCCCAGTCTGGCGAGGACGTCGAGTTTGGCCGCGACCCCGAGTACATGCGCGCCTTCGAGGGGACGCTCTACGCCCTGCCCCTCGAGCCGTCCGTCCTCAACACGCAGGGTGGCCCGCGGCGCAACGCCAAGGCCCAGGTTGTGGACACCGACAGCAACCCGATTCCCCACCTGTACTCCGCCGGGGAGTGCGGCGGCGTCAACGCCTTCTATTACCAGGGAGGCGGAAACGTGGGCGAGTGCCTCGTGTTCGGCAAGATTGCAGGGACGAACGCCGCCGACGGAGCGAAGTAGGCTCGTCACTTCTGTCACGGCGGAGCCAGAGTCTGAGAGGGAGGAGCTCGCGTTTGGGCCCCTCCCTTTTCGCGTTTGCTTCGTGATACCGTTGCCGACAGAAGGAGTGCTGAGGACGCGGGAGGGGCATATGCTCCATGTGAACAAGGGCGCAGCCGAAGGTGAGGGGCGTTCTGGAGGGGGACGCCTTGACGGGGGAGCGCGGACCTCTCCGGTTTCGGGAAAGACATATCGCACGAACACCGTCGCGAGCGTTCTCGGCCTCTCGCGCGGAGCGCTTCGCTACTACGAGCAGATTGGCGTCCTTGCTCCTGGGCGCGGCGAGGGGTCCAACTATCGCGCCTACTCCAATCTCGACGTCTATGAGATGGCCACCGCTACCGTGGTCAAGAACTCTGGGTTTGCGGCCCAGGACGCGGGAGAGATTCTGCGACGTGCGGAGGGCGGCGCTGACCTATTCGAGCGCTGCCGTCGTCAGAATGCGTACAGGCTTGCCTGGCATGCGGCGGTGGGCGAGGCGCTCGAATCGACGCTCGATGCTCTCGGGCGCCATGATGCTGGAGGGGATGCCCTTGAGCCGGAACTCGTGATGGCGGAGGAATACTTGGCGTTCCCCGACCAAGGAGAGAAGGGCTACGAGCACTTTGACGCCGACCCTGTCCAGGACGCGCTCATCAGGAGCATGCCCGTCGCTTCGTTTGGGTCGGTGATTGAGAGTGGTCTGCTCGAACCGGGACCCATCATTCCACGCTGGTGCCGCATGATAGCGACAAGGCATGCCGCCCTTGTCCCTGAGCTCAGGGGTGCTACCTCATCCGAGGGTTCAGGATGCTCGCATGTGGGTGGGTGCGCGTGTCTTCGCGTCCCTTACGTAGTGGACGCTAACTCGATTCCCGGTTTCGACCCGGATTTCCAAATCAGAGACAGCATGCTGAGGTTTGCCGAGGAGCATGGTCTGGCCCTCCGCGACACGGCCTTCAATGTCAGGGCGCTGCCTGCCCGTGGCGTGTTCGTTGCCTGGACGCTCGCTCCCGTTGATGCTAGGACAAGACGAGGAAGAAAGGAGCTCGCAAAGTTGGGGCAGTCGGGGCAGAGTTAGGTCGCGAATGAGGCAACGCTCTTGGCCCTCCTGTAGGT
>CAIFEU010000038.1:0-13176 GCA_903789505.1 uncultured Coriobacteriales bacterium
TGGGCGACTCCGACTCGCTCACGGACTCGGACTCCGACTCGCTGGTGGACTCGGAGGAGCTGACGGACTCCGACTCGCTGGTCGACTCCGACTCGCTCAGGCTCGCTTCTCGACTGACCGATCTGCTCTCGGACGCGGAGGCACTCAGGCTGGCGTCCTCGCTGAGAGACTCACTCGCAGAGGCGCTCCTGCTATTCGAGGCCGAAGTCGAGGCGCTCGCAGACTCCACCTGAGACTGCAGCTCGCTCGCGGAGCGCGATGCGGAGGTTACCCCGCTGCGGTCATGCGAGTAGCTGTCCTTGCCCTTCTCATAGTCGGACTCGGAAAAGTAATAATTTCCCTTCGTGTTGAAATAGCCCGACTTCTGCTCGCCTGCATTGTTCGTGTAGTAGCCGGCAGAGTGCGAATCGGCTTTAAAGCCCAAAAGCCTGCCGCCCCACCACCACCCGTCGTCGATAATTGGCGTCTTTTTGACCACCATGATGCCGCCGACCTGCGACGGGTCGCTGTAATCGCCCAGCTGACGCCCGCTGCTGTCCATCATGGCGTTCCCGTTTTTGTCCACCGTGATGTAATCGAAGTACGCATCCTGCGTGTAACCGTTTTGGTCCTGGTATACAACGTGAACGTAGTTGCCGTTTCCGGAGTTCTTTTCCCAGGTGCCGTGCTCGATGCTGGTAACCCCACCGTCCTGATAGAAGCTGTACTCCACCAGAAGGTTTGCGAGTGTGTCACCTGCCTTCCAATACTCCCCGTCGTTCGCAAGGGACCTGCCGGCCTCCTGGGCCCTTTCCTGAATGTTGTGAAGGTTCTGCCTGGCAGCCTCTATCTGCGAAATCAGATTCTCCAGATACTCGTTCTGAAGCTCTGCCTGCGAGAAAGACGTCGATGCTGATGCGAACGCCGAGTTCGCCTCGCTCACCGCCGCCGACAGGCTTGCCGAGACGCTCGCCGCGCGGGACGCCTCCTCCGAAGCCGCCAGCGACAGGGACGCACTCTGAGACGCAGAGACCGATTCCGCCGACGCCGATTCAGAGGCAAGGGCAGACTCTTCCTGAGACAGCGCAATCGAAGCGGACTGTGCCCGCGAGGCAAGCGCGCTCGTACTGGCGGAGGTGGACGCAAAGGCGCTTTCGGACTCGGAGGCGAGCGCGCTTGCCTCTTCTGACTCCGAAATCGATGCGCTCTCCGACTCAGAGGCAAGCAGGCTCAGGCTCTCTGCCACCGAAGCACTCGCGCTCTCGCTTTCGGAGACGCTCGTGCTGGCGGAAATGGAGTCGGATGCCTTCTCCCTCTCGAGCGTAGAGTTGCTCTGCGACTCGGAGGCGGATGCGCTCGAACTCGCCGCCGCTCTGCGAAGCGCCTGCATGCGACGAGCCGCCCCGGACTCGGAACCGGACTCAGACGCAGACTCCGAAGCGGACTGGGATGCGGACCCGGAGACCGAGGCGGATTCGGCGGATGACTTCGAATCGGAGACCGAGCCAATCTCCTCGGCGGATTCAGACGCGCTCTCAGACTCGGCCCTCGACTCGCTCTCCGACGAGGACGCGATGCCGGACTCGGAGGCTTCCGCGTCGCTTTCCGCCAGGGACTCCGAAGCGCTCGCCGAGGACGACCCCTCGAGGCCGCTCGAAACGGATGCGCCCTGGGAAAGGCTGGTGTCGATGACGGCAGAAGTGCTGTCGGCGCCAGCGACGCTATCGACGGATGCGGTCGAGTCCTCGTCGCTGACGAGAAGGCTCTCATCGCTGGAAGCGTCGCGCTCTTCTGCAGAGGCGGAAGCCGGGGTGTCCTCGAACCGCGAGTCAGACAAGGAGTCAGATAGATCAGGCGCAGCGGATTCGGAGAGAGATTGAGATTCGAGTGCCCCCTCGGAAACACCCTCGCTCTGAGCAGCCTCTTCCCGGACTGTCTCGCTCTGCGCGGGCTCGACAGCCTCGGACTGCACCGCCTCGGAGGTCTCAAGCGACGGCGCCACATAATCCGATACCGACTGGGAGGTAGATGCCGCACTCTCTAGGTCAGCGTCCACGCTGTCGATGCTCGCAGAGTCCAACTCCGACGCATAGACGGTGTTCCCGGGAACCACCATCGTAGCCCCGACGATGGTCCCCGCCGCGGCAGTGAGCCCAAGGAGCGACTTGCGCTTCTTGCCGTGGCTTGCGCCATTGGTGCCTCTGCTCTTCTTCATGGCCCGACCGTCTCCCCCAAAATACGCCCGTTTCAAAATGCAATTATAGAGTTGTGCCTATAGGGCATCGCTGGGGTCTACATGGTGTTTTGGAATATTGCGATACGGACAGCGATTGATAAGCTGGACGGAGTGTCGACCCCGTCTGCCCCAAATGGTCGCGCTGCGTCGTACGGGACCCCGAACTCGGCGGCATCGACTGCCCGCAACTCGGCGGGGGCACCCACCCACCTATGCGTCTAACGGCTTCAATCATGCTTCAATTGATTAGAATCATGACCGGAGTAAATCCTCTTCAATTGTCGTAGACAATATTCAGATGTAGAATGTGAAACATTCGATAAGTACAGATGAGCGAATCTTCATGCCGACGGAAGGCGCCGAGATGAGCCGAAGCGACGCGCAACCCGAGCGGGTATTTCCCGGCAAGAATGCCCCATGGTTCATCGCAGTCATGGCGCTCGCCGCGGGCGGTATCTCAGCGTGGTGCGTCACGCGCTTTTTGTCAGCGTCTGCGCTAACGTCATGGCCGCCAAGCTGGCTCGTGCTCCTGCCGATTCCCCTCGTCGTCGCCATGGCGGTCGTCCCCATCCGCAGCAACCGCGTCGAGCTCTATGCCGACCGCCTCGTCGTCGTGTACGCCGGGACGCACTCGACGATTCCCTACTTCCATGTGCGGAGCGTTCGGCGCACCAGGTCCCTGTGGGCTGGCACCGCTAACTCGCTCGACCGCATCCGCATCGAGGCGCCCTTCGACGGCGACGCGCTCGTGTCGGTACGGGACAATGACGCCCTCATGGCGGAACTCGAGCGCAGATGCGCCCTGCAGGCAGGCGACAAAGGTGGCTCCTAGCGGCTTCGCGCTCGATATACATCTCGGAGAGAGGGAAAAGACGAGCGCATGTCGTCGGTCCTCGCCCCGATCTACCGGGCCGGCTTCTACATCCTTGCCGGCGGTGCGCTGTTCGACGTCTCCTCGCGCTTCAACTACCTTGCCGAAGCGGGCGAGAGCTCCCTCGGAGAGTCGGTCGAGATCGCGGCCCTGGTCGCCGCGCTCGTCCTCGTCGCGCTGGCCAAGGCGAGAGGCGGCGCCGTCAGCGACTCCCTCCGCGTGCTGGAGGCCGAAACCTTCGGCGTGACGGGCCTCATCTGGAAGGGCGCGAGCGTTCCCCTGCTGATCGGAGCCGCGGCGGCGCTCGTGAGGCTGTCCAGCGAGGTCGGCCTCGGCGGCTGTGCCTCCGTGACGTGGCTTTCCGACGCCGCCATCTACGTCATCGTGTCCGCGCTGTCGGCGGCAGCGGTGCTGGGGTACCTCTACTGCTGCTGGCGCAGCTATCGGTCGAGGGAGGACCGGCTTGCCGGGGAGAACGACGACTAGGGAGTCTGAGCCGGGCACTGCCGGTCGCACATGAGCGACCGGCTCTCCGCCGGGAAGATCTCCGAGGAGAAACGGGGCCTGGAAGGCCCGCCTCAGGGGCTGAGGGCACGCAGGAAAATCGACCGAGGGGGGCGCGGGCGCCCCTTCTCTTCCCATCGGGATTGTCACTCCCCGGCAACTGCTGCGATTCGGAAGCGTCCCATAAACGTTCGGAGAGGGCTTCTGGGCGCATGGCGAGAGTGATTCCAGGGTCTTCGGAAGCCGTCTGAGCCCGCCGGAAACGCACCCGAACGCGATTTTCAGGGAGTTCGTCACTCTTCGCTCCTACCTGCACAAACGATGAATCGGAGCGCCGAAGGACGGGGTGGCTACACGGTGACTACACGCAGGGCCCCAAGATGGCACCGTGACCGAAAATCGCGATGGAATCATTCCGTTGGTATTGGCACGTTTTCGGGACAAGTCCCGTTTCGTGCCAACTGATCCCATCCTGTGTGGGCGTTGAACAGGTGTTAAGAGAATTTACGCAGCTCAAAGGGGGTAGGAGAAGCCCCGAAATCGCTTGATTTCGGGGCCGGTCGATAAATTCCACTCATCGGAAGTTCCGGCGGCTTTGTCCTATTCCCACCACTAGATGCTAACCACCGCCACTAGACGGGCGGCTTGCAACTAGATGGAACGAAGGCCAAGCTCACTCCCACTCTATAGTTGCAGGCGGTTTACTCGTGACATCGTATGCCACGCGGTTGACGCCGTCGACCTCGGCGACGATGCGACTCGAGATCCTGCCGATCACGTCATAGGGAAGCTTCGCCCAGTCCGCCGTCATCGCGTCGGTCGACTCGACCGCACGCACGATGATAGGGCGCTGATAGGTGCGCTCGTCGCCCATCACGCCAACGCTCTTGATGTCGGGCAGCACGGCGAAGTACTGCCAGCAGCTGTGCTCCGAGTTGCGCTCGCCCGTCTGCTCAAAGAGCCGCGCGTTGTACGCGTCGAGCTCCTCGCGCACGATCGCGTCGGCGTTCTTGAGAATCTCGAGCTTCTCGGGGGTGACCTCGCCGATGATGCGGATGGCCAGGCCAGGGCCGGGGAACGGCTGACGGTAGACGATCTCGTCGGGCAGCCCCAGCGCCGTGCCCAAGGCGCGGACCTCGTCCTTGAAGAAGTGGTCGAGCGGCTCGATCAGCTCGAAGTGAACTCCCGGCGGGAACGGAATCAGGTTGTGGTGGCTCTTGATGGTCGAGGCCTTGCCGCCCGTCTTGCGCGCCCCGCTCTCGATGATGTCGGGGTAGATCGTCCCCTGCGCCAGGAACTTGACGCCGTCGAGCTTCTGGGCCTCCTCGAAGAAGACCTTCCAGAACTCCCCGCCGATGCGCCTGCGCTTCTGCTCGGGATCGGTAACACCCGCGAGCAGCTCGGCGTAGCGCTTCTCGGCATGCACGTGCACCAGCGGGATGCCGAACTGCTGGGTGAACACGCGCTCCACGCTCTCGGGCTCGCCCTTGCGCAGCAGCCCGTGGTTGACGAACACGCACGTCAACTGGTCACCGATTGCCTTGTGGACCAGAGCGGCGGTCACCGCGGAGTCCACGCCGCCCGACAGCGCCAGGATGACCTTCTCGCCGCCGACCCTCTCGCGAATCTGCGCGACCTTCTCGTCGATGACGTCGTCCATCTTCCAGGTGGGCTCCAGCCCGCAGATGCCGAACAGGAAGTTCGAGAGGATGTCGTTGCCGCACTGGGTGTGGCGCACCTCGGGATGGAACTGCGTGGCGTACAGGTTGCGACTCGCGTCCTCCATGGAGGCGACCGGGCACACGTCGGTGGTCGACGTCACGCTGAACCCCTCGGGGACCTGCGAGACGGCGTCGCGATGGCTCATCCACACGGTCTGCTCGGCGGGCGTGTCACCCAGAAGGCGGCTCTCGCCCTGACGGTGCAGGTCCGCGTGACCGTACTCCCCCACCTCGGTGTGACCGACCGTGCCGCCCAGCTTCACCGCCATAATCTGCTGGCCGTAGCAGAAGCCCAGGACCGGCACGCCCAACTCGAACACGCGCGCGTCCATGTCGGGCGCGTCGTCGGCGTAGACGCTGGCGGGGCCGCCCGAGAGGATGATGGCGCTGGGATGGTGCGCGGCGATCTCGTCGGCAGGCGTGTCGCACGGCAGAATCTCAGAGTACACATGCAGGTCGCGCACGCGACGCGCGATGAGCTGGCCGTACTGGGCGCCAAAGTCGAGCACGATGACGAGCTGGTCTTGAGTTGCCATGGGGGTGTGAGCTCCTTTGGGACGACGTTCGATCGCCGGGTTCGGGTACGCTGCGAACACGTCGTATGGTAATTCAGAATCCCTCGCGACGTGTGCAGGTTGGGCGCGTTTGTGCCCCGCACGCCGCCCACGGCCGCCCCACCTCGCGACGCCTCCCCCTTCAGCCTTCCGCACGCGCACCGGGACACACGAGGCAGCGAGGCGCGGCGGAAGCGGCAGGCAGAGACTGCGAGCGAGCGCCGCGCGGATTCCGTGCGAACGCAAGCGCCCGTCCCTCGACGTCGCGCTCCCAACGGAAGCGGCGCGAGGGACGGGCGCATAGTCAAGCCCTTGCCCAGTCCATGAGAGATGGCGCGAGCAGGCAGGGCGCGACGCGATCGAAGGCGCGCCTCAGACGTGCCCGCCAGGCACCATCATCACCCGAAGATCTTGGGGACGTCGAACGCGAGCACGCAGAGAAGAACGCCGTACACGATGGCAAACAGGCCTAGGAACAGGCTCATCGTCTGGGGGAACGGGAAGAACAGTATGCCCACGATCACGGTCAGGATTCCCAGAATGAGCAGCGCCCACCACGAGGACTTCTCGAACATGGCGTGGATGCGCATCGCCGACGCAATCAGCATGCAGCCTGCGGCGATGACGAAGATCGCCAGCAGCCATGCCATCGCCGCCCCCGAGAACACCGGTTCCATCATGAATAGGACGCCGAGCAGCGCGCAGATGATGCCGTCGAGCAGAATCCATCCCGTGAACAGTGCCAAGCCGCCGGTCGCGAAGAATTCCGCGATCGAGATGGCGCCGCTGATCAGAAAGCCGATGCCCACGAGCATGCCGATCACGTTCAGTGACTGGCCCGGCCACACGATGCATGCGAGGCCGAGCGCCACCAGCAGGATGCCACCCACCAGCAGGCCCCACGCGACCTTGCGCTTCTTCTTTCCCCCAGCCCTTCCGGAACCGTTCCCACCCTCGTCGATGACCTCGACCTTGACGCCCTCGTCGTCTGACATGAGTCGCATCTCCCCTCACACCGCCTGGGCGCAACGCCCCCAGGACCTTCGTACGACCTCTTCGCCCAGTATATATCCAAACATCCATCGTTTATACGACAAATGTAGCGGATAATCGCCAGGGTAGAGAACCGGGAGACAGAAGGCAGTCGGGAGGACTCGCGGGATTTTCCCGCGGGCCCTCCCGACCTGGAGCCACAAGCCAACGCGTATGAGATGCAAAAGAGAGGAGCGAAGCCGTCGCCAGACGCGCTAGACGTTGAAGCGGAAGTGCATGACGTCGCCGTCTTGGACGACGTAGTCCTTGCCCTCCATGCGCAGCCTTCCGGCAGAGCGCGCCCCCGCCTCGCCGCCATAGGCGATGTAGTCGTCGTACGAAATCGTCTCTGCCTTGATGAAGCCGCGCTCGAAATCGGAGTGGATGACGCCCGCCGCCTGCGGCGCCGTCGCCCCGATCGGGACGGTCCAAGCCTTGACCTCCATCTCGCCGGCAGTGAAGAACGACTGCAGGCCGAGCAGGCGGTATGCCGCGCGAGCAAGGACCGCCAGCCCGCTCTCCGAGAGGCCGAGCGCCTCGAGGTACTCGGCCGCCTCCTCGTCCGACAGGTCGGCGAGCTCCGCCTCGACCTGCGCGCAGATGGGAATGGGAGTCACGCCGTCGATTGGCGCGAGCTCGTCGCTCACGCCGTCCTCGTCGACGTTGGCGACGTACAGAATCGGCTTCATCGTAAGCAGAAACAGGTCATGGATCGAGGCGCGCTCGTCGTCGGTCATATCCATCGTGCGCGCCGGGTGTCCCTCGTTGAGCCACGAGTCAAGGCGCTTCATGGTCTCGAGCTTGGTCTTGCTCGCCTTGTCGCCGCGGTGCGACTCCTTCTCGGCCTTCGTCATGCCGCGCTCGATAGTCCCCAGGTCTGCGAGGACGAGCTCGGTCGAGATGGTGTCGACGTCGCCAGCGGGGTCGACCTTGCCGGCGACATGCACGACGTCGGGGTCCTTGAAGTAGCGCACGACCTCGCAGATGGCGTCCGCCTCGCGGATGTTCGCCAGAAACTGGTTGCCCAGCCCCTCGCCCTCGCTCGCGCCCTTGACCAGTCCCGCGATGTCGCCGAACTCGCCCGTCGCCGGGACGATGCGCCCCGGGTGGACGATGTCGGCAAGCTTCTGGAGCCGCGCGTCAGGGACGTCGACGATGCCCACGTTGGGGTCGATTGTGGCGAACGGGTAGTTGGCAGCCAGCCCGCCCTGCTTGGTCAACGCCGTGAACAGGGTCGACTTGCCCACGTTGGGAAGGCCGACGATTCCGATCGATAGAGACATTGGGTACTCCTTCAGACGCCAAGATGCCTCGCTCCCCTCCCGGGCGCTGCGGGAGCGGTCGCGCGTTTCTGCAAGCGATAACACTACCACCATACGGTCACAAAAAAGGGGCCACCCGAAGGTGGCCCCCCCAAAGCACAGGTATCGCTGTGGTTCCGGCTTGTGCCGCTAAGCGGTCGCGCTCGCCAGGGCGTTGTTGACGGCCTCGAAGATTGCGTTCGAGGTCATCGTCGCGCCCGCATGGCCGTCGACGCCCTCGGTGGTGCCTGCGGCGACGATAGCCGACGGGACCTCCTCAAGCGCGACCGAGCCGATGCCCTCGGTCTCCTGGCCGCTGGCCTGGACGTCGGTGATCTTGCCACCGGCGACGGTCACGTCGACGGAAATCGTGGACTCGAGGCCCTGGGCCTCGCCGTGATAGGTGCCGTCGGGCACGGTGGAGAGGTCAACCGAGGAGCTCGAGGAATCGGAGCTCGAGGAGGCCTCCGTGGCCGAGTCGCTCGAGGTCGAATCGGTCGTGGTGGTCGAGCCGCCCATCATCGAGATGTCGATGACTGAGTCGGGCACGGTCCAGCCGTCCGGAATCTTGCCCTCGTAGTCGCTGGCGTGGCACTCGGCGCAGATGAACACGTTGTTGCCGTCCGCCTTGTGGCAGTCGGTGCAGGTGATCATGCCGCCGTCGGCGCCGGCGGTCTGGTGATAGCTCACCGAGGTGAACATGTCACTGCTGATGAGGTCGTGAGGATCGAGGGCCCCCATCGAGTCATCGTTGACCGTCGTGTAGGAGGCGGGAACCGTCCAGCCGTCCTCCTCCAGCTGGGAGAGCTGGTCGGAGGTGTACTGGTCGGAGTGGCACTCGGCGCAGATGAACACGTTGTTGCCGTCGGTCTTGTGGCAGTCGGTGCAGGTGATCTCGCCGTTGGCGCCCGCGGTGGAGTGCATGTCGCTCAGGCTCGTGAACGTGTCGGTCCCCACGAGCGAGTGCGGGTCGAACATGCCCATCTCAGAGGTCAGTGCCTTGCCGTTCTCGGGGATGACCCAGCCCTCGGGCGCAGTCTCCTCGTTGAACACGTCGGCATGGCACTCCGCGCACAGCAGCGTGGACGCCTTGTGAATCGTGTGGCAGTCGCTGCAGGTGATGGAGCCGCCATCGGAGCCGGCCGTCTGGTGCCAGCTCACGTCCTCGGGGATGTTGTGCGGGTCGTACGTGACGCCGTTCGAGTCAACGAACATGTTGGCAGTCGCGGACTCCTTGGTGGGGGCGGTGACGCCGTCGTGGCACGAGCCGCAGAACTCGTCGCTCACGAACGATGCCGTTCCGTCAACATCCTTGGAGTGGTCGGGCAGCGGGTCGGTGAACCCATCGGTCGTCCACATGACGACCTCATGCACCAGGTCGAGCATCTTGGCCTGCTTCCAGTGGCAGCCCAGGCAGGTGACGCCCGCCTGCTCGTGCACGGAAGCGCCGATGCTGTCGTCCTCGCTGTAGTAGCCCTGGACGTAGCGGTCCATCGGCTGGTGGCAGAAAGAGTTGCAGAACGACGGCATCTCATGCCAGTGCAGGAAGGCCACGAAGAACACTGTTGCGCATATCGCGAGTATGGCGATGACGATCGGCCATACGCGGGGCTTGTGCCCCGTCGCGACGTCCGCAGCAGGGGTCGGGGCTTCCGGCGCTGCGTTCTGCACCTTTGCCTTCTCCTCCTCAGACATCTTTTCTCTCCTCCTCGTCTTTGCGCGCTTTCGCGCGCCCTCCGCGCTCAAGCCAGGCTCGCGCAAGCACCCGTCAATTGTGCTTGCACGAACCTGGCGAAAGCGTTTGATACCTGCTCACAGATAGTACCAGTACCACGACCACCAGTGCTTCTGAATCGGGTCTGAATTTCTTGAATTTCAATATTGGGAGACCTGAAATGAAAAACAGCCGCATACAACTTGTCATGCGGCTGCTCATGAGAATCACGAACCTTCAAAGAATGTGAAGAGACGATGACGTGCCGGGCGCGCCTAGGCCTGGTCTGCCCCACCCTTGGCAGGGGACTTGCCCTTGTCGGAGCCGGACCCACCGGTCGACCCCTTCTGGACAGCCGCCCTCCTCTGGGCGCGGGCGTGCTCCTCCGCCTCCTCGCGGTCGGCCTCGCCCTCGAGGAAGTCGAGCGCCTTCTTGCCCAGCTCCTTGCCCTTCTCCTTGGCCTCCTCGCGCTGCTTGCGCTCGCGCTCGTCCTGCTCGATCTTCTTCTGGGCCTCGGGGTCGTCCACGATCAGCCGCCTGCCATCGAACTCCTGGAAGTCGATCGCGCCCACCACGCACACGTCGGCGCACAGGCTGCACGTCACGCAGTGCGTCGACAGGATCGTTGCCTTGCCGTCGACGACATCGATCGCCTGCGTGGGGCACATGTCGGCGCACACCATGCAGCCGTCGCACGCGTCGCTCACGACCGGCAGGTCGAACAGGATCCGCTCGGCGGTGTCGGGGTGGTTGGCAAGGGCGACCAGCATCAGCTGGCGCGTGCCGGTGAGGACGCGCTTCTTGTCGGACGAGGACTTGGCGCCGGTCAGCTTGTCCAGCGTCTTGGAGAGCTGGGTGATCTGCTTGCTGTGCTCGGAGAGCTTCTGGGCTGCCTTGGCGAGCTTGGCGGTCACGGGGTTGACCTTTGACGCGGTCATGCCCAGCGACTTCATCGAGTTGCTCACGAACTGCTTGCGCTCGAGCTGATGGTCCGCCTCGAGCACCAGGTCGCGCTCGCGCTCGACCAGGTCGACAGTCTCGCCCGACCACGTCTCCCCGCAGTCGATCTGCTCGCAGTAGAACTCCTCGCCCTTCGTGGTGCGGCACTTCTCGCAGATGCCGCGCGGCAGGTACACGCCGACGTTGCCGTACTCGCACAGCACCGCGTACCACACCTCGGCGGAGATGGCGCCCACGCAGGGCAGGACGACCTCCGAGGGCTCGGGGGCGTGCCCCAGCGCGCGCGTGCAGGTGACGTAGACCATCTCGTTGGCCTCCGCCGCCTTGCAGATCTTGTCGTAGATCACGCGCGGGTTGTACAGGCTGGACATGAAGGCATCCGTGGGGCACACGCTGACGCACAGACCGCACTTGCGGCAGTCCCCGGTCAGCTCGAGGTCGCCGTCGTCGGTGAAGCGGATGGCGTCGGTGGGGCACACCTGCTCGCACAGGTCGCAGGAGGCGTCCTCCTTGATGCAGCGCACGCACATCGAGGCGTTCACCTTGGGGACGACCTTGTAGTCGCTCGGCGCCCAGACCGGGGCGGCCTTCCCGTCAGTGGTCACCCCCCCGCGCATCTCCGCGGTCTCGTCTCTGAGCTCGTCGCCGAACGACTTGAACTCCTTCTGGATGCCTATCAGGTCGTCAAGCAGGTCAGACACTGTCGATTCCTCCTCGAGGGGCCTTCCCGGGCGGGCGGCGCCGCGCGGGCGCCCCCTATGGGTCCAAGCGCTTATACCCGCCGCGCGCCGCCCCACACCCGCGCGCGCCCCGACGCGCATGACGGGGAGGCGCGGGCGACCCACCCCCGAGCGTCCCGGGGTCACGCGCCGGGCAAGCGGCGCGCCCGGCTGGCTACTCCTCCGCCTCGGGGCGCATGTGCGGGAACAGCAGCACGTCCCGAATCGAAGTCTGGTCGGTCAGCAGCATCACCAGGCGGTCGACTCCGATGCCCACGCCGCCCGCCGGCGGCATGCCGTACTCCAGCGCACGGATGAAGTCGGTGTCGTAGCCCATCGCCTCGTCGTCACCGTGCGCCTTGGCCTCCATCTGCCTGCGGAAGCGCTCCTCCTGGTCGACCGGGTCGTTGAGCTCGGTGAACGCGTTGGCGTACTCGAAGCCGCCGATGACCAGCTCGAAGCGCTCGGTCAGGCGCGGGTCGTCGGCGCGCTTCTTGGCCAGCGGGCTCACCTCGACCGGGTAGTCGACCACGAACGTCGGCTCGATCAGCGTCTTCTCGACCAGCTCGTCGTACAGCTCGAAGACCAGCTTGCCGGCGCCCCAGTCGTCCTGCGTCTCGATGCCGTTCGCGCGGCACAGCTCGCGCAGGCGCTCGACGGGGGTGTCCATGTCGACGTGCTCGCCGACGACCTCGCTCACCAGCTCGGTCATCGGACGGCTGGGCCACTCGCCGCCCAGGTCGATCTCGCGCCCGTCGTAGGTGATCGTGCGCGAGTCGTTCACGGCGTCGTTGGCGTACAGGATCAGGCTGCGGGTGAGCTCCTTCATGCCCTCGAGGTTGGTGTAGGCCTGGTACGCCTCGATGGTGGTGAACTCGGGGTTGTGCTTGTAGTCCATCCCCTCGTTGCGGAAGATGCGCCCGAGCTCGAAGACGCGCTCGAAGCCGCCGACGAGCAGGCGCTTGAGGTGCAGCTCCGTGGCGATGCGCAGGAAGCAGTCCTGGTCGAGCGCGTTGAAGTGCGTGACGAACGGCTTTGCCGCCGCGCCGCCCTGGATCGTCTGCAGGATCGGGGTCTCTGCCTCGACGAAGTCGCGCCCCTCCATGAAGCGGCGAATCGCGGAGACGATCCTGAAGCGCTTCCGGAAGACCTCCTTGACGTCGGGGTTGGCGATGAGGTCGACGTAGCGCTGGCGGTAGCGCGTCTCCTTGTCCGCCAGGCCGTGGAACTTCTCGGGCAGCGGGCGAATCGCCTTGCTCAGCAGCTCCACCGTGCCCGGCATGACCGACAGCTCGCCGCGGCGGGTGCGCGAGACCGTGCCGTGCACGCCGATGATGTCGCCGGCGTCGAGGGCCTTGACGGTCGTCCAGGTCGCCTCGTCCACGCCGTTGACGCGCACGAACACCTGGATGTCGCCCGAACCGTCGCGCAGCACCACGAACACGACCTTGCCCTGGTCGCGAATCGCCATCACGCGGCCGGCCACGCTCGCCTCGTCCTGCGTGTTCTGGCCGTTCTCCAGGCCGGCGTAGCGCTGCGCCAGGTCGGCGGCGTGGTCCTTCTGGTCGAAGAAGCGCTTGTAGGC
>CAIFEU010000038.1:13186-18631 GCA_903789505.1 uncultured Coriobacteriales bacterium
GGGGGGGGGGGGGGCCTTGTGGCCCACCCCGGGTTTGTCGCCCCCCGCCCGGCCGGCGAGGCGCGCGGGGGGCTGCCCCCGGCCCATGCCGCGCTCGTCAAGCGGCGCCGTCGAATCCTGCTGCGTGGTCTGCTCGGCCATCTCACGTCCCTTTCCCGTCCGGCGCCCTGCCGGCGCCCCCACGCGCCTGTTCCGGCGCGCGTCGGACAATCGTCGAGGGCGGGCGACCCGCGCCGCCCGCCCACCGTGGTTCGGTCCACCTGCGTCTGACGCCCCGTCGCGGGGCCTAGTTCTCGCCCTTGTCCGACTCGATGCTGAGAATCTTATAGCTCAGCGTCTTGCCCGAGGGGGACAGGAACGAGACCGTCTCGCCCTTGCGGTGGCCGAACAGGGCCTTGCCCATCGGGGACTCGTTGGAGATCTTGCCCTGCTTGGGGTCGGCCTCCGCGGTCCCGACGAGCTTGAACGTGCGCTCGCGGCTGTTCGCGTCCTCGACGGTCACGACATGGCCGAAGTCGACGGTCCTGTTGCTCTTGGGCGCGCTCACGACGCTGGAGTTCGCCAGCATCTGCTTGATCTCGACGATGCGCTCCTCGTTCGCGGCCTGGGAGTCCTTCGCGTCGTCGTACTCAGAGTTCTCCGAGAGGTCGCCGAACCCGCGCGCGACGCGAATCGCCTCGGTGATGCGGTCGCGCTCCTCCCCCTCGCGCCACTTAAGCTCGTCCTCAAGCTCCTTCTTGCCCTCAGGGGTGAGAACGTATCCCTTGGTCTCCATCATGATCACCCATCCTTATCCGCGCAGGTGGCTGCGCATGGCGTTCGGGTAGCGCATCCGCGCGGCGGCACCCGAACGAACGCGGTGCCGCCCTACCCCTTTCCTTCCGCCCCGGTCTGAACGATCCCCCACAGACGGCACGCCGCGCCGGGAGCGTACGAAGGCACCCCGGCCGGGCGACGATGAGTCGAGACGGCCCCGTGCGACTTCGATATGTGGCGTGTTGTGACCCCGTCTGGTAGAAGGTGAAGCTCTGCTGGCGAGTGGCGGGCGTTCGCCCCCTGGTGCCAGCGCCCGCGGGCGCGTTCCGGTCATCGAACGTCCGAGACGTCCGGGGCAACCGCGCGCCCGAGGCTAATACAACGGCACGCTCCCCGCTAACGGAGAGCGCGCCGTGATTCTACAGCTGTGTGACGTGCCGCGCAATCTCGAGGGACGGAGCCTACTCGGCGTCGGCGTCCTCCTTGTCCGCGGCCTTCTTGGAGGCGGCGGACTTGCGAGTGGTGGTCGTGCGCTTGCGAGCGGCGGTCGTGGTCTTCTTGGCCGCGGTCTTGGTGGTCTCGGCGGCCTCCTCGGCGTCCTCGGCGACCTCCTCGACGGGAGAGTCCTCGACGTCGGCGTCCTCCTCGTCGACGACCTCGACGTCATCCTCAATCTTCTTGTCGTTCTTGTCGTCGTCGTTCATGCCCTTGCGGATGTTCTTGACGGTCTTGCCCAGGGAGGCGCCGAGCTTGGGCAGGTTCTTCGGCCCGAAGATCAGCAGCACGACGACAAGGATGATGAGAAGCTCAGGGACACCAATACCACCAATTTTCATGACGATCGATCCTCCGTGTTCGTTGGCGGACTGATTGGTGCCTCATCGTAGGCTTGGCGCCCGCCGGTTTCCGGGACGGTAGTATAGTACCCGCGCTCTCGAATCTCATACAGGATTGCGCGGCCAATGATGAATTTCTCAGATGCCGCCGTTCCCCCTGTGATTGCTGACAATTGGCGGAACGAATTTAAAAAGTACTTACATAAAAGAAAAGAGCCGCTGCATGTTCTGCAACGACTCGAAATTCCGATGGTCGGGTTGACTGGATTTGAACCAGCGACCTCTGCGTCCCGAACGCAGCGCTCTACCAAGCTGAGCCACAACCCGATGCCGTGATGCGAACTCATATGTTAGCAGAATTCGCCCCATGCGCGTCAAGTATCTTTTTCGCGTTGCTCAATCTACACACCGACGCCCACGGGCGCCAAAAGCTGAGCCAGGAGGGCGCCCAGAGGGGCGTTCGCGGACATCGGTGGCGGCGGCGCCGCATATGGCGCGCCAAGGCGCCAGGCCAACGAGTCGCGGTCACGTCGGGCGAGGCCAAACGGGACGCTCAGGCCGCCGACACCTCGGGGCGTGCCCAGTCCGAGCCGACCGTCATCGTCGCGCACGACCACAGCCCCGCCGCACGGCACGCCTCGGCTACGTGCGCGGCGCGCGCCTCGTCCCTGGCGAAGAGCGCGCACGCCGAGCCGCTCCCGCACAGGAGCACCCCCTCCCCCGGCAGGGCGAGGCTCCGGAGCAGCGAGAGCGTGTCCGCGACCAGGGGCTGGACCGAGCAGGCGGCGCGCGTGAGGTTGTTGGACACGCCGGCGATGACGCCGCGGGCGTCGCCCCGGTCCAGGGCGGACATGAGGGCGGCAGGGTCGGCGGGAGGCACCGGGTCGGAGTCGAACGCGCGGTAGGCTGCCGGCGTCGGGACGCCGCCGTCGGGGCGCGCCAGCGTCACCGGAAGCGAGAGGTGCCCAAAGTGCCGCCGTGGCTCGTCGCCCAGCCCGCCGAGCATGCAGGGGCGGTCGCCCAGGAAGAAGGGCACGTCGGCGCCGAGCGAGCGCGCGACCTCGAACGCGGTCGGGTCCGCCGAGGTGGCGTCCCCCCGCCCTCCCGCGCCCGCGCCGCGGGGACGCCCCCCGCCGATTTTGTCGCGCAGGGCGCACAGGCACCTCAGGACCGCGGCGGCGTCCGAGGACCCCCCGCCCAGCCCCGCCTGGGAGGGGACGCGCTTGACCAGCCGAATCCTCAGCCCCTGTTCCACGCCCCACGCGGCGAGCAGGGACTCGGCGGCGCGGAAGGCGAGGTTCGAGCGGGGGTCGGGCGTGGGTGACGCGTCGCACGCGAGCTCGATGCCGGCGTCGTCGACGAGCTCCACCTCGACGTCGTCGTGCAGCTCGAGCGCGCACATCAGCGAATCGACCCGATGGTACCCGCGTCCGTCTCGCCCCGCCCGAACGCCCAGGTACAGGTTCACCTTGGCGGGTGCCACCGTGCGCGCCACCGCCCGCGGTGTCGTCTCGAGACCTCGCCCCGCCGGCTGCGGCGAGACCCCACTTGCGCCCTCGCGCATGCGCGCTCCCTCCCTCGCACCGTCGCCCGGGCGCGTCGCCCGCGGCGCACGCCGCACATGTCACCGCACGGGGCGCCGCATGCGAATGGCCAGGGGCGGACGCGCTGCCCCACCCTGGCCATTCGCCCCGGCCCCCCCCGGCCCCCCACCCCCCGAGACGGCGGGCGCTCGGGCTGCCGCCCCGCGCGCGTGAGAGGCCATCGGGCCCTGCCTTCGGCGTCGCCGCGGGACTTCCCCGCCCCGCGCGCTTCCCGCTAGTTCTGCTCTCCCGTTAGTTCTGCTCGGGGTCGAACAGCGCGCCGCCGGTCTCGGGGTCGGAGAGCACGACCGCCCCGGTCAGGACGTCGACGTACTGGTAGGACTGACGCGCCTTGCGCCCGCGCCGCTCGTCGACCTCGACGACGAACAGGGAGCCGTGCGTCTGGACCACGGTGCCCTCGCGCTCGATGACGCGCGAGCGACCCATGTTCGCCTTGACACGCACGCGCGAGCCGGTCATCGACTCGAGCTTCTCGTGAATCTCTTCGACCTTGCTCTGCGTCTGCGGCGCCTCGTTCTCCATTGCGCAACCTCCCGGGGCCCGACGCACGCGCGCCAGGTCGTCCAGCCTATGACACGGATTGATGGCCCGCAGTGTAGCAGCGCAATACGAAGGCGGCGTGAAAGCGCAGCTCAGAGCCATCGTCCGGGAATCGCGACGCCCATCGTGTCGACATGCCGCCCGCGATGTCGGCAGGTCCGGGGCCGTGCGGTCGCCACATGAGCGCGCCCGCCGGGGCAGCGGGGAGCCTCCGGCGGGCGCGTGTCGAAGGGACGCTCGACGCCTCGACGTGCGGGGCGCGGAGACGGGGGCGGCCTACTCGGTCGCGCCCGCGTACCCCGTGGGGTTCATCTGCTGCCAGCGCCAGGAGTCCTCGCACATGCGGTCCAGGTCGTAGCGCGCCTTCCATCCCAGCAGGCGCTCCGCCTTGGACGGGTCCGCGTAGTTCTCGGCGATGTCGCCGTCGCGGCGCGGCAGCACCTTGTAGGGGATCTCGTGGCCGCAGGCACGGCTGAACGCTTTGATGACGTCGAGCACGCTCGAGCCCTTGCCGGTGCCCAGGTTGAAGACGTGCACGCCGCTCTTGCCGCGCATGTAGTCGAACGCGCACACGTGGCCGCGCGCCAGGTCGACGACGTGGATGTAGTCGCGCACGCCAGTCCCGTCGGGGGTGGGGTAGTCGTCGCCGAAGACGCGGACGGAGTCGAGCTCGCCGATGGCCACCTTTGCGACGTAGGGCACCAGGTTGTTCGGGATGCCCTTGGGGTCCTCGCCGATGAGTCCGCTGGGGTGCGCCCCGATGGGGTTGAAGTAGCGCAGCAGCATGACGTTCCAAGTTGGGTCGGCGGTGGCCACGTCGGTCAGCATCTGCTCGTTCATCGACTTGGTCCAGCCGTAGGGGCTCGTCGCGGGCTTGAGCTGGGCGTCCTCGGTCAGTGGCACGCTGTCGGGCTCGCCGTAGACCGTGGCAGAGGAGGAGAAGACGATGTTCTTCACGCCGTGGTCGCGCATGGAGCGCACGACGTTGAGCGTGCTGCCGAGGTTGTTCTGGTAGTACTCGATCGGCTTGTGCACCGACTCGCCGACCGCCTTGAACGCGGCGAAGTGGATGACGCCGTCGATGGGCTGATCGTCGAAGATCCTGTCCATCAGGGCGGGGTCGCAGGCGTCGCCCCGGTAGAACGCGCGCAGCTTGCGCCCGGCGATGCGCTCCACGCGCTTGAGCGCGACCTCGCTGGAGTTGGAGAGGTCGTCGATGACGACGACGTCGTACCCGTTCTCGAGCAGCTCGACGCACGTGTGGCTGCCGATGAAGCCCGCCCCGCCGGTGACGAGGATGCAGCCCTTGCCCGCGCTTGCGGCGGGGGTCGTTGCCTGGTCGGAGGTCTGGTTCAAAGCCGGCACTTCCCTTCTGGCGTCAGGTGACCTGGCGCGGATCGGTTGACAGGGCCGCGACGGCGCGCGGGTGCCGCGCGACCGGGATGGGCGCGCGGGCACGGCGCTCCGCGGGGACCATGTTACGCGCGAGCGGTACGTCAGGGGAGGTAGGCGGCGCGATTGTTCACGATGCACAGATGACGCGGTACGCCTGCGTGAGGCGCTCGAGCGACCACGCGGCGTTGGCGGGGCTCGTCGAGGGCAGCCGGGTCGCCTCCAGGCGCGTCGTCGGCAGGCACAGCCGCTCGTAGAGCCGCTAGGCGGTGGCTCCGGTGGTGAAGACGCGTTCGATCGGCGCGCGGCGCAGCAGC
>CAIFEU010000039.1:0-13901 GCA_903789505.1 uncultured Coriobacteriales bacterium
GTCCACGCCCTACGACAACATGCTGTTCGCCACGCGCCGCCAGCCCGGCGGGGTGTTCTGCCAGGTGTTCGACGGCAACGCCCCCGAGGACATCAAGCGCTTCATGATGATCGGCTGCGCGTCGTACACGCGCATGATGATGGAGCAGGGCATGTCCATCGACGACTTCATGCAGGTCGACGGCGGCACCGAGGTGATGATGAAGGCCGACACGCTCGACGAGCTGGCCGACAAGCTGGGGTTCGAGGGCGAGGACAAGGAGGCGTTCCTGGCCACCTGCGACCGGTACAACGAGCTCTACGACGCCCAGGAGGACTCCGACTACGGCAAGGAGGCCTACCGCCTCTCCGAGCTGCGCACCCCGCCGTTCTACGGCTGCTGGTTCGGGGCGAGCCTGCTGACCACGCTGGACGGCATCGAAATCAACGACAGGATGCAGGCGCTCGACGCCGACTGGCAGCCCATCCCTGGCCTGTACGCCGCGGGCGACTGCTCGGGCTCGTTCTTCGCGACCAACTACCCCGAGTACATTCCCGGCCTGGCCGCCGGGCGCTCGGTCACCGAGGGTCGCCGCGCCGTGATGGGCATCGCCTCCGACCCCGACTTCGTCGCGACCGACCCGACGCCCAGCAACGTGCCCTCCGCCGACGTCGACACCTCCAAACTCGCCGACGGCACCTACACCGGGACCGGCAGCGGCATGGGCGGCGACATCAACGTGACGATCGAGGTCAAGGGCGGCAAGATCTCCGTCACCGACATCAGCCCCAACAACGAGACCCCCGGTATCGGCGGCAAGGAGGCCATCGACGACGGCACCTTTGCCCAGCAGATCGAGGCCGCCCAGGGCGCCGACATCGACGGCGTGTCGGGCGCCAGCGTCACGAGCGCCGCAATCAAGCAGGCGGTGAAGGAAGCCCTGCGCACGGCGGCCGCGTCGGGGGGCCCGCGGGGGGCCCCGGGGGCGACGGCCGGCACCCTGGGGCAGGGGGCGGCTGCCCGGGGGGAAGGGGGCGCCCGGGGCAGACGGCCCAACGGAGGTGGGGCCATCGCCCCGGCGTATCCCCACCGAATGTGCGAACGGATGCGTTTCGATCGGATCGGCTCCCCTCGGGGCGGGCGATCCGATCGATTCGCATCCGTTCGTCGTTGCGGGACGCCTCCGAAACGCTCGAGAGAGGGAGCCCGCGAGACGCCCGCGTCCACCGCCCGCGGCAGGGGGACGCCCCCGCCGTGGGCGGCACGCAGCGCGAAGCTACTTGTTGCCCAGGTACAGGCCCAGCGAGTAGCCGCCCGCCAGCGCGAAGCCGATCGACGCGCCGTTCATGGGCGCGGTGTACTGCAGCGGGAAGCGGCCGCCGGAGCAGTTGCCGGTCGCGTACAGGCCCTTGATGGGCTCGAACGTGTCGGCCGCCACGACCTGCTGCTCGCCGGTCACGAACAGGCCGGACAGCGCGCACATGATGTCGTTGGTGTTGGGCGTGTTGCCGTACGCGAAGTAGGGCGGGTTGTTCAGCGCGATCATGAACGTCGGGTCCTTGCCGAAGTCCTCGTCCTCGCCCTCGGCGCACAGCTCGTTATAGCGGTTGAACTCCTCGACGAAGGTCTTCTGGGCCTCCTCGTCGAGGCCCATGTACTCCGCCAGCTGCTCGACGGTGTCGGCTCCGTACAGGTAGGCCGGCGTGTCGGGGCCGGTGTAGGCGGGGCCGCGCTGCACCTGGACCTCAAGGCCGTCGGCGCCGTTGGCGTAGGCCTGGTCCATCTGCTCCTGAATCTTCGCGATGGCCTCATCGGTGGCCTCGGGGTTGAAGTGCTCGAGCGGGTTCTTGCTCATGTACGCGGCGAAGTTGGAGTCCCACACGTCGTAAATCATGCCGGAGGGCTGGCGCGCGCCGGAGATGCCCGCGGTCACGCCGCCAGCGAAGAACTCGTCACCGTAGCGCTTTCCGTACTTGTTGACGCGCAGCACCGGGGTGCCCACCATGCCGCTCATCGGCAGGCCGAAGTTGCCGCCCATCGCGGCGCGCGGACCGATCTCCATCGCGGCACCGGCCCACAGGCCCATCTTCTGGCCCTGGCCGCTCCAGCCCTGCCCGGCGAGCTGCTCCTGCGCGACGTTGACCTCGGCGACCTCCTGGCACAGGTCGGCGAACATGGCCTTGTCGCCCGAGAAGTCGCCCGCCGCCAGCACGACTGCCTCGGTGGCGTTGTACTTGTGGAACTTGCCGTCGGTGTCCTTGCCCACGACGCCGGTGATGCCGGTGGTGGCGTCACCGATCAGGCGATAGGCGCTCATGTCGTAGATTACCTGGCCGCCGGCGTCGACGATGGCCTGACGCTGGGCCGCCATCGCCGCGTTGATGTTGCCGCCGAAGCTGGCCGCGGCCGGGTAGCTGCAGAACTCGCCGATCTTGTGCTGCCAGCCGTCGGGCGCGGGCCACGCCTGGGCCATGGGCTGCGCGTCGGCGGGGCAGACGGCCACCAGGTCGTCGAGAGCCTGGCCGCCGTTGACGGCGAAGTCGTGCACCAGCTTGCCCTGCGCGCGGTTGGCGCAGTGCAGCTGCCAGTTGTGCACGAACTCGGCGACGTCGTAGGTGGGCACGCCCTGGTTTGCCTGCCACTGCGAGTTGATGTGGCCGATGGCCTGGCCGAGCACCATGAACGTGTCGTCGTTGGACTGCTGCTCGATGACGATGACGTTCTTGCCCAGCTCAGCGGCCTTGCGTGCGCACGCCGCACCGGAGTGGCCGCAGCCCACGACGACGATATCGGCGGTCTGCTCGTCGGCGAACTCGGTGGGCATCGCCGGCGCCTCGCCCAGCCAGTCGGGGTTGGAGCGGAAGATCGTGCGGACCTGCGAGGTCGTCGCGGCGGAGTCGGCCGCCGCCGAGGACGTCGCCGCGGAGGCGGCGCTGCCGGCCTTGTCGGCGGGTGCCGACTTCTCCGAGGCGCTCGCAATCCCCGCGCCCGCCGTCACGACGGCGCCCGCCGCCGCTCCGGCCGCCGCCATCGCCAGGAACCCGCGACGGGAGAGCTTCTCTTCGCCTGCTGCAACTGCCATTGGGAATCACTCCATTCGTCCGTGCGTCATGAGTCCGTCATGACAACCGTCTGCGCGAGGGCGGGCGCCGAAAGCACCAGGAGGTCGCCCGTCCCCTCGCACCGTGCGAACCCCACGGTACCGATGCGGGCCGGGAGCGTCCTCGCCTGGCAGACATGAATGCGAATCTTGCCGTCTACCTGCGACGATGCTTGCAACTTGGCTGTCAAGCGGGTTTTGTCGCGCGGCGGGCGCACCTCGGCGCTCACCGCCGTTCACCTCGCTGAGGTGAACGCCCTGACGGCGTCGCGACAACCCCAGCACGCGCGGGGGATGCCCGTGCGCGGGGATCACGGTTATGCTGGGGAGTCAGACGAGAGGCCGACGACAGGCTTGCAGCTGGCGGGCGAACTGCTGACGGGCAGGTGGATGTCTGACGGCCGCCCGACGAGCCGCCAACAAGAAGGGGCACACGACGCGGCGCGACGAAGGGAACGTGACGATGTCCGGACAGGATGATATCGAGGGATGCGACGGGCGGCTGACGAACAAGGCCGATGCCGCCGCGCAGGTGCCCGCGCAGGGGCAGGTGCCCGCGCAGGTGCAGGCGAACGTGCGCGGGGCCCAGGGCGCCGAGGGAGCGCATGCCGACCTCGTCCTGCGCGTGGAGGTGCCCTTCTGCGCGCAGCTCGCACTCTACCAGCGACCCGGCGCGCGGCACACGCAGCCCTCGCCGCGCCTGCTCGACGCATACGTGAATGCGCTGGAGGCCGAGGCGCAGGCGGCGGGGGCAGAGGCGCGCGACCATCGCGTCGTCGCCGTGCACGTGGCGGGCGACTGTCCCTCCATGCTGGGGGAGGACCGCTTCGAGCGGCTCATGCGGTGCGTGCGTGGGTGCTTCGCGCTGGGCGACGACGCCGATGTCGTCGTCGACGTGCTGCCGGGCTCCCTCTCCGCGGCCGACCTGCTCGCCTACCGGCGCTCCGGCGTGACACGCCTGGTCGCCGACATCGTCGCCGACACGCCCGACGAGAGCGCGCGGACCGGGCGCTTCGCCGACATGGCGAACATGGGGGCGACCATGCGCATCGTGCGCACCGCCCACGCGGAGGGCCTCGTCGACCTGCGCATGCGCTACGGGCTGCCGCGCCAGACACCGAGCCTGTGGCGGCGCGAGCTCGCCAACGCGCTGGAATGGCGGCCGAGCCAGGTCGAGCTCGTGCCGCTGATGGTCGAGCCCGGCTCGAGGATGTGGGAGGAGGGCGCGCACGCGGGTGCGCCCGCCACCTCGGCGAGCGCGGCGATGCCCGCCGTTTCGCAGGAGGCCGCGCGCCAGCTCGCCGACGTCGCCGCCGACGTGCTGGGCGGCGCCGGCTACGAGCGAGTCGCGGGCGCAAGCGCGGGCACGGGCACGGGGGCAAGATCCCGCGCCGACGACGTCGGCAGCGCCGATAACGCCGGGGGCGAGGAGGTCTGGGCGCTGCCCGGTCGCGAGAGCCGCCTCACGCGTGCCCGCACCGCGGGGGTCGAGACGCTCGGCCTGGGCGTGGGCGCGGCGAGCCACGTTGACGGCTTCGCCTACGAGAACGCGGACGACCTCGACCTCTACCTGGCGAAGTCCGCCGACATCTCCGCCATCGCCCGCGACGTGCGCCGCGTGGGGTGACGCGAGCGGCGCGCGTCGTATTCCGTCGTACGTATTCCGTCGTATACACTACGGAACCTTATCGTCATGGTCGCTCCTGCTTCTCACACTGCAAGAGAGGTGTGCGTATGACAGAGCAGAAAGCGGCAGGTGAGAAGGCCAGGGCGTACGACGCGGCTGAGTTCCTGGAGAGTGACGAGGACGTCGTCGCCTACCTTAACGCCGCGCTGGAGGATGGCGACCCGTCGCTCGTCTCCGCTGCGTTCGGCGACGTGACACGGCCCGAGGCATGGGCAAATCGCGAGGATGCGTCATGGGCAAGCGACCTTCGGCGCAATCCTCGACCCAACAATGACAAGCCGCCAGCAAACGCCTTGGCTAAGGGTGCCCAACTGGACTCACGCGTCCGACCATGCTCGGCGGGACTCGAGCATTTGCTTGACCTATTGAGTAATTTTACTCAGTATATTGAGTGAAATTACTCAATAGGGTGCGAGGGCAGCGAGGCAGTCACCGCGCCGCACGAAGGCTGGCTGGTTAGCATGTATGAGCGCGAACAGGTAGAGACCATATCCCGTCGCATCACGGAGATGGACAACCCCCTGATGCAGGTGGTCGTAGGACCACGTCAGACCGGAAAGAGCACCATGATCGCCCAGGCGCTTAATCGCGTCGACCAGGCGCGGGGCGGCATCGAGCACCGCTATGTGAGCGCTGACGACGCCCTCTTCCCATCAATCGAGTGGCTCAGGACGGAATGGCAGCAGGCGCGCAATGTCGCCAGATCGACGGGCAGGCGCACGGTGTTCGTCATCGACGAAGTGCAGAAGGTCGAACACTGGCCGAACGCGGTGAAGTCGCTGTTCGATGCCGACCGCAGAGATGACGTTGACGTCAAGCCGGTCCTGAGCGCCTCATCTTCTCTGCTGCTGCATAAGGGGTTGGAAGACTCGCTCATGGGGCGCTTCGAGCTAATACGCTCGCCGCACTGGAGCTTCTCGGAATGCGCGGCGGCGTTCGGGTTCACCCTAGACGACTACCTCTTCTTTGGCGGATACCCGGGCGCCGCCCGGCTCGTGAGCGACGAGTCACGCTGGAGCACCTATATGCGCGACGCCATCATTGAGCCGACAATCTCGCAGGACGTCCTCTCGATGGAGGACGTCCGCAAGCCCGCGCTGCTACGCTCGATGTTTCGCCTCGGCGCCCTGTACTCCGCCCAAGAGCTCTCCTTTAACAAGATGCTCGGCCAGCTGCAGGACGCCGGCAACACCACCACGCTCGCCCACTACCTAGAGCTTCTCTCGAAGGCGGGCATGGTCACCGGGCTGCAGAGGTTCAGTCCCAAGGAGACCGAGCGCAGGAAGAGCTCCCCGCGTCTGATGGTCTACGACACCTCCCTGATGACGTCCGTCTCCGAGAAGGGCCGCGAGCGCATCATGGGAGAGCCGGACCTGCGCGGCAGGCTCGTCGAGTCCGCCGTGGGCGCGCGACTGCTCGCACGCGCGCCACAGGAGGGGTTCTCGGTGTGGTGGTGGCGAGAGGGCAACGACGAGGTAGACTTCGTGCTCTGCAAGGGGCGCTCCCTCAGCGCCATCGAAGTGAAGGGCGGCCATGAGACGCGCCGGAGCGGGATGGCCAAGTTCCTGGCCAAGTATCCCGAGGCGCGGCGCATCGTCGTCGGCGGGTCGTCGAGCGGGGCATGCACGGTCGAGGCGTTCCTGCGCGACGAGGTGCCGCTGTTCTGGTGAGGACGGGCGCGCGGGGACGAGGCGCTGGGGCGCGGGAGAGGCTGGCGGGCGCGCGGCACCGGACGCGGCAGCGCGCTGCCGGCTGGAGGGGCGCGCGTGGCGGCAGACCGGGGTTGGGGACGCCTCCGCGAGGCTCCCCCTGGCGCCCCGGCAGGACCTTTCGGGGCGTTTTCCCAGGTCAGCGTATTGCGCTACCTTACGATGCCTCGCGGAAGGGCCCCGGGGGACGTCCCCAACCCTGCTTTCCAGCCAGAGCCGGGCAATCCGCCGGACGGGGCGCCCCGCGCGTGGGGGGCGCGTCGCCTGGGCGCCCCGCTCGCGTGGGGGGCGACGCGCTCCGAACCACGCCGGCGCCTTGCGCCCGCTCGCCCGCGCGCACGCGCTCGCACGCCGCCCGCCCCCGCGCACCCGCCACACGGCGCGATGCTAGAATCCTTGCATCGGCGCGATTGCCCCGCGCGGGCAGCGGCGTGCGGCAAGGACGAAGACGTCGGAAGGCGGGGGCAATGTCCGAGACCATGTGCGCAGGCGCGCCAGAGCTGGAGTCGATGGGCAACGGCGTCTGGGTCGCTCCCGGCGCACGCATCATCGACCGCTCGGGACGCAGGCGCCTCCCCATCGGATGGGACAGCTACCCCTCGATCGCACGCACGTCAGTGATCGTGGACAAGTCGTCGCTCATCGCCGACGTCATCGACGCGGGCTACAGCGCGGTCCTGTTCTGCCGGCCGCGGCGCTTCGGCAAGTCGCTCAACATGACGATGATGAAGTCATTCTTCGAGATGGCACCTTCGGAGATGGCGCCCGCGGGCGGGCGAGCCGCCCGGGCAGGCGCTGACGCAGGCGAGCCGACGAGCAACCCGTTCGTGGGCACCGCCGTCTGGGAGGCGAACGACGGGGCGTACCGCGAGCACTTCGGCGCATACCCGGTGGTCTACCTCACGCTCTCCGCGGTGAAGGGACTCACGTGGGACGAGTCGCTGGGCGCCATCTCCCAGGCGGTCGCGTCCGAGTACGAGCGTCACGGCGAGCTCCGCTCCTGCCCGCGCCTGTCCCCCGCCGAGCTCGACTACTTCGACCGCATCGCGAGCGCGAGAGGGTCCGAGAGCGACGTCGCCGCCTCGCTCTCCCGCCTCTGCGAGCTTCTGGCGAAGGGCTCGGGCCGTCCCGCCGTCCTTCTCGTGGACGAGTACGACGCCCCGGTGATGGCGGGATACGCGAACGGGTACTACGCGCAGGCAGTGTCGTTTCTCAAGTCGTGGCTCATGGGAGCGGTCAAGAGCGGCGGGGAGTCGGTCGCCCTATCGTGCCTCACCGGTGTGCAGCGCGTCACGAAGGAGTCGGTCTTCTCCGACCTCAACAACCTCGTGGTGGACACGCCCCTCACGACGCGCTTTGACGAGCGCTTCGGTTTCACCGAGGAGGAGGTCGCGGCGCTGGCGAGCTACCTCGGCAAATCGGACAGGACAGACCTCGAGACGGCCCGCGACTGGTACGACGGTTACCGATTCGGAAACGCTGACGTCTACAACCCCTGGAGTGTGCTCAACTACTTCGACAACAACTGCGAGCCGGACACCTGCTGGGCAAATACGTCGGAGAACGGGGTCGTGGGATCGGCGGTGAAACACGCCAGCGCCACCACGCTCGGACGCATCTACTCCTTGCTCGAGCCGGGCGGCACCGTGCAGGAGCCGCTGGAGCTGGGCGTGGTCTTTCCGGACGTGGGCGTGCGCGAGGGGGCGCTGTGGTCGATGCTCTACCTCGCGGGATACCTCACCACCGACGACGTGCGCAGGCCAAACGACAGCGGCGAGCAGCGGCGCCTGCGCGTACCCAACCGAGAGGTTCGGACGCTCTTCGCGCGCGAGGTGATGCGGCGCTTCCGTAGCGTCGCCGGGGGCGCCGGGCGACTCTCCGAGCTGCATCGCCACCTCATCACGGGCGACGCGGACGCGCTCTCCCGCGAGCTCGGGCGAATCCTCTCCGAGAGCGCGAGCTCCTTTGACCTCTCGTCCGAGAACTCAGTGCACATGCTCCTGCTTGGGCTGTGCTTCGGCATCGTCGGCTACGTCGACCCGCTCTCAAACCGGGAGTTCGGGTCGGGTCGCCCCGACATCCGTCTGGAGCCTGACCCCGAGCTCGACGCCAGTCGCTCGCCCGTGCCCGGTCAAAGGCCGCTTGTGACCATCGAGATCAAGTTTGCGAGACGGCACGCAGACGGGATGTCGGACGCCCTGGAGGAGCTCGCTCAGTCGGAGCTAGACCAGATCTCCGCGCGCGGATACGACGGCGGGAAGCTGCCCGCGGGAGCGACCGGTCGCGTTCGTTGGGGCATCGCGGTCTGCGGCAAGCGCGTCGCCACTGCGTTCGAGCGCGCGCAATAGGCGCCCCCCGCGCGCGGGGCTTACGGTGCCTCACGGAAGGGCCCCGAAGGACGTCCCCAACCCTGCTTTCCAGCCAAAATCGGGCAATCCGCCGGACAGGGCGTCCTCACTCGCACGCACCCCCCACACTCGCCTACCGAGTCAGCCCGCGCTCAGAAGCGTTCCCCGCCTCCAGCTGGGCCTTCGACTCGACGAGCCAGTCGTAATTTGTCGTATTGCCAAATAGATGAATGTTCTCAAGAATATTGTTGCAAGTTTACTGAGATATCATTACTACATTATTGTCATTCTTACACGTTACGACAAGCGGCCCGCACTCATCGACAATCCGGTCAAAATACGTCGACAGGTGTTCGCGCAGCGACGGGCAGTTGGTTAGCAGCAATCACGATGCCCTCCCTCGATCGGCAAATGCGCGGATGCTACGGACAAAATGTCATGCGAATGTGGCGCAATCAGTGTACGAAGCGGTCGGCACGTCAGTTGGGTCCCAAGCGGGTTGTCGCCCCATCACCCTCCCTGAAAGCCCCACTTGTTCATTCACTTATTCACTCACTTATTCAATTGAATAAGTGAGTGAATAAGTTGGTGAATAAGCTGGCGGGGCGGGCTGCGGTCGAGAGGCCATTGGGCGCGCAGACGAACGGCGAGCGGCGCGCCGCCTGCCTCGGCGCGCCCGTCAGCGCGTTCTCATCCGGTACCGCTGCTTTGTGCTCCCCCTCGCCTCCATCGGCTCGAGCGTCCCGTCGGCGATCATCTGCTTGACGTACTTGTACACCGTCGCGCGCGATCGTCCCGTGACATGCATCAACTCCGTGGTGCTGACAGAGCCCTTCGTCTCAAGGGCACCGAGGATTGCCGCCTTGACCTGCTCGCCCACCGGCAAGCTCGCCTCGCTGTCGGTCAGTCGCCTGCGCTGGAACGTGAGAGAGAAGAAGGCGATCGTGTCCTTTGCGACGGGCCTGGGCATCAGCGCCCCGGCGAGCTCCGCCTCGATGGTCTGATAGCCCGTGCCCCTATTCTCGGCGACAAACGTGCCGTCCGCGTAGGGCGTGCTCTCGAGAAGGTTCGCCAGGTGCTGGTTCCTCGTAGACGTGATGCCATCGACTCCGAGCGTGCGCACGGTGACGTTCCCGAACAACCCGCCCGGGCTGACGATCTCGAGACGGTCGACGTACAGGTCCACCTGCACGGGAGTACCCAGCGACTGGGGAGAGTAGTCGCGGTGCATGAGCGCGTTCACGATTGCCTCGCGCAGGGCGATAGGGGGATAGTCGGGGACCTCCCTGCGATACGCTCCCTTGACAATCGCGCCCGTCCTCGTGTTGCGCCCGACGGCGGCGATGGCGTCCTCGACCATCTGCGGGATGGGCCCGACCATCGTCGCCGAATCGAGTAACCGCTCCCCAAAGGAGGTCACATCCGACTTGCGCGTACCGGGATAGCAGGCAAAGGAGACGTTGAGCCTCGGAAAGAACTGCTGGGGGTAGTCCCCGAGTGCCATCAGCCCGGCAAGCGTCGGCCGAGGGACCCCGCTCTCGTCCGGGAGAATCGCGCCGAGCCTGAGAAGCGCCGCGGTGTCGTCGAGCTTTGCGAAGTTCCTCGCGTGGACGCGCCGCTCCCTGGCGAGAAGCCCGCCGACGAGCTCCTGGGAGAGGTCGGTTACCTGGGCGCCTTCCACAACCCGAGCGTCGTATTGCGGCTGGTTGTGTTCGTCAATCAGCCTGTCAACCTCGTACGAGGTCAGGCGCATGTCACCGTCCCCGGTGCGGATATACGACCCGCTGTACCTGTCGCTCGCCTTGATGAAGCACGGCTTGTCGGCAGGCCTCATCTCGGAAATGTGCGCGACGACCACCGGCTTTCCCTCGAAGAGAAGCGCCTGAATGTCGGGCCGTACCGGGGGCGACATGAGCTCGGCACACGCATGCACCAACGAATCCTGAACAGACTGGACGTCAAAGCCCTCCACGGGAACAAAGCCGTCCTTCTCAGATATCCCGCAGATGATGAAGCCGCCCGACCCATTGGAGAACGCCGAAATCGTCCGGGCGATGTCCTTGGTCAGCTCCTTTTTAGACGACTTGACCTCGTAGCGCTGAAGGTCGACGCCGACGGCGCGCATAAGGCCGATGACCTCGGCAAGCTTCTCAGCAGAGATGTCGCCGCCCATTCCCTCGTCCGTCATCCTCGTCCTCCCGCGCCCGATGCCCACGCCGACGCCTTGCCACGTTCGGGGGCGAGCCCCCGACGCGGCGTTGTCATTGCCCCAGTATGCCACTTATTCATTCACTTATTCACTCACTTATTCAATTGAATAAGTGAGTGAATAAGTTGGTGAATAAGCTGGCGCGAGGGTGAGCGCCGGGCATCGAGCGAGCGGTGCGCGGGCGGGTGGGCGACAGGCAAGCGAGAGGCAGACGGGTGGCAGACGGCAGGGAAAGGCGGGCACCCGGGCGTTCGCCAGCCAAGAGCGCGGCATCCGAGCGGGAGGGCAAGACCTGTGACGCGAGGAGGGGCCGTGGCCGTCATGACTTCGACGACCGCGACCCCTCCCCCTGTGTCAGCTACCTGCGTCGACGGACAGCGGGTCGTCCCGCCTAGACCCCCTGCGCCGCGTTCTGCCCCGCCACATAGCCGTAGTACATGGCCATGGCATGGCTCGCGCCGGAGAGCTTGAAGGGATACTTGACCGCGAAGCGGTCGCCCTGGATGTTGCCCGCGCAGTACAGGCCGGGGATGACCTTGCGCTCGGTCGAGATGACGTGCGCGTCCTCGTCGGAGGACAGGCCGCCCATCGTCGTCAGGCACAGCCCGATGCCGAACCGCTCGGCGTAGAACGGGCCGTCCTGAACGGGGTAGAGGTACTTCTTCTGCTTGTTGAAGTCCTCGTCATACCCGTTGGCGCACATCTGGTTGTAGCGCTCGACGCTCTCAAGGGCGTTCTCCTTGTTGAAGTCGGGGTCGTAGGCGACGATCGCGTCGAAGAGCCCCTCGAGGGTGTCCGCCTTGAAGACGGTCTCGCCGTCGACCTTGGCGTCCATGTCGGCGAGCGTGGTGGGGAAGTCCACGATGCAGTCGCCCATCTGCTCGTCAAGGTGCGCGTCGAAGATCAAGAACGCCTTGCGCTTGGGCTCGCGGTCCATCATCAGCTCGCAGTCCGAGCAGTTGCAGTCCTCGTTCATGAACCGCTTGCCGTTGTAGTTCAGGCGCAGGTGCGGGGTCGTCAGCCCCGAGGAGGTGTCCATGTTCGCGACGTCGTTGGGGCCGCCCATGACGTGGGTCATCGCGCAGCGGCTCTGGCTGAAGGCGGCACCAGCCCAGAACCCCATCGGGTACCCATCGCCGGTGTTGGTGGGCTTGCCCTCGTGGTCGAGGTTCGGCCAGGCAGACAGGTTCCCGTTCTCCGCCATGGTCGGGTACAGGACGGTGATCATGTCCTTGTTCGAGCCGCAGCCGCCGCACGACATGATGACGCCCTTCGCGGCATTGACCTTCTTGTACTTGCCGGTGTCGGAGTCGCGTGCGTACACGCCCACGCAGGTCCCGTCTTCCATGATCAGCTGCTCGGCATAGTGACCAAAGTAGGCGACGCCGCCGGCGTCCTCGCCCTTCTGCAGGTTCGCGTTGACGAGCTGGGTGTGGTTGGAGACCGAGATGCGGGTGGGGTACAGGCCCATGTTCTCGTTGAGGTAGTCGACGGACAGGTCGACCATGGGCATGATCGACTGGGTGCCGTCATCCATCATCGGCATTCCGCCCGCCTCGCCGTCGGATGACGAGGAGTCCCCCTCCGAAGAGGAGATCGTGGGGGCCATCGAGACCACCGAGTCCGCCGTCGGGGTGACGAACGTGTCGTCACCGGCAATCCACCAGTCGAAGACGTTCGCCTCGTTGTAGCAGAACTTGCGGATTATCGAGTAGCTCGCCACCTTGTCGCTGTCTTCCCACTCGTGCTCGACGACCTCGTCGATGTCGACGGTGCCAAGGCCGAGCACGTCGGTCATCGTCCCGTTGATGTAGCAGTACTGCGAGGAGCGGACGCTCGGCGTATCGGCCTTCTCGATGCCGATGACCTTCGCGCCCGCCTCCGCAGCAGCGCGAAATGCGGCGACGCCGGCGACCCCGAGGCCGACGACCGCCACGTCGCAGTCGAGCTCCTCCTCAATCTGGTCCGACGTGATCTCCGGAGGCTCTGCCGCCCACGGGTACTCCAGGCCGAACTCGCTGACCGCGTTCGCGGTCCCCTCAGACGCCGCGCCCTCCGCGGCGCGAGCGCCGCTGCTCTGGCCCGCGACGGCAACGGTCGCTGCGACGGCGCCCGCACCCGCGACGAACGACCTGCGGCTGACGCCACTCTTGGCACTCTCCATCTCAGAACCCCCTTCTTCCGACCATCCGGCTGCGCGTCACCGGAAGCGCGAAGAGCAATCGCAGGGAAGGCGAGCGGCAAGCAAGGAAGCTCGCCCACGTCCCCCTGATGACCCGTTGTCCCATGCCCCCTGCGCGATTCCGGGCAGACGCGACGTACAGCTCGCAGCGTCGGCAAAAACGAGCCCCAAGTACATCGACGAGGTGGTTGAAATCGCTGGACTCGCCTCAATCAAATGATTGAGATTCGGATAAAATCCCAGCTCAGAGCAGTGCAGTTGCGATTGGGCGCCGATAGGGCCGCCCAGGAGGGGCTGAACTATAATCAGCTGACGAATCCACCTGATCACCTGATGCCATTGGGCGCGAACCATTGAGCGCAAACACGGGGAGCCAGATGCTGGGAGCTGTTCGCGAACGAAGCACCGCAAGCCGGGACGGCGATTCCATTCCCGTCAAGCCATGGCTGCTGCTTCTGTCGGCGTTCCTGTCGACCCTCATGATGTTCGTGCCGAACCTGCGCGTTCTGCGCGACATCGGAGGCGCCCCGGACACGCTGGGCAACGTCGCCGTGGCGATGATGGCGTCCTGCCTTGTGATCTCGGGGGCGTTCGCCCTGTCGAGACGCCTCCAGGAGGGCGTCGGCAGCGGCAGGCTCCCCTCATCCGCGTTCGTGCTCGCGGCGGCGCTCTACGTCGCGATGGAGG
>CAIFEU010000039.1:13911-15722 GCA_903789505.1 uncultured Coriobacteriales bacterium
GAGGCGGTGCTGTGGGGGTCGTCGGTGACGGGCGCGGTGATTCCCTACTGGGCGACGTGGGTGGTCGGCGCGGTGATGGGGGTCTGCCTCATCCCCCTGCTCATCGCATGGCAGGGTTGCTACAACGTGGGCTTTCGCGCGACGCTTCTCTATGGCGGGGCATCGAGCCTGCTCTCCGTGGCGATATCCCGTCTCATCATGACGATGCCCCTTACCGTCGCCGCCCTGTCTTGGTGCGCATGCGCCGCCGCGGGCACCATGACGGCGGTTCTCGGGTTCCTGCGCGGTCCCGGCCGCAAGTCCGACGCGCCCCACCGGGAGCCCGAGGACGGCGAAGGGCAGCGCGACCCCGCCTGCCAGGAAGAGGGGTCCCCGTCCCCCGTCCGCGCCCTCGGCGACCTGCTCTCCTCGCTTTGGCTCCCGTTCCTGGGGATGCTGCTCTGCATGGTCATCGTCTGCTCGCGGGAGGTGAAGATCGACGGCTCCGTCCTCAACAGCAGCTCGGTCGGCCTGTTCTTCGCCTCGGCGGTTGCCATCGCGGCGAGCCTCGTCCGCACGAAGGCGCCCCTCTCCCTGTGCATCGACCGGGTGGTAATCCCCACCTGCATCGCCTGCCTTGCCATACTCTCAGGGGCGCCCGTCTCGAACGCCTTCGGGAAGCTCTACTTGCTTCTGGCAAATCTCCCCCTGATGCTCGCGTCGATATACTTCATGGCGTCCATCACCGCGATCAAGGGCTTCTCGCGCATCCTCATCGCCAGCGTGACGCTCGCAGCATGCTGCCTGTCGATGCTGGTCGGAAGCCTGTTCGCGTTCTGGAGCCCCGCCAGCGACGAGTACCAGGTCGCCCTGCTGCACGTGCTGACGAGCGTGTTCTACGCGGTGGTCATCATCGACCTCGTCGTCACCTCGTGGAGGGCGACGACGGACGGCGGGGCATCGCAGATGGGCGAAAGGGACGGCGCCGACCTCTATCGGGCGCGCGTGGAGGACTTCGCGCGGGCCCACGACCTGACTGCCCGCGAACAGGAGGTCGCGCTCTACCTCGGGCGCGGGTACAACGCGGCGTTCATCGCCAAGGCCCTCAGCGTGTCGAACGCGACGGCGCGCACGCACATGCACAACATCTATCGCAAGGCGGGGGTCTCCTCGCAGCGAGAGCTGATGCTGGCGATTGGGTCTCCGGGCGGTGGCGAGTAGCCCCCCCGCGCCTCGCCTTGGGTGGCATCCATCCGATTGCGCAGGCCGCGCGCCCCGTGGCGGGCGCCGATGGGGGCGCCCGTGGAGGCGCCGATGGAGGCGCCGATGGTCAGCTATTGACGATATGCGACGGCGTGCAGGCTCCGCTCGCCTCGGGACCAACGCACACTGCCTCCCCCATCGAAAGGCTTGGCCCGCTGAGCTGGGACGACGTCCGTGCGGTCACCTGGCGGCAGATTGCGCATCGCAGCAGCGAGACGCCCAAGGCTCGCATTTCGTCATCGGTTGACCAGCAGAGGGCCGATTTCGGGCCCTCCGGCGAGTCGTCCGCGCATTTCGTCATGATTTGACCAGGGCAGACCGGGGCGCGCCGGGCGCATACGGACGAACCCGACGAGCGCGGCAGCGCCCTCAGCCCCCGGCGCCCCCGGCGCCTCCAACGTCCCCAGCGCCGGCCGTAGCAAGCTTGCCGCCAAACGCCCGAACGCCCCGCGCGCCGAGGCGAGGCGGCGTGCCCCGGCGCGCCCGAGCCCTCGCGAGACGAAAGACGCCCGCCGCACCCCCCCCTGCAACCCCCGGGGGCGGCCCGGCCGCGGCCAGCCGCCACCGGC
>CAIFEU010000039.1:15732-18516 GCA_903789505.1 uncultured Coriobacteriales bacterium
CCCCACCCCCCCCCCCCCCCCCCGCCCCCCCCCGGGGGGGGGGGGCCCGGGCGTCGTCGAGACGCATCGTCCCGTTCACGTTCGCCGAGCTTCCCCGCCGCACGGCGGCGCGACGGGCCCCGCTCCTCCGGCGGGCAGCTCGGCAGACGGGCGCGCTCGACGAGCGAACGCGCTCCGCCGGCGGCCGACCCCGTCAGGCAGGCGGGGGCGCCCCTAACGGGCATCCCCCACTGCCTGCGGGCAGCCCGCCGGCAGTCGGGCGCCTACTTCGCGGCAGGTGCGGCCTCGGCGGCGGCGCTGTCGGCGGCAGCGGAGTCGCCCGCGCCGTCGGCGCCGGCGGCAGGCGCACCGGGCATGGCACCCGCAGTGGCCTCCTCCTCGGGCTGGGCGTCGGCGTCGGCCTGGGTCCACTCGGTGGGCTGCTTCTTCATCGTATAGGTCTCGACCTTGGAGTTGTCCAGCAGCGAGGTGTCACCGTCGTGCGCGGCGATGATGCCCTCGATGCGGCCGTAGGTCAGCGCGTAGGCGCGCGAGATGCCGGGGACCGTGGTGGGGTAGCCGCAGACGAAGCGCCCGCCCTGGTTGTTGCCGGCCGCGTACAGGCCCTCGATGACCTGGTTGTCGGCATCGAGCACCTGGCCGTACATGTTGGTGGTCAGGCCCGAGGAGCTCACGAGCAGCGGGCCGGCGTTGTTGAACTTGCAGGCGTAGTACGGCGGGTTCTTGAGCGCGTACAGGCAGTTGGGTTTCTTGTAGAAGTCGGTGTCCTCGCCGGCCTCCGCGAGCTCGTTGTAGCGCTTGATCGAGGCGACGGCGGCGTCCTTGTCCTCGATGTCGGTCGCGGCGACCAGGTCCTCGATCGTGTCAGCGGTGACCGTGGTGCCCGCCTCGACCGCCTGGTCAATCTGCGCCTGCGAGCCGAAGCCGTCGTTGGAGGACAGGCGCTGGTTGTCGGTGTCCTGCAGCTCGTAGATGACCTGGCCGTGGCCGGCGCCCATGTGGCCGACCTCGTCGGGCCACGCGGAGTCGAAGAACTGCCACACGTGGTCCTCGTTGTTGGTGGCCATCTGGTTCTGGATCTCCTGGCCGGGGATGTCCTCGTTCATGAAGCGCTTGCCCTGCAGGTTGAGCATCAGCATAGGCGCGCAGCCCAGCGGGCCACCCATCGTGTGGGCCATGCCGGCGTGGGGGCCGTCGTCCATCTTGGCGCCGACCCACATGCCCATCTTGTCGCCGTCGCCGGTGTTGGACGGGTTGGCGTCGGGGTCGGTGGCGGAGTACATCGTCGGCAGGTAGTAGTACCACGGCAGGTAGTACTTGAACATCTCGTCGTCGCCGGTGTAGTCGCCGGTGCACAGGATGACGGCCTTGGCGGCGTTGAACTTGATGTACTCGCCCTCGTAGGTCTTGGCGATCAGCGCCGTGACACGGCCGGACTTCTGGTCGGTGCCGCGGACCAGCTGCACGCCCGAGGTGGAGTAGTACGTGGTGCAGTTGCCGGTGGCCTCGGCCTTGGCGACCATCTGCTCGCCGCAGTAGGTGAAGCTCTGCGCGCCGCCCAGGCGGTAGGTGGTCTGCCAGGTGCCGTAGTAGGAGTCGCGCGGCTCATAGGGCTCGGGCAGCGGGTAGCGCTCCGGCTCAATCCACGCGCCGGCACCGTTGGGCGTCTTGACCGACGTCTTCTCGAGGATGTAGATGTCGTCCATCTGGTCGCACACCCAGTCGAAGGTGGCGCCGGAGTGGCGCAGCCAGGTGGTGAGGATGTCCTGGCTCGCCTTGGACTGCGACTCCTTCATCATCGCGTGGACGATGCCCTCGGCGTCGTGGCTGTAGTCGAAGCGGTCGGCGAACTGGCTCTCGAAGGCGCCCACGTCGCCGCCGTTGAAGGTGGGGATGGTGCCCTTCTCGAGCAGCGCGACCTTGGCGCCCTCCTGCGACGCTGCCAGCGCCGCGGCCTCGCCGGCGGGGCCGGCGCCCACAACGACGATGTCGACGTCGACCGTCTGGCTGATCTGGCTGTCGGGGATGGCCGCGGGCGCGGTCATGAACGAGGCGGTGCGGGTGCCGTCGTCGCTCGCGGCGTCCGCCGCTGCCGAGGAGCCGGCGCCGTCAGCCTTGGCGGACTCGGCCGCCAGACCCTGGCTGGCGAGCGCGGTCGCGGCCACGGAGGTGGCGGCGATGCCGCTCACGCCCAGCGCGGCGCTGCGCAGGAAGTACCTACGGCTCACGGACTCATTGAACATGGCAAGCTCCAATCTCGGTTGGGCTCATCGTTGCGCGGCGCCGCGAGGGGCGCGAGTCCCGGGCGGGCCCGGCGCCGCTGGCGTCGGGCATGCTGCCGGCCCACCGGCGGGAGGCCCGACCCGCCCGAGGGCGTATTGCCTGCGGGCGGACTGGGTGCGGACGGGCTGGGAGGGCGGCACCCCCTGCGCACCGCGCAATCACTGACGCCACTCAAGGTAGCCGCGAGGGTCGGGAGCAGGAACGCCTCGGGGTGGTGAATCGAAAGCCGCAGCTCAGAGCGTCAATACGTCTTTGCGGGGTCGGCCGTGGCGAGCGCTTCACCTCGGAGTTCACCTCGGGGGAGCTTGCGTTTTCGACGCGAGGAGGGGGCGCGAGCGGGAACGGGAGGCGCGCAGGGTCGCGGAAGCGAGCGGGCGCGGGGGGCGGGGTGAGCGCGGGGGGACGGGGCGAGCGCGAGTGAGCGGGTGGGGGCGCGCAAGCAGGCGGAGACCAATGAGGCGCGGACGAGGGCGAGCGCGGGGCGGGAACGGACGGGCGAAG
>CAIFEU010000040.1 GCA_903789505.1 uncultured Coriobacteriales bacterium
GGGGGGGGGGGGGGGGGGGGGGGGGGGGGGGGGGGGGGGGGGGGGGGGGGGGGACGAGCCGCACGAAGCGACGCTTGCCCGCCTGCAGAATCTTGCCGTCCAGAGCCGAGCCTTCGACGTTATAGCTGCCCTTGGCGACCGGCTCTTCTCCGACCTTGACCCCGCCCCCGTCAATCAGGCGGCGCCCCTCGCTCGAGCTCGACGCGAACCCGACCTCCTTGAGCAGCGCCGGGAGATACACCTCGCCGGAGAGGTCGCAGGCGTGCTCCTCCACGTCTTCGGGGGCGCTGTGGTCGCGGAAGACGGAGTTGAAGTGTTCCTCTGCCTCCTGCCCTGCGCCTGCGCCATGGTACAGGTCGCAAATGCTGCGGGCGAGCCGACGCTTCGCCGTGTTGGGGTCGAGCGCGCCGCTCTTTAGGTCAGCCTCGATGGAGTCGACTTCCGTGACGTCGAGAGAGGACGCGAGACGGAAGTAGCGCACGATGAGGTTGTCGGGAATCGACATGACCTTGCCGAACATCTCGTCAGCCGGGTCGGTGAGACCGACGTAGTTGCCGTAGGACTTCGACATCTTGCGGACACCGTCGGTGCCCTCGAGAAGCGGCATCGTCAGGCAGACCTGGGGCTCCATGCCCATCTTCTCCATGAGCTCGCGCCCCGCAAGCAGGTTAAAGAGCTGGTCGTTGCCGCCCATCTCCACGTCGGCCTTGATCATCACGGAGTCGTACGCCTGCATGACGGGGTAGAGGAACTCGTGCAGCGCGATTGGCGTCTGCGAGTTATAGCGCTTGGTGAAGTCATCGCGTTCCAGGATGCGCGCGACGGTGAACTTCGAGCAGAGCTCGAGGAGCTTCTCGAGGTTCATCGAGAGGATCCAGTCGGCGTTGTGGACGATCGTGAGCCTTTCCGGGTCGAGGACCTTGGTGGCCTGCTCGACATAGGTCTTCGCGTTGGCGTCGATCTGTTCGCGCGAAAGCTGGGGGCGCGTGGAATTCTTGCCGGAAGGGTCACCGATCAGCGCGGTGCCATCCCCGATGATGAGCGTGACCCTATGACCGAGGTCTTGGAACTGACGCATCTTGTGGAGAGGCACGGCATGCCCGAGGTGAAGGTCGGGAGAGGTCGGGTCGACGCCAAGCTTGACGTTGAGTTGGCGGCCGCTCTCGAGCTTCTTCTTGAGGTCCTCGAGCGGCACGATGTTCATCGCGCCCGAACTGATGACGTGCAGCTGTTCCTCGACTGACGTGTTCAACAATCTCTTCCTTTCGAGCTCGCCCTTGATGCCCATCCAGTGCCCGGCGCGGCGCGCGGCCCGAAACCACGGCGACCGCCTCCACCTCGCACGAGCGAGTGGCGGGACGGTGGCTTGCTTCCATGCGCTCGCGTCTGGCCATCTGTATCATGTACGCGAACGAGGGCGCTATGGGGCGCTGGACCGGGGTGGGTAACGAGGATTCACATTACTATCCGGGCTTCTAATTTTCTAGCCCCTTGATGAAGAAGCGGCTACCGGGGCACGGCGCAGCCGGCGGCGACGCTTCCCGGGCGATACTATGATGACTCCATACCATATGGGAGGCACGATGACACCACGCACACGCACTGCCCGCAAGACGGCCAAGCCGCGAATCGGCAAGTTCATCGTCTTGGGCATCTTCATCTTCCTGTTGGCGCTGCTTATCGCACTCGTGAGCGCCGGGTTCGCGCTGGCACGCTCGTGGCTGTCGGACCTGCCCGACTACCAGGACGCGGACGCATACCTGGTCGCGCAGCCGACGACCGTGCTTGACGCCGACGGCAACGTCATCGCCGAGTTCTACATGGAGAACCGCATCCCCGTCACGATCGACCAGGTGAGCGAGTACGTCATCGAGGGAACGATCGACACGGAGGACGTCCGCTTCTATGAGCACAACGGCGTCGACCCGCAGGGCATCCTGCGCGCCGCGCTCGTGACGCTGACCGGCGGCTCGGAGGGCGCCTCGACGATCACCCAGCAGGTCGTCCGCAACACCGTCCTGAAGGACGAGCGCTTCGAGCGGACGCTGAGCCGCAAGATCCGCGAGGCGTACATCGCCGTCCAGCTGGAGAAGATGTACTCCAAGGACGAGATTCTCATGATGTACCTCAACACGATTTACTACGGTGCGGGGTGCTACGGCATCGAAGCGGCGGCGGAGACCTACTTCGGCAAGCCCGCCAGTGAGCTGACGCTCGCCGAGGCGGCGACGCTCGCGGGCCTGCCCCAGTCGCCCACGAGCTACGACCCTACGACCAACCCCGAGGCGGCCCTCGAGAGGCGCAACACGGTCCTGGCTCGCATGCTCTCGGCGGGCGACATCACGCAGGACCAGTACGACGAGGCCATCTCCGAGCAGCTGGTGCTGAATTACACGCCTCGAGAGAAGTCCGGCGCCTACCAGTACCCGTACTTCGTCGACTACGTCCAGACGCAGCTCGAGTCCATGTTCTCGACCGACGTCATCTTCAAGGGCGGCCTCACCGTCAAGACGACGATCAGTCCCGCCATCCAGCAGGACGCGGAGGACGCCGTGAACAGCGTGATCGGCCTGGCAACCGACGACCTGGAGGCCGCGCTGGTGGCGGTCGACCCGAGCACGGGCTACATCGTGGCGATGGTCGGCGGAAAGGACTACTCGGAAAGCCAGTTCAACCTGGCGACGCAGGCGCGAAGACAGCCGGGGTCCTCGTTCAAGACCTTCACGCTGACCGCCGCGATACAGGAGGGCATGAGCCCTGACATCGTCCTGAACTGCAACTCGGGAATCACCGTGGGCGACTGGGTCGTCAACAACATCAACAACGAGAACTGGGGGTACCTGACGCTGAGGCAGGCGACCTACTGGTCCTCCAACACCGCGTATGCCCAGGTCATCCATGAGATCACGCCGCAGAAGGTGATTGACGTGGCTCATGCGATGGGCATCACGAGCGAGCTTGACAACTACGACTCGCTGACCCTGGGCGTGAGCGGATGCTCGGTGCTCGAGATGGCGTCGGCGTACGGGACGCTGGCGACCGGAGGCGTGCATCACGAGGCGACCGCGATCACCGAGGTCGACGATCGCAACGGAAACGCGGTCTACACCGCCGACTCCGCCGGCACGCAGGCGATTTCGGGTTCGGTTGCGAAGGCGGTCACGGATGTCCTGGAGGGCGTCGTGAGCTCGCAGGGCACCGCCGCCGAGGCAGCCCTGACGGTCGACCAGCCGGTCGCAGGCAAGACCGGCACGACCGACGACAACGCGGACCTGTGGTTCGTGGGCTACACTCCGCAGCTTTCCTGCGCGGTGTGGGTCGGATATCGCAACGAGCAGCGCGAGATCACCTACCTGGGTTCCACCGGGTCCACGCACACGCTGCCGAACCCCATCTTCTCCCGCTTCATGAGCGCTGCGCTCGAGGGCCAGCCGCGCGAGGAGTTCCCGACGGCGTCCGACCCGACCTACCTGCCCAACTCGTCGTGGAGCATCGCGGTGAACACGAGCTCCACGTACACTTCGAGCTCCACGTCGGGCACGACGACGAGCACGGAGTCGTCCGGCACCTCCACCTCGACGGCGGCAGCCGCGCAGGCGACGACCGAGACCGCCCAGACGCAGGCAACCCAGACGACCGAGGCCGCGCCTTCGACGACGACGGGGGGCGGCGAGGCAGCGACGGGGACGACCACGGAGACCACGGGGTCGGATGCCGGAGGCGGCACGGGCACGGAGGCTGCAGCGCCGACCGGCGCCGACCAGGGGACCACGACCACCTCGCCGTCCGAGCAGGCTGCGGCGTGATTGGCCCTTACGGCCGCCCTTAGTCCAGCGCGACCCCGTCATTACACGCAGTAGCAGGCGCACGCAAAGCGCCCCGGGCGCCCGCAACGAGATGCGGGGCGCCCGGGGCGCTGTTTATTGCGCTATCCGAAGGCGGGCGAGCGCTCGATTTCCCCGCCCCACGCCGACAGACCAAGAGTCGTCAGGCGCACAAGCCTTTGGCCGACGCTCCCCTATCCTTCTTCGGGCCTATATGCGGAGCCAGCGAACGAGCCGCCCGCAACCGTGACGGGGCTCCAGGCGGCGTCCGCCTCGAGGCTCTTGCGGGCGCGCGCGATCTGCGCGCGCACCGCCTCGTGCCCCGTCCCGCCCTCGGTCACGCGGCGCTCCACGATCTTGTCGATGTCCATTGCCTGGTGGGCGCCGTCATCGAACAGGTCGCAGTGCTTTCGGAGTTCCTCGGTTGAAAGGGATTGCAGCGTCCTGCCCTGCTTCTCGCAGTCGAGGACGAGATGGCCGATGACCTCGTGCGCGCGTCGGAAGGGCATGCCCTTTCCCACGAGGTAGTCGGCGAGGTCAGTCGCGGCCATGAACCCGCCGTGGCTCCCGGCGCGCATGCGGTCCGCGTTGACGCGCATCGTGGAGACCATGCCGGCACACACGCGCAGGGCGTCCCCCACCGTGTCGGCGGCATCATAGACGCACTCCTTGTCCTCCTGCAGGTCCTTGTCGTAGGCGAGCGGGATGCCCTTGAGAGTCGTGAGCATGCCCATGAGGTCGCCGTACACGCGCCCGGTCTTCCCGCGCGTGAGCTCGGCGAAGTCGGGGTTCTTCTTCTGGGGCATGATGGAGGAGCCGGTCGAGTAGGTGTCGTCCATCGTGACGAAGCCGAACTCGTCCGTCGACCACAGGATGAGCTCCTCACACAGCCGCGAGAGGTGCATCTGGACCATGGCGCAGGCATAGAGCAGGTCGCAGAAGAAGTCACGGTCGCTGACGGAGTCCAGGGAGTTCGCGGTCACGTCAGAAAAGCCCAGCTCAGAGGCAGTCATGCGCCGGTCGAGCGGGTACGTGGTCCCCGCCAGGGCTGCAGACCCCAGGGGGCAGGAGTCTGCAGCGTCGTATGCGGCGCGAAGGCGGGCGCAGTCGCGGGAGAACATCCAGAAGTACGCGAGCATGTGATGCGAGAACAGCACGGGCTGGGCCTTCTGCATGTGCGTGTAGCCCGGCATCACGACGCCGAAGTCGCGCTCCGCGCGTTCGAGAAGCGCCCTGCGCAAGCCCATCGCCTCGTCGTAAAGCGAGGCGGCGAGGTTGCGCGCGACCAGACGGTCATCGAGGGCGACCTGGTCGTTGCGAGACCTGCCCGTGTGCAGCCTGCCACCCGCCTCGCCGATGCGCTCGGTGAGCGAGCGCTCCACCGACATGTGGATGTCCTCGTCGTCCACGTCGAAGGCGAACGTCCCCGCCTTGATGTCCGCCGCGACCTGGTCGAGCCCATCGCAGATACGCTCCGCGTCACGGCCGGAGATCACGCCGACCGAGGCGAGCATGTGCGCATGCGCCTTGGACCCGGCGATGTCCTCGGCCCACATGCGCCGGTCAACCGGAAGGGACGCGCCGTAGCGCTGGAGGAACTCCGTGGGGTGCCCCTCGAAGCGCCCGCCCCAAAGGGCGGCGTTGCCCTGCGTCGAAGCGCCCGCCCCGGCATCGGCCTCAGAACCCGACGGACCAGCGCCGCCCGCCGGGGAAGCCCCTCCGTCCGGCGCGGAAGCCGAATGGCACTGCCGCGGCGTGTTGTCTTCCTGCGTCACCGCAAACCCCTTTCCTGAGACGATGCCGGCAGGGGCGGACGACCTCTCCCCTGCCGGCATCCCGAACACGTCATTGCCCGCGTCCCGAAGCACGCCATCTCCGCGATCGCGCCCAGGCGAGAGCGACGCGCAGGGCGCCCGCAGGCTGCGGCTATCCCCTATATTCGGACCAGCTGCGATGGTACTGGACCAAGAGCACGATCAGGACCACGGCCAGAACCGGGATGGCCAACATCATCAGCAGATGACCGATCGCGAAGGCGCTCATTAGATCTGCCCCTGGTTGCCGGTGGACAGGCGCTGCGCGGCCCAGACGCGGCTCGGCATGCCCCACTGGTAGATGAAGCCGGCAGCGGAGTCGCGGTCGAACGTGTCGCCCTCGTCGTAGGTCGCCAGGCTCTTGTCGTACAGCGAGTACTTGCTGCGGCTACCGGTGACCGTGCAGGTGCCCTTGTGGAACCTGAGCCGCACGTCACCGGTGACCAGACCCTGCGTGCTCTGCATGAACGCGTCGAGGGCCATCTTGAGCGGCGAGTACCACAGGCCCTGGTAGACCAGCTCGCTCCACTTGTGCTCCAGGTGAAGCTTGGTGTGCAGCAGCTCGCGCTCCAGGCACAGGTCCTCCAGCGCCTTATGGGCGGTGATGATCGCGAGGCCACCCGGGAGCTCGTAGCACTCGCGCGACTTGACGCCCACCATGCGGTTCTCGATGACGTCGAGGCGACCGTACCCGTTGCGCCCGGCGATGACATTGAGCTTCTCGATGACGTCGAGGGCGCTCATCCGCTCGCCGTCGATGGCGCAGGGCATGCCTCCCTCGAAGCCGACGACGACGGTCTCGGGCTCCTCGGGGGCGTCGGCGATCTCGGCGGTCGTCTTCCAGATGTCCGCGGGCGGCTCGTTCCACGGATCCTCGAGCACGCCGCACTCGATGGCGCGACCCCACAGGTTGTCGTCAATCGAGTACGGGGCCTTCTTCGTCGCGCCGACCTCGATGCCGTTTGCCTGGGCAAAGGCGATTTCCTGGGGACGCGTGTACAGGTCCCACTCGCGCACGGGGGCGATGACCTTGAGCGTGGGGTCGAGGGCCTGGACGCCAACCTCGAAGCGGACCTGGTCGTTGCCCTTGCCGGTGCAGCCGTGGGCGATGTAGGTGGCGCCGTAGCGATGCGCAGCCTCGACGAGGTGCTTCACGATGACCGGGCGCGAGAGGGCCGAGAGCAGCGGGTACTTGTTCTCGTACATGCCGTTGGCGGCAATCTCGTGGCTGAGGAAGTCGTTGACGAACTCCTCGCGCACGTCGGCGACGAGCGACTCGACCGCGCCGGAGCGCAGCGCCTTCTCGCGCACGAAGTCGAGGTCGTCGGTCTCCTGGCCGACGTTGGCGACCAGCGTGATGACGTCCAGGTCACGCTCCGTCTGCAGCCACTTGATGCAGCACGACGTGTCCAGACCGCCCGAATACGCAAGGACTACCTTCTCACGAGCCATGTTTCTCCTTTCCGCCGCCGAGCCCCCGCCTGGGGCCGCGCGCCTGCGCGCGGGCTGCTCGACCTTCTCGGCGCCGCCCGACGCCCGGACCGGGCAGGGGGCACGCGCCACGACAATGTGCAGTGCTGGACGTACAGGTGCCGCTCGGGCGTCGCGCCTGGGCGACCGTGCCCCGGAGGGCGTCACGCCCTACCCTCCGAGGCGATACGGTCTCCCGGGGCGAGGCGCGCTATTGCCCGCGACCGCCGCCCCCGCCCCCGCCCATGAGCTGCGTGATCATGCGCGCGAACTCCTGGGCGACGGCGTCGTCGGCGGCAATGACGAGAATCGTGTCGTCCCCCGCGACCGAACCGAGGATGTCGGACAGCTCGGCAGCGTCCAGGGCGGCGGCGACCCCCTGCGCGGTCCCGCTGGTGGCATGGATCACAACAAGGTTGTTGGCGCACCGGACATCGACGACCATGTCGTGAACCATGCGCTTCATGCGAAGGTCCTCGGGCAGGACGTAGGTGCCGTCGCTGGTCTTGAGCAGGCCCATCTCACCGATGTCACGCGAGATGGTCGCCTGCGTGCACTCGAAGCCCATCCCCTGCAGGCGCTCGGCGAGCGCGCGCTGGGTCCGTATGCTCTCGCTTCTGATGACCGTGCGGATTGCGCTTTGCCGATCGGTCCTCTTCTTCACCAAAGTCCCTTGACACCGCCTTTCATCATCGATGCGAACCGCGCGCATACCGCGCCATCCGGCGCGTCCCGCCCCTCGAGCGCCGGACGCGAGGGTCCCCGCGAAGGCTACCGCATGCTCGCCACCGCATCGAGGGCATCCTGGGGGGCCGGGACGCCGAGCAGCAGGGACATGACCGCCTTCTGTGCGTGCAGGCGGTTGCCCGCCTCGTCGTAGATGATGGACTGCGGGCCGTCGATCACCTCGGGCACGACCTCCTCGCCTCGATGGGCGGGCAGGCAGTGCATGAACAGGGCGTCGCGGTCCGCGTGGGACATGAGCTCGGGGGTGACGCAGAACCCCTGGAAGTCCGCCAGGCGCCGGGCGTGCTGGTCCTCGTCGCCCATGCTCGTCCAGGTGTCGGTGAAGACGACGTCGGCGCCGTCGACCGCCGCCACAGGGTCATTGCCGACCGCGATCTGGGCGCCGGTCCCGAAGCGAGCGGCAGCCTCGCGGCACTGCTCGACCAGCGAGGGCTCGACCTCGTAGCCCGACGGCGAGGCGACACGCACATCCATGCCCATCAGGGCGCCGCCTTCGAGGTAGGTGTTCGCCATGTTGTTGCCGTCGCCCACGTAGGCGATCTTGAGACCCTTGAGTCTGCGACCGTGCTCCTGGAGCGTCAGGAAGTCAGCCAGGATCTGGCAGGGATGATACGAGTCGGTCAGCGCGTTGATCACGGGAACGTCCGCCCACGAGGCGAGCTCCTCGATCTTGGACTGCGCGAACGTGCGCAGTACGATTCCCTCGACGAAGTGGTTGAGGATGCACGCGGTGTCCTTGACCGGCGCGCCGCGCGAGAACGCCGAGTGGTCGTCAGCCATCACGAGCGGGTGCGCGCCCAGTCGCGCCGCGCCGATCTCAAACGAGGACCGCGTGCGGAACGACGGCTTCTCGAGGATGATCGCGACCGCCTTGCCGGCGAGCGGGGCGTCATGGTCCCCCGCCGCCCACGCGGCCTTCTGGGCCACGGCGGTCTGGATGACGAGGCTCATCTCGTCAGGCGTGAGGTCGAGCAGCCGCAGCAGGTCGCGACCGGCGAGGCAGGTGGATGTAAGGTCGCTCATGGGAGTGTGCTCCATTCGAATCGCCCGTTCTTCCCTGTGCATGAGAGTACTGCGGCAACTGCCCCCATGGGAGCCACAAGAAGGTAGCCATCCGTATGCACATCGTATATTCATGCACGAAACATGGGTGTTAACGATATTTTATGCGATATAAGGCGTCCCGCCGCGGGATGGGGACCGCGGAGGGACGCCCACTCGCCCAAGGGGCACGCCGATCAGGCGGCGTCGGCGGCAGGCAATTGGCCGGCACGACGGTTGCGCCGGTTGACCGTCACGCAGACGACGACGCCCAGGACGATGCCGACCACGGACAGCTTTGCCCCCAGCACCAGGTGCGGCGACGTGTAGCTCAGCACCACCCGGTGCGTGCCCGCGGGGACGTCGACCGACATGAAGCCCAGGTCGGCACGGTGCACCTGCGCGGGCTGCCCGTCGACGGTCGCGGTCCAGCCGTCGGCATACGCCACGGACAGGAACAGCTGCCCGTCCGTCTCGCTGGTCGCGGTCGCGCTGATCGTGTTGGTCCCGAACTCGATGTCCGTCGCTCCCGCCTCGATCAGCTTGTCGACCCTCTGGTCGAAGTCCCCCATGGAGAGGGCCCGCACCGACATCGTGTCGAACGAGTACCTGCCCTGAGATGAAAACTCGATCTTGACCGTCGTCGCGCCCTCGGCGCTGTAGCCCAGGTTGCAGACAAAGTCCTGCTTGCCCGAGTAGGTGTTGCTGTCCTTCGAGGGCACGTAGAGTCGCGAGGCTTGGACGGACGACTTGTCCCCCACCTCGCACACGATGCAGCCGACGCTCGTCTTGGCGTCGAAGACGTTCGCGATGCGGGCCTTCATCCTGCCGATGAATCCGAGGCTCTCCCAGTACTTGTGGGAGACCTGCTCGAGCAGGTCGGTGTCGGTGAACGTGAGGCCGGTGAACGCGACGTAGGTCTCCGCGTCGGCGGGCGAGTCAAACTTGAGCGTGATCGAGGCGTGATCGCCCTTCGTCGTGATCGTGTTGCCGTCGATGTCGACGTCCTTGGCGTCGACGATCTCATAGGGCACGTCGATGGAGTTGTCGCCGACTTGGCCTGCGACGTCGCTCATGCCGCTCGTGACGTCGGACTCGTCGAGCACGATCGCATCGAGCAGCGCATCGCCGCGGTCGACCTGGCCGAGCGCCTCGTATTCGTCGGTTGTGATGTAGCTGTTCGTGACGAACGCCAGCGGGGCCACCTCGTCGGTCTCGTACAGCGAGTGCATGCCGCCCATCGTATCACCCGATGCGACGACAAGACCGTTGCGGAACGAGTACGGCAGCAGGGCCTCGTATCCCGCCGTCAGGTAGTAGTACTTCACGCCCAGAAGGGCCTCAAGCTCGCTGCGACCGTTGAGCGCACCGTAGCGGTAGTTGAGCCCCTCGGTGTCGACCAGGCCGAGGATGGTGTTGAAGTCGTCGACATACTGGGAGTAGAGGCTGTTGTAGAAGTCCGGCGACATGTGGCCCGTGATCAGGTTGGAGTTGTGAATCGCCGTCGCCGTGAAGGTGTCGCGGTCGTAGCGGTAGCTGTCGTCGTAGCCCTCGGTCTGGTCGATCAGCCCGGCGACGTTGTTAGAGGTGTGGAACGACCATGCCTTGTTGAAGCCGACGAACGTCGAGACCTGGTTGCAGAAGTATGGCGACAGGGCGCAGCAGAACGTGACGGCAGCGCTGGTCATCACGAGGGTGGCTACGGCGCCCACCAGCCGCCGGCGATTCCAGGCGCGCCCGGAAAGGACAACGGCGAGCAGCCCGACCAGCACGACATACGCGATGGCGAACGTGATGGAACGGGAGGGCAGCGGCAGGATGAGGCACACCGCACCGTAGACGACCGTTACCACCGCCAGCGTCAGCCGTTCGCGCCGCGTCGCCCGCAGCATCTCAGGCATCAGCAGGGCGACGACGTACGACACCATGATGTCGTAGGCCCAGACCCAACGGCAGGCAGGGTACTGCATGCCGTTCATGAGCCTCCCGAAGAACGGGAGCAGCATCATGACCGTGAAGACGACGAAGACCGCGAACAGGCCCTTGTGCTGTCTGCGACGAATCACGAGCATGACCAGAGCGAGCGCGGCGAACGCGTTCACGCCGCCATAGGCGTCGCTGGCGTAGTCACCGATGAAGAAGCTCGTGATGAGGCCGGTCAGCGCGCGCTGGTAGTAGTCCAGGCCGTACAGCAGCGCGTCGCTGCGGGAGACGCTCATGCGCTCGTCGCCCGTCAGCGACAGCGCCTGGGGCAGCATCAGCACGCACGAGGCGAGGATGCTCACGGCGATGAGCAGCACGAACAGGCCGAACCACCCGAGCAGGCGCACCGCACGGCCGCTCCGGGGGCGACCGGCATCGACCCAGCCGAAGAACGCGGCGAGGCAGTAGACGACCAGGAGGATAATCAGCATGTAGGAGTCGTAGAACGACACCATCAGGCTCCACGTCATGGCGACGACGAACAGTCCCACGCCACGCCGCTCGAAGACGCGGTCGGTCCCCATGAGCACGATTGGACCGATAAGCAGGTTGAACATGAAGTTCGCCTGCGCGAACATCACGATGACGTTGCCCGCGAACACGTAGCACAGCGCGGCGACCATCGTCGAGGAGCGGGAGCACCCGCGATGCATCGCCCAGCCGGAGAACGCGAGGCCGGCGAGATAGACGTTGAGCAGCGTCATGAACTCGAAGGCGAACTCGGCGTACCGCTCGGGGACGACGGCGCTGACCCAGTAGAAGGGGTTTGCAAGCGTCCCGAGCAGCGAGGTGAACGTGTCGACCCCGTAGCCGGAGTCCATGGTCCACTGGGGGATGGCGAAGGTGTGGCTGACGAAGATATTGCTCGCGACCTCGCGCAGCCACTGTCCCGTATAGACGAACCACACGTACTGCTGGCTGAGCCCGTCGTATGACCAGATCATCGACTTGCCCGCCGCCAGGATGGTGACCATGATGGGCATCCAGGTGGCCGCGAACAGCAGCAGAAACAGCAGCGCGTAGCCCCCTCTGCGCGCGAGCATCCGTGATGCCCAGCGCAGGGCGGAGTCGATGCGGGGGAAGTCCCCTGGCCCGTCCGGGGCGGCCCCCTCCGGGCCTGTGCCGCCCGCCCCGGTCGCCACCAGGCAGGCGGAGCCGCCCACCTCGGAACCCGTCTCGGGGGCCGAAGCCGCCCCCAGCTCGCCCTGCACGTCAGATCGTCCGCGGCTCTGCAGGCTCATATGGGAAGAAGCCCTCCTCACCATCGCCCGCCCCGCCAAACCGAGCGGGACGGGCGACCAGCGCGTCATGCGCACCTCGGCGCCGCGCGCGGCGAGGTGCCGGGACGCGACGCTATTCCTAAAGTCATGCATCGTACGCGTGGGCTGTGTGCTTTTGTTGGCACGCGCCTCGCGTTATGCCATGCAAGATACCATACACGTGCACGTACTCTGCACGGTGCGCCGCGGCGCCGTCCGGCAGCCAGCTCGCTTGACCGCCGTCTGGACCCGCGATCACGCGGCGCCAGATTCGAAAGAGCCGAGGCTAAAACGTGGTCGACTTCAACGTCCCCCCGTATGCGGGTAACGAGCTCGCCTACATCAAGCGCGCCATCGAGAACCACAAGATCTGCGGTGACGGCGAGTTCACCAAGAAGTGCTCCGCATGGATGGAGCGGCGCTTCGACACGAGGCGCTGCCTGCTGACCACGAGCGGAACCACCTCACTGGAGATGGCGGCGCGCCTGTGCGACCTCGAGCCGGGCGACGAGGTCATCATGCCGAGCTTCACGTTCTCCTCGACCGCCAACGCGTTCGTCCAGGTCGGGGCAAAGATCGTGTTCGTCGACATCCGCCCCGACACGATGAACATCGACGAGCGCAAGATCGAGCACGCCATCACCGACCGCACGCGCGTCATCGTCCCCGTCCATTACGCGGGCGTGGGCTGCGAGATGGACGAGATCATGCGCATCGCCCGCGAGCACGGGCTGAAGGTCGTGGAGGACGCCGCGCAGGGAGTGATGGGACAGTACAAGGGACGGGCGCTCGGCTCGATCGGGCACTTCGGCTGCTACTCGTTCCACGAGACCAAGAACTACTCGATGGGCGAGGGCGGCGCGATCTTGATCAACGAGGTCGACGGCCAGGACCCGACGCCCAGCATCGAGAAGTCCGAGATCATGCGCGAGAAGGGCACGGACCGCTCGCGGTTCATGCGCGGACAGGTGGACAAGTACACCTGGGTCGACTACGGCTCGAGCTACCTTCCCAGCGACATGCTCGCCGCATACCTCTGGGCACAGCTCGAGAAGGCCGACGAGATCAACGAGGACCGGCTGGCGACCTGGGACGCATACTACGAGGCGTTCACGCCCCTCGCCCAGGCGGGCCGCATCGAGCTCCCCCACGTCCCCGAATACTGCAGGCACAACGCGCATATGTTCTGGCTCAAGTGCGCCGACTTGGACGAGCGCACCCGGTTCATCGCGTACCTGCGCGAGCGCGGCGTGAAGGCGGTGTTCCACTACGTGCCGCTGCACTCCGCGCCCGCGGGGCTGAGGTTCGGCAGGTTCGACGGAGGGGACGAGTACACGACCCGCGAGAGCGACCGCCTCGTGCGCCTGCCGATGTACTACCGTCTCTCCTCCGAGGACCGTCAGACGGTGATTGACGCCGTGACCTCGTTCTTCAGGGAGAACTGAGCGATGGCGACGAGGAGCGCGAGGCAGGCGGGCGCCAGCGATGCGCGCACCAGGGGGGCGTCCGACGTCGGCGGGGAGACGGCTGAGGGCCGCCACCGCCTGCTCGTGCTGGGGTCGATGGACGAGTTCGTCGGGCTGGTCGACATGGCGCGCGCGCGCGGCTATCGCACGTTCGTCGCGGACGGTTACCCCGACGGCCCCGCGAAGTCCCATGCCGATGCCGCGTACGACGTCGACGTTCGCGACGTCGATGCCCTGGTTGAGCTCGCCCAGAGCCTCGAGGTCGACGGCGCGATCGCGTCGTTCTCCGACGTCCTGTTCGAGAGCCTGTGCCGGCTCACGCATGCCGCCGGCCTGTACTCCTACTGCCCGCTCGACGGCATGGCGAAGCTGCGCGACAAGCGACTGATGGGCGACATGTTCTCCCGTCTGGGGGTCCCGACGCCCGCCTCGCGCGTCGTGCACGCCGCGAGCGTCGAGAACGACCTCGCCGGGCTCTCGTTCCCGTGCGTCATGAAGCCGGTCAACGGCTACGGCTCCTACGGGATCTTCGTCGTGCGCTCGCCCGAGGAGGTGCGCGAGCACTTCGCGCAGACCGCGAGCGTGGGCAAGGACCCCGACGCGGTGCTCGTCGAGGAGTACGACGAGGGACCCGAGATCAACATGATCGCCTGGGTCGCGGCGGGAAGGGTGCACGCGATCTCCCTCGCCGACCGCGAGAAGTGCCCGCTGGTCGAGGGCGGCGTCCCCGACGTGGTGCGCATCACCTACCCGAGCGTGTGGGCCGATGGCGCGGCCGCGGCGGCAACCGACGTACTGCAGCGCGTCGCCGACGACTGCGGCATCCTCGACGGCCCCCTGTCGATGCAGTTCTTCTGGCACCCCCAGGACCGGACGCTGGCGGTGTGCGAGGTCGCCGGCCGCGTGCTGGGCTACGAGCACGAGAACGTGCAGATCGGCAGCGGCCTGAGCATCGAGGAGCTGCTCCTCGACCTGACGTACGACCGCGAGCGCGGGCGCGAGCTCGTCGGGCGGCACAGCCTCTCGGACTTCGAGGGAGTGAGCTTCGTGCTCAACTTCCACGCGCTGCCGGGGTGCACCGGGGTGGTCGGCGACATCAGCGAGGCCCGCGAGATCCTGGCGCGCCCCGAGGCGCTCGCGCCCTCGATGCTGCACTACCGCGTGGGCGAGAGGGTCGGGCACGGCAAGGGCGCACGCCCCTACGTCGCGCGCATCTTCTGCCACACCGACACCCGCGAGCAGGCCGACGCACTCACTGCGGAGCTCTTCCGGTCCTTCTCGGTGCGCGGGACCGAGGGCGAGGAGCTCGTCTGCCGCGAGAGCCTCCCGTTCATGAGGGAGTGGCGCGGATGAGCGACGTCGCGCCCGCTCCCCTGCGCGTCTCGGTCGTCATACCGTGCTACCGCAGCGAGAAGACCATCGGCAAGGTCGTCCGGATGACCCGTGAGGTCCTGGTCGACCTGGGGTATGACTACGAGTTCGTGCTGGTCAACGACGGCTCGTCCGACCAGACCTTCGCGCGCATCCGCGAGCTCGCCGAAGAGGACCCGCGCGTCAAGGGCATCGACCTGGTGCGCAACTTTGGCCAGCACGGCGCGATCATGGCCGGGCTCTCCCAGACGACCGGCCAGCTCGTGCTGCTCATGGACGACGACCTGCAGACCCACCCCAGCCAGATCCCGCTGCTGCTCGACAAGATCTACGAGGGGTATGACGTCGTCTTCGCCGACTACGGGCACTCGGGCATGAAGGAGAGCCTGATGCGCCGGCTGGGCTCGAGGTTCGCGGAGTGGACCTCGCGCGTGCTCACCGGGCAGCCCAAGGACATCTACGCCTCGAGCTTCTTCGTGATGCGCGACTACGTGCGGGACAACATGCTCTCCTACACGGGCCCCTACCCCTACATCGAGGGACTCGTGTTCCGCGTGACGCGCAGTGTGACCAGCGTGCCGGTGAGGCACTTCGAGCGCGAGGTCGGGTCGTCGGGCTACACGCTGCGCGCCCTGGTGCGCCTGTGGTCGTCGATCCTGGGCATGTCGCTGGGGCCGCTGCGCCTGGCAGGGCTCGTCGGCTGCGTCGTGAGCCTGGCGGGGCTCGTCTGGGCAATCGTGATCGTTATCCAGAGGGTCGTGGGCATCGTCACGCAGGACGGCTGGAGCTCGATCATGGCCACGATGCTGGTCCTGTTCGGCCTCACGCTCATGTTCCTCGGTCTGATCGGCGAGTATCTCGGCCGCCTGTCGCTGTCGATCAGCGGGCACCCGCAGTTCGAGATTCGCACGGCGCTGAACTGCCCCGACGGCGTCGACCAGGACAGCCGATTCGTGAAGCCCACCCCCCGGCGCGCGACGGGAGCGGACGGCGAGGCGATGGGGCCGGCGGACGAGGGGGTGCCCGCCTCGGGCGGGGACGCGGCACAGGGCACGCGCCCCTAGCGGGACGGCGCCCCGCAAGGTCGCGCGACCGCACGCCGTCGGCAGGTGCGGGGCCTCCCGCCCCGACCCCCGCCGCCGGCGGCCCCCGCGCCCCCGCCGCCCCCCCGGCGCCCGGCCGCGCGCGCGGGGCCGGGCGATCTTGCCTCCCCGGTCCCACGACGTCACCGGAGCACATCGAAAGGGACGGTGCACACATGATCGAACCCATCCCCGTCGGCCTCACCGACTGGACGCAGCTGCAGACGCCGTGCTTCGTCTTCGACGAGCCGGAGCTGCGCGCGAACTTCTCCGACTTCGACCAGGCGCTCAAGCGCGCTTGGTCGCCGCTGGCACACGTGGCGTACTCCGTGAAGACCAACCCCTTCGGGTGGATTCTCGACGTGGCACGCGAACAGGGTTGCCTCGCCGAGGTCGTCTCCGCGGACGAGTTCGCCCTGGCGCTCGAGCATGGCTTCACCCCCGACCAGGTCGTCTTCAACGGCCCGGTCAAGCCGCGCGACTGGCTGGAATACGCGCTCGCGAACGGCGCCTACGTGAACCTCGACTCCGTGCGCGACATTGCCTGGACCTGCGCCTGGTCACGGGAGCATCCCGGGCAGGCGCACGTGGGCGTGCGCGCGAACATCGAGCTGGAGCGCTTCATCCCCGGCGAGACGATAACGGGCGAACGCGGGGGAAGGTTCGGCTTCTGCTACGAGAACGGCGAGCTCGCCCGCGTCATCGGGCAGCTGCGCGAGGCGGGTGTGGACGTGTGCGGGCTGCACATGCACGTCACGACCCTGAGCCGCTCCCAGCGCGCCTACGAGGTCCTCGCGCAGCACGCCGTGCGCATCGCGCGCGAGAACGGGCTGGCGCTGCGCTACGTCGACATGGGCGGGGGCTACTATGGCGGCGGGATGCGCAACGACGGGGCCTACGAGCGCTACGCGGAGACGATGGCAAGCGTGCTGCGACAGGCGGCGGACCCCGCGACCTGCACGCTGCTGACCGAGCCGGGCGGAGCGGTCGTGTGCACCCCCGCACGGTTCGTGGGGCGCGTCGTGGACGCCAAGGACACCACGGTGGACCGGTTCGTGACCTGCGAGCTTTCACGCGTCGACATCGACCACGAGATGAAGAAGACGAGCTACCCCCTGCACGCGCTGACGCGCGACGGCACCCCCAAGGACCCCGGCTCCGCGACGGGCGCAACGACTCTGCCCCGCCAGGTGCTGTGCGGGTTCACCTGCATGGAGTCGGACCGACTGTGCGTGCTGCGGGACTGGCCCGAGCTCGAGGTCGGTGACGTGCTCTACATCGACTTTGCCGGCGCGTACTCGATGAGCTTCACCCCCGGCTTCTTCATCGAGCACGCCCCCGCCGTGTACCGGCGCGGCGCCGACGGCGCCTGCACGCTGCTGCGCGGCAACGGCAGGCCGCCCGCTCCTAAGGACACCGGGAGCGCGCATCGCCGGGCGGGCGAACAGAGGCGCGAGGCACCCCGAGACGAGCCGGGCCTTCGATGAGGACCTCGACGCGCGCGCTGCTGGGCCTGCACCTGCTTCTCGCCCTGTACTCGGTCACGAACATCTTCTCCAAGCTCGCCAGCGACCAGCCGTTCATGAGCCCGCGCTTCATCGTGTACTACGGCGCCGTCCTGGTCATCCTCGCCATCTACGCGCTAGGCTGGCAGCAGGCGATCAAGCGCATGCCGCTCACCACCGCATACGCCAACAAGGCGGTCACGATCGTGTGGGGCATCGTCTTCGGCGCCCTGTTCTTCGGAGAGCAGGTGACCCCGCTCAAAGTGGCAGGGGCTGCCCTGATCGTGGCGGGCGTCGTGCTGTTCGGCGTCGAGGACGCCCGCTACCAGCAAAGCCGTGAGCAGGCGATGAACGCCCAGCTCGCAGGTCCCGAATCGGGCAGTGCGCACGCGCCTGCCCCCTGCGCGCCCGCCGACGGCGCGGCCGAGCGGGCAGACGTCGACGGCAAGTCGGGCGAAACGAGGCGCTGCGGCGCGCAGGAAGGCCAGGGCGACGCGTCCGGCGTCGGCGACACGGCGGGCAGCAAGGGGGGCGAGCTGCGATGAGCAACGAGGTCCTCGCCTACTCGACGATTCTGCTCGTCTCGGTCTTCATCAGCTCCGTCTCCCAGGTCCTGCTCAAGAAGAGCGCCCTGAAGACCTACGACTCCCCCATCAAGGAGTACCTGAACCCGCTCGTCATCTTCGCGTACGCGCTGTTCCTCGGCACGACGCTGCTCTCTGTGCTCGCATACCGCGGCATCCCTCTCTCACTTGGCCCCGTCCTTGAGGCCACCGGCTACATCTACGTGACGGTCTTCGGCGTCCTGATCTTCAAGGAGAGGATCACGCGCGGAAAGCTGCTCGCACTGGCGCTCATCGTCGCGGGCATCGCGGTCTACGCCGCCGGCCTGTGAGCGCCCCCGACTGCGGCCATGCGCGGCGCCCCTGCGC
>CAIFEU010000041.1:0-2078 GCA_903789505.1 uncultured Coriobacteriales bacterium
GGCTAGGCCTGCCGACCGTCCTGGTCGTCCTGGTCGCCCTCGTCGCCCTCAGCCTGAGCCTCGCCGGGCATCTTGGCGTCGCCCTCGTCACCCAGGACGTCGAGCAGCAGCTCGCGGTCGGTCTCGACCATGCCGTCGAGCATGCCGGCGAGCCCGCGGTAGAAGTCGGTGCGCGCGTACATGCGCATGTCGGCGGTCAGCATGCCGGTCCAGGCGTACAGGTGCTCCACGAGGACGCCCTGCTGGCACCTCAGCAGGCGCTCGACCTCGTCGACGGCGCCGGCGTCGCACGCCTCGGCGGTGCGGGTCGCCATCGACGCCATGAACTCGAGCTCGGCCGCGACGTGGTCCTCGGCCTCCTTCCAGCCCTCGGCCTTCTGGTAGCCCTGGCTGCGGTAGATGGCGAGCACCTCGTCGCGCGCCTCCTGCATGAGCAGGCGCCGCGGGCTGGTGTAGACCGACTCGTAGGGGTAGGCGGCGGAGAAGCCGTCGTCGCCGCTGCCGATGAAGCAGTGCACGTAGTCGACGGCGAGCTCCTGGAGCGTGCCGCCCCAGACGTTGCTGAGGTAGCCGGCCATCAGGCGGTTGCCCTCGTCGGTCTTGGTGTTACCGGTGCGCGCGGGGAAGCGCATCGCGTGCATCTGGTCGAGCAGCTGCTGGTCGACCTCGGAGGCGAAGGCGCGCGAGAGCAGCGCGTAGGCGCTCGCGCGGCCGCGGTTGACCTGGGCGAAGTCGCCCAGGGAGGCGTCGCTCCCGCCGGCGGGGGCGGTCTCGGGGCCGGCGGCGGTTGCGGTGGCGGTGGCGGCTTCGGTGCCGCTGGTGGTGTCGATGCTGGTCATGGCAGCTCTCCTTGCTGTTCGTGGGGTGCGCGGGACGGCCCGCGCCATGGGGCGCACGGAAAGGGGCACGGGGGCGCCCCGGTGCGGGGCGCTTCCCGGAAGGTGACGGCGGGGGCGGACGACGCGACGACGCGTCGGGGAGCCCGCGCGGCGCGGGTTACTCGCCCAGCTCGGCGGCGAGCTCCTCGATGCCGCGGCGGCCCACCTCGGTCGTCGTCCAGGTCTTGTCCCAGCTCAGGGCGTCGCAGTCGCCGAGGATGCCGAAGAAGTACGGCGCCCAGCGGCGCGGGCTCGCCAGCAGCGGGTCGTGGTCGACGAGGTCGCCCAGCTGCTTGGCGGTGGCGCCGCCCGGCTCGTCGCAGGCGCGCAGGATCGCCAGGTAGATGGGCTTGTAGCGCGGCTCCTTCTCGAGGGCCTGCGTGAGGCGGTCGTCGGGGCGGTCCGCCTCGACCATCGCGGCGCCCGCGGGCAGCGTGTGGTACTGGACCGGCATCTGCTCCGCCGGCTCCAGGTACTCCATGCCGTCCTCTCCGGTGACCACGCGCGGCTCCTGGTGCTGCGGCTCTATCCGCTCCAGGGCGCCGGCGCGCACGAGCAGCGAGCACAGCGCCTCGCCGGAGTACACCGAGCGGTGGCTCGCCTGGGCCGCGTCGACGCTGGCGTAGACGGTCTCGACGTCGGTCGGCTCGGCGCACAGGCGCAGGATGCCGAGCAGCTCGCGGCGGCGCGGGCGCATGCGCTCGAACAGCTCGGCGGTGCGCACCTCGGCGGGCCGGTCGTCGACGACCTCGCGCGGGGCGTGGTCGGCGGAGGGGTCGCCGATGTGCGGCATGTGGCCCTCGTTGGCCTGGAGCTCCGCGAGCTGGTCCTCATCGAGGTCGGAGAGGTCGACCGAGTCCGCCTGCTCCTGGGCGAGCGGGTCGAAGTCGCCGTCGAGCGTCAGGTCGTCGCCGGGCTCGATCGCGTTGGGGTTCACCGGGCGCCGGCGAGCCCGCGCCGCGCGCGCCTGGGCGTCGTCGGTCTGGGCGGCGTCGGTCTGGGTCATCTCATCGAAAGCGTTCATGGGGAATCTCCTCGTCGGATGGTCTGTCATGACGAAGGCGGCATGGGTCGGCCGGACAGATGGCGACCGGCCCGACCAGCCCGCCGGGGCGCCCCGCCCCCCCGCCGCGCCCCCCGGGGGGGGGGCCTGAGGCCGGCGCGCCGCACCTGGCGGCGGGGGGGCCGGGGGGCCGCGTG
>CAIFEU010000041.1:2088-14842 GCA_903789505.1 uncultured Coriobacteriales bacterium
CGGGCCCGACCCGCCGGCGGGGGCCCCCCGCGCGAGGGCGGCGCCCCGGGGGCGGAGGGAATCAGGCCTGCGAGACGAACTTGGAGGCGGTGAGCACGGTGCGCATCTTGTTGACGATCGTGTCGGGGCGCCCCAGCTCGACCTGCGGCGGGCGCATCTCGAAGCGCTCGGCGTGGTCGTCGTACAGGTCGCTGGGGTACACCTCGCGCAGCAGCGTCACCGAGCCGTGCGGGCAGATGGCCTCGCAGGTCCCGCACGCCACGCACCTGCCGGGGACGTGCTCCACGCCCATCGTGTGGGTCTGCGGGTCGGAGAAGCGACGCAGCGCGCCCGTGGGGCAGAACACCGCGCACATCCGGCACGAGCCGCAGCACTCGGGGTCGATGACGACCTCGCCCCACAGGCGCGAGGCGACCGGCTCGGACGGGGCCTCGCCCAGGTCGCGCAGCGTCGAGAGCAGCCTGCCGCGCCTCGTCGGCACGAACTGGGGCAGCGTGCCGTCCCTGCCCACCTTCTCGAAGCGCTCGCGGCGCCGGGGCTCCCGGGCATCCGCGGCGCCGGAGTCGCCGTCGGAGGGCGCCTCCCCCGCGACGCCGGCAGCCCGCCCGGCGTCCCCGCGGGGCGCCTCGGTCTCGTCGGGCGTGCCGTACACGCCCTCGGCGACGACCGACTCGGGCAGGCTGTCCACCAGCTCGATCGGCATGTCGACGCCCCAGGCGGAGAGGATCGACGAGGCCGACTCAGCCACCTCGCACGCGCAGTCGCGCCCCGAGGAGTGGCGGCAGCGGTCGCACACCTCCTGCACCAGAGACACGTCCTTGGCACCCGCCGCGGCGAGCTCGACGAGCAGGCTCTCCTCGACGCGCCCCAGGCAGGTCACGTGGGCGACCTTGGTCTCGTCGCAGTGGCCGAAGGCGCGGTCGAGCTCGACCTGGCACGCGAACGTCACGTGGCCGTCGTTGGCGCGCATGGCCGCCAGGCAGGTGTCGAACAGCGCGTCGTCGTCGGGGTTGTGCGACTCGAGCGCGCAGGTGGGGCACGCGGTGGCGCAGGTGCCGCACCCGATGCACAGCGACGGCGTGACCTTGATCGCGCCGTCCTCGAACGCGATGGCGCCGGTGGTGCAGGCGTCGACGCAGGCGGTGCAGCTGGCGTTGCGGTTGCGCACGCGCACGCACCTGCCCTGGTGCACGGTGACGTCGGGGCCGTCCAGAAGGTCGAGCTGGCCGAGCGGGTTCACCGCCGCTCCCGCTGGACTGTGGGAATCGTTGGACATCTTGGGCTTCCTTTCTTGGGCACGGGGACCGGGGCGGGGCCGGGCAGGGCCGCCGCCCCGGGGCGAGAGCCCCTGGCGAGAGACGGGCGGACGGGAGGCTGGAGAGGCCATCTCGATCGTGATTGCGAGTCCGCCTGCGCCTCGCCAGGGGCTATCGCCCCGAGCTCGCGCGATGGGGGCGCGCGGGCCGCTGGTGCGAATCGCTGGGAACGTGCCGGCAGGGTCTGCCGACCGGGCGCGCGGGGCTCCCCGCCCGGTGGCCGGGCGGCGGGCGGCGGCGCGCCTGCGAGCTAGTTGAGCAGGGAGGTCACCGAGCTTGCGAACAGCACGAGAGCGACGGTGGCGCACGCGCCGACGACCACGCACAGCGCGCCCACGACGGCGGAGACGACCCCCGCCGCGCCGCGCGCCCTTCGCACGACGAGCGCGCAGACGAGCGGGACGAGCGCGCCCACGACCACGGCGAGAGCCCAGAACAGGCCGGCGTGGCCGCTCGCGAGCACGGTGCCGCCGGTGGCGCTGGCGATCGAGTCGGTGGCGTGCGCGCTCACCATCCCGTAGGGGGAGGTCACGACCGAGCCGCTGTGCCCGCCCATGCGCGGGGCGAAGACGGCGACGACCACCGCGAGGACGCCGGAGGCTGCGGCGAGCACCGCGGCGATCGCGCCCGCGGCCCCGGACCCCCGGGACGCCTCGGCCTCCCCGTCCGGCGCGCCCTGCAGCGAGCCCACGACGAGCAGACCCAGGCAGAACGCGCAGGCGAGCAGGTAGGCGAACACGAGCAGGGTCTTGGCGACGCTCAGCGAGGTGGCGGTGAGGTTGGCGGCGATGCCGTAGCAGCCGAACGCCCCCACGACGAGCGACACGACGCCCGCCCAGGTGGGCAGCGTCTGGCGCGCGCCCTCGGAGCGGCGCAGGACCACCAGGGCGATGATCGCGACCACGAGCAGGGCGAGCACGGCGTAGTAGCCCTGGGCGATTCCCGAGTTCATCCGCGTCAGAACGTGGAAGGCGACCTCGGGGCGTCCCAGGCGCGCGACGCCTGCCGCGCAGGCAAGCAGGGCAAGCACGCCGGCGACGACCGTCGACGCCGTCTGCCCGCGCCGTGCGGTGCCGGTAAGAGACAGCGCACCCAGGGCCCCCAGCATCCCGCTGGCGGCGACCCCGCATGCGACGTACGCAATCAAAGCCCAGGTCAACGTCATCGCTCACACTTCCCTTGCCCAGTTGTCCCCGCCGGTAGCCCCACGCGCCGGGCGGCGGTCCGTGACCCCCGCCGCCCGGGCGTGCGGGGCGCCTTCCCCGCCGCGGGCGGGGGCCTCCCCCGCCCGCGTCGGCCTGCGTCCCTGCCGGGAGGTCGCCGCCTGCGCGGCGGCCTCCCGGGCGCTTGCTCGAACCGACCTACTTGGCGTCGGCGGCGGCGCTGCCCGCCGTCTCCCCGTCGGTCATCTCGTAGGCGGGGACGTAGCCGGTCGTCGCAATCGTGCTGCCCTCGACGGGCGCCTGCGTGCCGCCGTCGGTCCCGTACCAGGTGTGCCCGCGCAGGATGTAGCGGAACGACGGGCCGTTGCCCTCGTCGGGCAGCGTGTAGACCTGGTCGTCGGAGAAGGGCTCGATGAAGTCCATCATGCGACGGCGCTCGCCGCCGCGGTCACCGTCGGTGTCGTAGGTCCCGACGAAGCTGTCGTAGCCCTTGTCGAGGTCGCCGAACCAGCGGGCGTTGCCGGAGCACTGGCTCACGCACTGGGGCACGCCGTCGTCGTCGATGTTCTGGTTGCACATCGTGCACTTCTCGGCGACGTTGGTGTCCTCGTCCAGGTAGCGCACGCCGTAGGGGCAGGCGTCCAGGCACGCCCCGCAGCCGATGCACTGCTCCTTGTCAATCTGGACGGTGCCGTCCTCGGTCTTGGAGCTGGCGCCGGTGGGGCACACCGCCACGCAGGGCGCGTCGGCGCAGTGCTGGCAGGTGACCGGCAGGAAGTACATGTACACGTCGGGGTAGTCGGCGCCCTCGTACTCGGGGTTGGGCCCCACGCGCACGACGCGGTTCCAGAAGTGGCCGATCGGCACGTCGTTGAGGGCCTTGCATGCGACGCTGCAGGCAAGGCACCCCACGCAGCGGTTCAGGTCGGTGATGATCGACTTCTGCATTGCTTACAGCCTCCCTTCGTAAGTGGGCAGCCATTCCTTCAGGCGCGGGTCGGAGGCGTCGTGGATGATCTCGACGCCCTTGCTGTCGCAGGGGCACGGGTCACCGAACGGCGAGTTGTCCGGGGTCGCCTTGTAGATCTTGACCTGGTAGGCGCGCAGGTTCGAGGTGCCCGAAATCGGGTCCTGGGCGTCCTTGTCGATGAGCTGGTTGACGGCCGAGAGCTCGAAGCCGTGTCCGGCCTCGTTGATCTCGGGGTACCACCAGGTGTGCTCGAGGTTGACCGTCTTCTGGTCGACGCCGTAGTACAGGTCGGCGACCTCGCGGATCTTGCCCCACTTGGTCTCGATCCACACCCAGTCGCCCTGCTCGATGCCGTACTTCTCGGCGGTGACGGGGTTGATCTCGATGCGCGGGACGGGCCACTGCTCGCGGCACCACGGCAGCTGACGGTGCTCGGAGTGGAAGTACACCGGGATGCGGCGGCCGGTCGTGGCCGTCAGCGGGTACTCGTCGACCAGCTCGGTGTCGGCCGGGCCGTGCGGCGGCTCGGTCCAGCTGGGCAGCCACAGGTCCTCGCGGTCGGGCATGTAGGACTCGATGACCGTGGACCAGATCTCGTGCTTCATCGTGGGCGTGAAGAAGCCGGGCTTCCAGTCGGCGACGCCGGGGACGCCGCAGGTGGAGTCCAGGCGCGCCCAGACCTTGTCGCGGCCGCGGAAGGCGCCGGTCTGGTAGCGACGGTAGGTGCCCCACATCTCGGGCTCGATCTCCTTGGCCTGCCACCAGCCGTGCTCCTCGAAGGCGCGCACGTAGTCGGCCCAGGTCGAGTACTTGGGGGTGAGCTCGGAGAACGGCTTGCCCTCGACGTCGTCCTCGACGATCTGGCCGTTCTCGACCTTGTAGTAGTGCTTCATGTACTCGTCGTCGGAGTAGAGCTTGATGGCGTCAGCGAGCTGCCAGTTGATGTCGGGCCACTCGTTGCCCTCCTCCTGGTTCCACGGCACGTTCATGTAGCGGAACGTGTCCATGACGATCTCCGGGTCGTAGCGCGCCTCTCCCGGCGGGTCGACGCACTTGACCGTGGCGCCCATGGCGCCCGCGGAGCCCTGGCTCGCGCGCGGGCTGGACAGCTCGATCCAGTGCGCGACGGGCAGGATGATGTCCGCGGCGTCCGTGGAGGGCACATGCCACAGGTTGAGGTCGACGAAGAAGTCTAGGCTGTTGAGCGCCTCCCAGGCGAAGGTCGTGTTGCAGGCGCACATGAAGTCGCCGGACTCGTTCCACAGGGCGCGCACGGGGTAGGGGTCGCCGGTGAGCATTGCGTTGAACGTCGTGTTCATGTCGGCCCAGTAGCCCCACCAGTCGAGCAGCGGGAACTTCTCGATGCCGAGCTGCTTCTCGTTGACCTCGCGAGGGGGCAGGCTGGCGCCGGGCACCCACGCGGAGAAGCCCTGCAGGTCGCCGTCGATCGGGACGATCGTCGTGGAGCGGTTGCCGCCGGGGGTGTCGATGTTGCCGGTCAGCGCCACGATCGCGTCGCAGGCGCGGCAGTTCTGGATGGCGTTGCAGGCGTGCTCGATGGCGAGCATGTACTGGATGCCGCCGTTGCCGTAGCCGGTGGAGGGGTCAAGGCGCGTGGCGTAGGCCTTGGCCGCGGCCTCGATCTCGTCGGCGGGGATGCCGGTGATCTCGGCGGCCTTGTCGGGCGCGAACTCGGCGGCGCGCTCGGCGAGCAGCGCGTAGACCGGACGCACCGTGTGCTCCTTGCCGTCCTTGAGCGTGATCTTGAACTCGCCGGTCAGCGACGGGTCGATCGCCGGGTCGAAGCCGAGCAGGTCGGGCACCGTGCCCTGGATCTGGTCCTTGAGAAGGTTGGCCTGGTTGGCCTGCTTGCCCTCGCGCGCCTTGCGCGAGTCGTAGTTCTCGCCCTCCCAGAAGCCGCCGGTGTTGTCGATGACGCCCTCCTGGTCGGCGTTGAACCAGGTGAACTCACCGTACTGGTGCTCGACGCCCTCGTCCTTGAGCTTCTCCCAGTTGTCGTCGTGCACCAGGAACTTGTAGGGGCTGCCGCCCTCCACGACGTCGGACTCCTTGAGCAGGTGCGTCTTCATGTCGTAGTAGGTGCCGTCGTTGCGCTGGACGGGGAAGCCGCTGGGCTCGATGTCGTCGCACACCAGGAACGGGCAGTTGGTCCACTTCTTGACGTAGATCTCGTCAATCAGGTCGTTCTCGATGATGACGTCGAGCCACGAGAGCGCCAGGGCGCCGTCGGTGCCGGTGCGCAGGTGCTGCCAGTAGTCGGCCTCCTTGCCCAGGTTGGCCATGCGCGGGTCGACGGAGATGTGCACGTCGGCGCGCGTCGCGACGTCGACCGTCGTGCGGCACGAGTCGTCGTAGTTGGACAGCTCGGACGCGCCGCCCCACTGCACGAAGACGCGCGGGCGGGTGACGGTCTCCATCCACGACATCGCGAACGTCGAGGTCATCTCGGTCGCGAAGTGGCGCGGGCCCTTGCAGATCTGCCATGCCTCGAGGTTGTTCGGCGTCTGGAACAGCGTCTTGAGCACCGACTCGCAGTGCATGCACCACACGCGCGAGGTGCCGACCTCGAGCGCGATGGCCTCGCCGCCGTACTGGTCCTTGATCTCCTGCATCTTGTCGCAGACCGTGGAGATCGCCTCGTCCCAGCTGATGCGGACCCAACCCGGGTCGGAGTCGCCCTTGGGGTTGGTGCGCTTCATCGGGTACATGAGGCGATCGGGGTGGTACGACGCCTGGACGGACGACTGCGACTTGGTGCAGCAGTTGCCCATCGACTGGAAGGCGCCCTCATCGCCCTCCACGCGGATGGCGCGCCCGTCCTTGACGATCACCTTGACGCCGCACTCCATCTTGCCGCACGCGCGACAGCAGGTCTTGACGGTGACGGTGTCGCTGCCCAGGATCTCGGGCGCGGTCTCGCCGACGGTCGTGGCGTCATACGCCAGCGCCCGCGGCGCGTTCGCGGCGAACGTCGCGGCGGCAGCGGTGACGGCTGCGGCCTTGACGAAGTCGCGACGCGTGAGATTGAGTGAACCCATTCGCTCTCCTTTCTCATCCTCCCATGCGCCCCGGGGCTGCCGGCGCAGGCGTGCCTAGGATTGCGCCGCCCCTGCATCCCGCGGGACATCCGCCACGATATCCGCGCCGGTCGCGGCGCACATCGCTTCGAGTTATGAGGGGAGCGTTCCCGCTGGTTGCGACGCATCATAAAAATGAGGGATGCGGCATCATAACCCGCAGGTAGAATGGGTCGCATGCGGTTTGCGGGAGGATGTGCGGGAACCTGTCGCGGGAACCTGCGGGAGAGGCGCGGCGATACGCCGCGGCGCAGGCGACGACGGGCGACGGGCGACGGCAGGCCGCGGGCAAGGCGCGGGCGAGGGAAGGCACGCGCGGGTCGCCAGGCGCACGGGACGCGGCAGCGCGCCCGGGCGCACGCGGGGGCGCGCGATCGGCGACGGGGAGGGCGCGGGCATGGGGGAGACTGACGGGCGCGACGCGAGGACGTCGGCACGACGGACGGTGGGCTTCGGCCTGTACAACACGTGGATCCTGGCGACCTTCTACAACACCTACCTGTTCAACGAGAGCGGCGACTTCCGCTCCACGCTCTACCTGAACATGCTCGTCTCGCTGGCGTGCCTGGTGGCGACGCTGCTCGTGGTCCCGCGCGTCGTGCCGCGCTGCGACAAGTGGGTGCTCTCCAAGTCGTTCGCCTTCGGCGCGGGCACCGTGATGACGCTCGCCACGGTGCTGCTCGCGTTCGCCGACACCTCGAGCGCCCTGGGCGTCAACGCCACCGTCGCCAGCGGCGTGCTGACGGGCTTCTCCTCGGGGGTCCTGCTGATGGGCTGGGGCAGGCTCTACACCGACGTGGGGCCCAGGACCGCCATGGTGGAGATGGGCGCCTCGTGGCTCATCGCCGCGCTCGCCGACGTCGTGCTCTCGGTCATCCCCGGCGTGCCCGCGTTCGTCCTCACCCTGGGCGTGGCGATGGCATCCGCCGTGCTGCTGAGGGAGTCGACCTTCTCCCGGCCCGACCGGCCGCGCCCCCCGCGCGACCACCGGCTCCAGAGGCGCACGCGGCTGGTGTTCGCCCGGGGCCTGTGCGCCTGCGCGCTGCTGGGCGTCGTCGCCGGCTTCTCCGACGTGCTGGCGGGCTTTCGCTACGTGCCGGTACCCGACCGCTACGAGATCCTGCTCGCGGTCGACGTCGCCGTCGTGGCCGTGGTCGTCGCGCTCGTCATGAGGCTGAGCGACGGCGACTACATGCGCAACATCCGGCGCGTGGTGATCCTGCTGATCGTCCTCGGATGCCAGCTCACCCTGTTCGTCGACCGCGTGCCCGCGCTGGGCAACATCGTCATCTTCGGCGCCTACCAGTGCGGGTTCGCCGTGATGCTGGCGGGGATCTGCATCGACGTCTCAAACTACTTCGACCAGGCGGCGACCCTGACCTTCGGGACGACGTTCGGCACGCTCTACCTGGGCGAGACCGCGGGCAACATCCTCGGCCACGTGCTGGTGCTGGGCATGGGGGTGACGGTGTTCGACCTGCCGACGATCGTGACGGCGATGACGGCGGCGATCCTGGTGTCGTCGCTGTTCCTCTTCACGGAAAGCGACCTGATCGAGACGAGCGTGGGCGAGATGACCGACGAGGAGGTCTCCGACGAGGAGGTCGAGCGGCGCCTCACCTCGGGCGTGTTCGCCATGGCGGGAGCCCCTGCCGGCGGGGACGGCGGCGGCCAGGGGGCAGACGGCGGGAGCGCCGGTTCCCCCGAGGCGCCCGCCGCGCCGACCGTGGAGGACATCGCCGCCCTGCTCTCGCAGCGCGCCGGGCTCACCGCCCGCGAGGCGCAGGTGCTGCCGCTGGTGCTGCGCGGCAGGACGATTGCGCGCATCCAGGAGGAGCTGCACATCTCGCAGGGGACGGTGAGCACCCACATCCGCCACATCTACCAGAAGACGGGCGTCCACAACCGCCAGGAGCTGCTCGACATGATGGAGAGCGACGAGCTGAGGCAAGGCGGCGACGGCGCGGGGCGCTGAGGAGGGCGCGGAGCAGGGCGGCGACCTCGGGAGCCGGTGAGCGCCCAGGCCTACGGGCGGGCGCGGGACACTGGGGCGGGCGGGTCGAAGTCCCCGCCGCCGGGACGTCTGCCGGCCGACGGCGCGCCCCGCCCGCGGTCAGCCCCGGTCGACGAGCTCCCGCTCGCCGGCGGCGCGGACCAGCTCGAGCGCCTCGGCTCGGGTGTGCACGCCCAGCTTGGCGTACATGTGGCGCGTGTGGGTCTTCACGGTGTTGGCGCTCAGCAGCAGCCGGGAGCACATCTGCTGGTAGGTCCGGCCCTCCATCAGCATCTCGAGCACCTCCGCCTCGCGCTCGGTCAGGCCGGCGTCGGCTGCCGCCCGGGCGCATCCGGCGAGTAGGACCTCGTGCTCGCTCGGCCTGCGGCGCCTGCCGCTGGCGTCGATCGCGCGGATCGCCCAGTCGCTGGAGAACGAGCGCTCGCTCATCCACACCATGGAGACGACGCCGATCATCACCATGCCCGCCACCGCGGCGATCGCCAGGTCGACCGGGCTGCCCGCGAGCGAGGGGAGCCCGGGGAACAACATCGACGCGAATCCCCCCAGGTGGTCGGTCAGCACGCGCGCCGCCAGGGCGAAGCCGAACAGCCACATGCTGGGGATGTCGCGGCGCCGGCAGATGTCGGCCAGCAGCGCGCAGGTGAACAGCGTCATCCCCACGTACGCCGTCATCGCCAGCAGCGAGGCGGGGAACGCCGCCGCGGCCCCGAGCACCGCCACGCACGCCACGGCCGCCGCCATGCACGCCAGCGACGCGCCAACCAGCCACACCGGGCGCACGCTGCGCCTCAGGACGACGACCGCCAGGCACACCGCGCCACCCACGACGGCGTCGGCAAGCACGTGGGGCAGCGTCCCCTGCGAGAAGAGCGAGACGTCGACGAACGCCGCGGTGAACCCGCAGGTCCCCATTATCAGCACCGGCTTCCAGGGGAAGGAGTAGCGCACCCCCGACGCAGGCGCGGCGGGCTCTCCCCCGACGAAGCGCCGGCTCGCCGCGCAGGCCGCGAACGAGGCGAGCGGGACCCCGACCAGGCTCGCCGCCTGGACCACTGCGGAGCTCTGGGCAATCAGCGCGTACGTGGCGGTCCCGGCGAGCAGCGACAGCGACCCGAAGACCATCACGCGGCTGGGCTCGAGCCTGCCGTACACCTCCGCCCAGGAGAGCTGCAGCGCCGCAAGCGACGCGCCCATGAGCGCGCCGCCGGAGAGCTCGAGCGCCGCCTGCGCCCCCGTCGCCTCGCTCGCCCACGACGCGGCGCACAGCAGCTGCCCCGCCGCGCACGCAGCCCACGTCAGCCACGGCCGACCCGACAGGGGGCCGACCGTACGCGAGAGGCAGGCGAGCAGCACGAGGGCGACGAGCTGGGCGACGACGAGCGCCGTGCTCGCGAGCGTGCCGTTGGCGGCCGAGCCGCCGGCGATGCCGCCCGGCAGCGAGGTGACGCACCAGTCCCACGTGAAGACCAGGCCGACGCCCAGAAGCCGCATCGGGAACAGCACCGCGCCCTCCGCCTGGCCGTCCGCTGCGCCGTCCGCCCGCCCCACGCTCGCCCCGCGCTCCACGGTGGCGAGCGCGGGGCCGCCCGGCGGCCGGTATCCCCCGTCCACAATCACCCCCTCCCTGCGCGGTTGCGCGGCACGATGCTGCGCTACCCTATGCGGATGGATGGGTTGCAGGCAGAGACCGGCAACGACGCCGGCAGGACGGGGGACCGCATGGGCACGATTCGGACGGGGTCATCGATGCACGCGCGCGCCACGGCGGGGAGGGCGAGCCGGGCAGCGGCGGCGGCGCTCGCAGGATGCCTCGCGTTCTCGCTGCTCCCGCTTGCCGGCTGCGCGACGGGCTCAGGGACGTCCACCTCGGGCGCCGCGTCGTCGAGCTCGTCGGCGGCGAGTCTCGGGTCGAACGCCGACGGCGAGCTGTCGTCGGGGACCGCCGTCACCGTCAACGGACAGGAGGTCACCGAGGGCGCGGTCACGGACTTCGTCCAGAGCTCCCGCACCAGCCACGGGCTGTCGGACGACGCCGCGTGGTCGTCGTGGCTCGCCGAGAACGGCATGACGGGCTCCGCCGTCCGCGACGCGGCGATTCACGAGTTCAGCGACTCCATCCTGCTCAGCGAGGCGGTCGCGAGCTACGGCATCTCGGTCGGCGACGACGAGGTCCAGGCCGAGCTCGACCGGCAGCGCGGCTACTACGACGGCCTGGGTTCCGGCGGCTGGGACCAGGTGCGCTCCCAGATGCTCGGGTACGACTCCGACGACGCCTACGCCGACCACCTCGCCCAGCAGATGCTGCTCGGCAGGCTGCAGGACGCCGTGCTCGCCGACGTCACGGTGAGCGACGACGACGTCCAGACCTACCTCGACGGCCACGCCGACCAGTACGCGGGCAAGGCAGGCGTCTACCTGATCCTCCCCGACGAGACTACCGCGCTGCAGGTCAGGAGCCTAATCGAGGGCGGCTCGATCACGGCGCAGGAGGCCGCGCTGACGTACTCGCTCGCCTCCCGCAACGCGTTCGCCGAGGACGTCGCCGCGAGCGTCGCCGCCTCCTCCGACGCGGCCGACTCCGCGAGCGAGGACTCCGCGAGCGAGGACGCCTCGGGCGAGGCCGCGGGGTACGCGGTTGCCTCGAGCGCCGAGGACGCACGGGCCGCGGTCGACGCGACCAAGGCGGACTATTACGGGGGCAGCGACGACGCGTGGTCCTCGGCGCTGGACGGCGCGGGATCGACGGGATGGGTCGGGACCGACGCGCTCTCGCAGGCCTCGTCGTCCTCGGAGACGACGGCCCAGGCCGGAGGCATCGCGACCTGGGCGCTCGCCGACCTCGACCCCGGCCAGGTCAGCGACCCGATTCAGACCGCAATGGGCTGGCAGCTCATCGTCTGCACGGGGTCCTACGATCCCGCCTCCGACGGGACGTCTCTGGCAGACCTGCCCAGCGACCTGGCCGACCAGGTGCGCTCCGACGCCCTCGAGCAGGCGCGCTCCGACGCGTGGGACGCGTTCGGCGCCCAGCTGTACGCGAGCGCCTCGATCGACGAGGCGCCCATGCCCGCCGGCCTGCCCTACGACGTGACGCCCGCGGGGGCCGGCGCGGGGGCAGCCGCGGGCACCGCCGCCTCCTCCGGCACGGACGCCGGCGGTGCAGCTGCCGGAAGCGCGGCTGCCGGGAGTGCGCCCGCCGGAAGCGCGCCCGCCGTCCCCGCCGATGGGAAGCAGGCGGCGGTTGCGAGCGCAAGCGCCCAGGGCGAGTCCGCCGCCAACTCTGACGCGGTAGGCGCCGCCACGCGTACGCCAGCGTCGGTGTCCGCCCAGAGCGACGAGGACATCACGCGCGTGCTCAACAAGGGCTACAGCGGGTCCGCCGACCGGGACGGCTCGACGGCCGCCGAGCGGATGAGCAGCGCTTGGGCAGAGCTGCTGGCGAGCGCGGGCGGCTCGAACAGCTCGGGCGCCTAGGGGTAGGGGCGCCCGGCAGTGAGGGACGCCGCGGCCTCCGCGCGGCGGCGCCCTCGCCCAGTAGCCTCCGCCAACAACCCAATAGCCCCCGTCAACAAGGCAGCGGCCCTTGCCAACAAGCATGCGTAAGGAAGGCCACGGGCACGCCACGACGCCATCTACAAAGGGAGATGGCGTCGGCTTCATGCGCGCAGCCTGCCGTCGGAACCGTCGGCGGCAGTTTGCGCGTGCGCAGGTCCGGGCGGGCATGGAGTCCATGGGGATTGCGCGACGACCGACCGGGCCCGAAGGGCGCCCGAGTTCCGAGCACCAGCGCCAGGACGGCGGGGACGCAGCGGACGGATGCGCCTCGTTCGGATTGGGGGCCGCGCGCGCCCTCGATCCGATCGCTTCGTCTCCTTCCGCGCATTCCCCCGCAAGCAGAAGTCCCCTTGGCCCTCCACGGAAGCAACGGATGGATGCGTTTCGTTCGGACCGGGTGCCGCGCGGGCGGCTAATCCGATCGCTTCGTCTCCATCCGCGTCCCTCGCGTGGGGCGCACTGACTCCCGACCAAGCGTGGGGCAGGCAAAGAGACCAACGAATGGATGCGCTTCGTTCGAACCGGCGCCCCGAATGCCCCCCAATCCGAACGGGTTGGTCGCCGGGTGCGCGTGGCGCGCGCGCGGGGGCCCCGGCCGGCCGGCGGGGGGGGGGGGGGGGGGGGGCGGTGCGGTG
>CAIFEU010000041.1:14852-18355 GCA_903789505.1 uncultured Coriobacteriales bacterium
CCCCCAATCCGAACGTTTCGTCTCCGTCTGCGCATTTCCCTCGAGCAGAAGCCCCCCCAGCCCGCAGCGAGGATGCAACGGAAGGATACGTTCTGATCGAACCGGCGCCCCGAATGCCCCCCAATCCGAACGTTTCGTCTCCGTCTGCGCATCCCGCGCAAGCGGTTGCCCCTGCCCGCCCTCGGCGGAGGCGGCGGAAGGATGCATTTCGTTCGGATCGGGGGCGCCGCATGCCCTCAATCCGATTGTTTCGTCTCCATCCGCGCGTCCCGCACGAGCTCACACCTCTGAGCACGAACCCACAGGTGGGCGCCGCCAAAGACGACCACAGGCCCAGAAAAGTCCGGTATACCGTTGTCTCAGCTCAGAGGGTCGTCCTGCTCACGGCAGCCATCTCGGCAATCGGCGGCAAATCGCACGTCACCATGGATAGGCAAGCCAAGAGCAACCTGCCGTCGGCAGAATAACGAGCAGCTGGTGGCCGGGGGGCGCCTCCGCCCGCAGCCGCGGCGCGTGCCAATGAATGGCGCGCCGCTCGTCACCCGCCCGCGCGCTACGCCAGCTCGGTCGTGATGCCCGGCATGCCGCCCTGCTCGCGCTCGAAGGCCTGCATGGCCTGCAGGGTGCGGTCGATGAGCTCGTCGAGGGTCCAGCCCAGCCGCTCGGCGCCGTCGGTGATGACCTCGCGCGAGCAGCCCGCCGCGAAGCGCTTGTCCTTGAACTTCTTCTTCACGCTCTTGAGGTCCATGTCCAGCGTCGACTTGCTCGGGCGCATCCGGATCGCCGCGTAGATCAGGCCGGTGAGCTCATCGGCGGCGTACAGGATTTTCTCCATCTGCTCGGTGGGCTCCCAGGGCGTCCCCGTGAGGCCCCACCTGTGGCTCATCGCCGAGCGGATCACACCCTGGTCGACGCCGGCGGCGCGCAGGATGTCGACGCCCGCGACGCAGTGCTGCTCGGGGTGCTCCTCGAAGTCGACGTCGTGCAGGGCGCCCACGGCATACCAGTAGTCCTCCCGGCCCGGGTCGTAGGTCGACGCGTACCACGCCATGACCGAGCCGACGATGCGCGCGTGCACGCGGTGATACTCCTCGGCGTTGTGCGCGTCGACCAGGGCCAGCGCCTCGGCGCAGGTGGGGACGTGCGTCGCAGCGGGCGCGGACGTCTCGGCGGATTCTTCTGCCATCGTGATCGGTACCTCCCCTTCGTCGATGAATCCGCCTAACGATAGCCTGACGCTGTGGCCTCCGTGTGCATCGCGCTCCCGCGCGCGACCGCCGGCGCCCCGCACCCGCCGGCGCCTCGGAACCGCCTGCCGCGCACCCACCCGCGCCCCTACTGCGCCGCTTCCCGCCCCTCCTCGGGGACGCCGAGCATCGCGAAGAGCTCCGCGCGGCTGTGGACGCCCAGCTTGCGGTAGATGCGGCTGGTGTGCGCCTTGATCGTCCCCTGTGCCACGAACAGGCTCTTCTCCATCTCGCGCATCGGGGTGCGCCGCGCCATCAGCTGCAGCACCTCCTCCTCGCGGTCGGACAGCCCGTACTCCGCCGAGAGCTCGGAGACGCGCATCGAGAGCTGACCGGTCGAGAGCGCGGCGGCACCGGGAAGGATGTCGTCGTCCGTGGCACCGGAATCGCGCAGTGTGATGCCCCAGTTCGCGGACAGCTCCTTCTCCGATCCGACGATCACGAGGAACACGACGATGACCGCGACGGTGATCACCATCTGCACCACGAACGCCGCACCCCCCGAAAGGAACGAGGCAGTGAGCATGTAGGTGGCCCAGCCCGCGGTCTCGATGACGTAGCGGATGCCGCGCTCGATGCCGTTGAGCCACACGGCGTTGATGCCGAAGCGGTACGTGATGTTGGAGAGCACGATCATGATGTACATCGACAGCATCGTGTAGCCGGCGTCGTAGCACCAGGTCGCCAGCTGGTTGTCGCCAATCAGCGGGGCGGCGAGCATGCACACCGCCGTGATGGCGGGGAACGCCACGCGGTAGATCGTGTCGAAGTTGAACCAGCGCGAGTTGCTGAGCACGCCGAAGAACACGAACGCTGTGGAGAACAGCACGCCCAGGACGTTCCCGGCGACGACCGGCTGCCCGGGGAAGGTGCCGTACTGCATCGCGAAGGTACAGGTCGCCATCAGCGCGATCGCCTTCCAGGGAATCATGCTCGCGTCGGTCGAGTTCGCCGCGGGCGTGGCTGCGCCGTCGGCCCGGGACTGTCCCGCCGCTGCGGGCGCTGCCCCCTCGAGGCCATGAGATGACCCCCGCCGCACGCCCGCGAGCACGCCCCCGCGCGTCATCGGCCCGAAACCGCCCGGGCGTTCGCTCTCGAGCAGCTTGAGCTCGGAGCGGTGCGCGCAGCCGACCGAGACCGCCGGCAGCAGCAGCGAGAACGCCACAATCCACTCGGCGCGCAGCCCCATGAACAGCCAGATCAGCAGCTCACCGAACGCGATGCTCAGGGCGTGGAACACGGCGACGCGCATCGGGTTCAAGGCGCCGTAGAACTCGCACCACAGCAGGATGAGCACCCCCACACCGGCACCGGCAAGCACCAGCCCCATCACCTTGACGGCTGTCGCCACGGCCGGAGCGGGCAGCGCGAGCGCCAAGCTCGCCAGGACGATGAGCGCGGAGCCAAGCGTGGTGAGGGCGACCGTGACCTCGAGCACGCGCCGGTTCGACCACAGCGGCGCGATGCGCCGGGCGAGGGCGGCGCAGGCGAACGACGCCAGGCCGATGCAGGCCTCGAAGATCGCGTAGTCGGTGAAGGTGATGCCCGGGTAGGCGCCGAAGCGGAAGAACGTCGCGATCCAGGCGCGGTAGACCCCCACCCCCAGGAAGACGAGCGGCATCATCGACACGCGCAGGAACACGTCGCGCCATCGGGCGACGAATGCGCCCGCGCCCCTCTCGCCGCACGCCTCGCCCCGAGCCCCCGTCCCCATGCGCCCTCCCCGTCTCGCGTCGGCCCCCATGCCGGCGTCCGTCCCCGCACGCGCCGCGACCCGGGCGGCACCCGCCGCGCTGCGCTCCGCACCCCCGCGCCGCGCCCCGCGAGTCCTGCGCGGCGCCCCTTCGCCCCGCGGGCATCCCCATCGGCAGACACCCGCGGGGCCGTCCAGCAGGCGACGCCTACGAGACGGCGCCCGCGACCAGGTTCTGCGCCGCGCCGGTCACCGTCCCCGTGATCGCGGAGCAGCCCGTGAGCCGCAGCGCCTCGAACCGGCACACGCACGCCAGCGTGACGCCGACGACCGCGACGGCGTGGCGCGAGCCCTTCGCCCCGGCGGGCGTGGCCCGCACGGCGACGACGCCGCAGACCAGGCCGAGCGCGGCACAGGCGCCCGCGACCAGTCGTCCCACGAAGGGCACCCACGACAGCCCGACGCCGACGATGCCCACCACCAGGCTGATCGTCGCGAGCACGCGCGCCCACGGCCGCTGCCGGGCGTCGCCGGGCGCGTCCGGGGCACGCCCGGGCCGGGGG
>CAIFEU010000042.1:0-10340 GCA_903789505.1 uncultured Coriobacteriales bacterium
GGGCAGACGGAGCGGCCCGACATGCGCGCCTACCTCTCGGTGATGGGCGCGACGCTCGCCGGCATGGCGCTCTCCTCGTTCGCCATCGGCCTGGCGCCCACCTACCTGTTCCTGCAGTCGGTGGACGCCCAGCGCGTCGGCTGCGCGATCGCCGCGGCAATCCTGGTCGCGGTGGCGCTGCTCAAGGTGGACGGGCCGACCCACACGCTGGTGCGCGTGGCGGTCGTGCCGGGGGCGTGCGCCGTGGCGCTCGCAGCCTGCACCCTGTCGATACTGGCGGGCGGCTCGCTCGACGTCGCGCTGGGGGCGTCCGCTTCGCTATTCTCCCTGGTGGCGATCGTCGCCATCGCGACGGCATGCGCGGTCAGCGGCGCGCGCGAGTTCCCCCGCGCCTTCGTCTTCTCCACCCTGGTGGGGACCTACTGCCTGTTCGCGCTCGCGGGAATCCTCACCGGCGACGGCCTCGGGTCGACGACGGTCGGGCACGAGGGCCTCGACGTGGCGCTCGCCGCGGTCTACGGCTGCGTCCTGCTCCTGCTGAGCTGCGTCCGGGCATGGCGGGGGTCCGTGGGCGCGGGCGACGCCGACGGCGACGCGCCCGCCCCGTCCCGCGCGGCAGGGCGCGTCGGGGGCGAGGCGGGCGAGCTCGGTCTCACGGTCGCCGGCGCGCGGGTAAAGGGGCGCCTCGGCGAAGGCCCCGGCTCCCCTTCGCTGGACGACAGGGTGGCAGCGCTCGCGCTCCAGGGCGGGCTGACGCCGCGGGAGACGGAGGTGCTCGGCATCGTCGCCCGCGGGCACGGACGCACCTACGTCGCCGAAACGCTGCTGATATCCAAGAACACCGTCTACACCCACATGCGCAACATCTACCGCAAGCTCGGGGTGGGGAGCCGCGAGGAGCTCATCCAGCTGGTCAACGACGACGTCGACCGCTGAGGGCCCCGGACGAGGCGCAGGGGCGCCGCGGGCGAAGGCGCCGCGGGCGAAGGGCGCCACGGGACCGCAGGCGTAGGCGCCGGGCGACAGGCAGCGCAGGCGCCGACGCGCACGAACGCGCAGGCGTAGGCGCCGGGCAGGCTATTTCCCGCCGTCAGACCCCAGCGCCACGGCGAAGATGGCGCATATGCCCAGGACGACCCAGGGCTGGGCGGCTCCCCAGAAGTCCTCCATCGGCCCCCCGACGGCCCGACTGACGATGGTGACCACCGCCACGACCGCCACGAGCGCCAAGGCAACCAGCGCGATCCTCCGGCGGTCGCCGGGCATTCCGCCGTTCCCAGGCCCCGTCCCCATCGTCGCGTCCCCCTTCCCGGCGCCGCCGCGCGACGCCGTCGCGTCCGGCAAAGCGCGTCGCCTCCCCCCGCCGGCATGCGGCCTCCGGACGCCCACCTCGGGCGCGACGCCGTCCGGCCCCGGCGCGAGGGGCGACAAGTCGCGCACATCATATAGGGCGGCGTGCGGAGCGCGCGTAAGGGCTTCGTACGGAGAGGGTGCCGCGCGGGTAAGGCGGGATGGGCCGGCCGAGGTCGCGGCGCAGGAATTGCGCCGGGGACGACAACGAGGACGGCGGCAGGTCGGCCTTCGAAGGGCCCGCCCCCGAGGTGGTACCATGGTTCTTCGCGCAACCGCGCGACGCCCGTCAGAGAGAAAGCGCCCCACATGAACATCGGCAGGCCCGCCGCGGCGGACGACTTCGGCACGTTCGCGCTCGTCTCCTCGGCACTCGTCTTCGCCATCACCGCAGAGGAGTCGCTCGGGTACACGACGCTGAGCGTCGGCGGCGCGCACGTCGACTCCTACCTCGTGTTCTGCCTGTTCCAGGGTCTCCTGTCCGCGGCGCTGTTCGCGGCGGCGCCCGCGCTGGGCACGCTGGGCGCGTCGCATGCGGCGGAGCGCGTCTCCCTGCCCCTCCTCCTTGCAGCCGCGCTCGCGGGGTCCTCGCTGGCGATGGCATGCGGGTGGGCCGGCGCCGACGCGGGGGTGATGGCGGGGTTCCTGCTGATGGCGTGCGTCGTTCTGGCGGTGAAGATGCTCTGCCTGCGCCTCATGTCCGCGATGGAGCGGCAGTGGGCGGCGAGGTCGCTGTTCTGCGCGGTGCTCGTGCAGCCCCTCGCCGCGCCCCTCTTCTCGCTCGGACCCACGGCAACCTGGGCGGTCTCCGGCGTGGCGTCAATCGCCGCCGCCCTGCTGCTCTCCCGGGCGGGTCGCCGGCTCTCCGCGGGGATGTGCGCGCCCGACGCAACGCGCAGGTTCGCCAAGCCGTTCAGCCCCTCCGCCCCGGTCCTCGTCGGCTTCTTCATCATGTGCACCAGCATCTCCTACCTGAACCCGCTCTCGCTCTACCCCCACCTCACTGCCGTGGCGTTCGTCACGGTCACCGTGCTGACCCACCTCGCGGCGGCGCTGGTGTTCGGCGCGCTGGTCTTCAAGCTGCCCGACAGCTCGTACGTCCTGGCGACCAGGGGGATCGGCACGGTGCTCATCTTCTCGTTCGTGCTGCTCGCGCTCTTCGGCTTCGGCGCGCAGGTCCCCCGGCTGTCGTGCACCTTCCTGTTCAGCCTGTTCGAGTTCCTCTCGTTCATGGTCATAGCCGACGTCGCGTCGTACTCGACCAGCGGCAGGCTGCGGCTGTTCTCGGGCTTCTACGCCCTCGTCCGCCTGGCGACCGCCTTCGGGATACTCGCCGGGATGGCCGACCAGGCGCTCGACATCGGCGCGTCGTTCTCCGTTTTGGGCATCGCGCTCGCGGGGGCGAGCGTCGTCGCGGCACTGTGGCTGCTCACCGAGCAGAACCTCGACGCCTTCTTCTGGGGGGAAGGCGTCAGGGGCTCGATGGCCCGCCTGCGCGCGGACGCGCAGGGCGACTCCCCGCGCGCGGTGGCGCAGGGCGCCAGGGGGTCGGTCGAGGGGCTGATCGGCCGACGCGCCGCCGAGATAGCCGCTGCGCACGGACTCACCGCACGCGAGGGCGAGGTGCTCGCGCTGATGGCGAGCGGGAGGAGCTCGACGTACATCGCCGAGCAGCTGGGGATCAGCAGCAACACCGTGCGCAAGCACGTCTCCCAGGTCTACGCCAAGTGCGGGGTCCACTCCAAGCAGGACCTGCTCACGCTCGTCCAGGAGGGCGAGGGCGCCACGGAGACGCCCGCCGAGCGAGGCGGCGACCCCGTCTAGGAGGCGCTTCGCCCGCAATAACCCATTTTGCACCACCCCGGCTGGTGCGCATTGGGGCTTCCCCGGGCCGGGCGCGGGGGACTAGCTTCCGACTCGTCAGGCGCCCTGCGGGGCGCATCCCACGGACGGCGCCCCGCCGCATCGGGCGGGACGCGACGAGAGCGGAGGCTCACCATGAACGCAGAGGGAATCATGACGCGCAGGTCGTTCGTCGCGGGAGCTGCCGGGGTCGGCGCCGCCGGTGCCGCGGGGCTCGCGGGCCGCTCGGCGCTGGCCAAGGAGTCAAGCGCGACGGGGGACTCGGCGCCCGGCGGGACGAAGGACGGCAAGGCGGGACTCCCCGAGTGGCTCGAGCCCGAGCCCATGATTGACGAGAACGACATCGACGAGGTCGTGGACGCCGACGTCGTCGTCTGCGGAGGGGGCAACGCCGGCCTGTTCGCCGCGTGCTCGGCTGCCGAGAACGGCGCCAAGACCGTGATGCTCGAGCAGTTCCCCGAGAACTCCGGCTCGGGGATTCGCGACGACCTCGGCGCGTACAACTCCAAGTGCCAGCAGGAGGCGGGCTGCCACCTCGACCCCGTGGAGATGGGCAGCTACCTCGCCCAGAACGCCTCCTGGTTCAACAACATGCGGCTGTTCGACGTCTGGGTCCGCGAGAGCGGCGAGACGCTCGACTGGTACGCCGACCGCCTGGCGGAGGCCGGGTACGGCCTGGTCCACCAGCTCGTCGACCCTCCCGCCGACCAGGAGCGCTCGTTCTCGACGCGCGTCGGCGTGGACTGGGGCACGGACGGCATCGAGATGGGTTCGACCGAAAACAACGGCCAGTACATCCTGAACCCCTACGCCGAGAAGATCGGGGTCGACTGCCGCTGGGAGACCAAGCTCATAAAGCTCGAGAAGGATGGCGACAGGGTGACCGGGTGCATCGGCCAGAAGGCGGACGGCAGCTACCTGCGCGTCAACGCGAGCAAGGGCGTCATCCTGTGCTGCGGCGGCTACCTCGGCAACCCCGACATGATGGCAGCCCTGCAGCCGGCGGTGTCCAACGTCACCGTGTACAACTGGACGTGGCCCGGGACGAACGGCGACGGCATCAAGGCGGGCCTGTGGGCGGGCGCCGCGATGGACCCGGCGCACAGCGTGAGCTCGTGGGAGCAGGGCCTCGTCCCGCCGGACGAGACGGTGGCGCAGGCGCAGGCGGACGAGTTCGTGGAGACCTTCTGGCTCGGGCCGCTCCCCTACCTGCGCGTCAACCTCGACGGGAACCGGTTCATGAACGAGTCGGCGCAGTTCGACTCGCTCGGCCACGCGCTGCAGTACCAGCCCGGCCACACCGCGATCCAGGTGTTCGACTCCTCGTGGAAGGAGGACGCGCAGCAGTTCAACGTGTACGGTGCGCACCGGTACTTCCCTTACGACAACGGGGTGGCGCCGCTGTTCACGATCGACTACGTCGAGAGCGTCATGCAGCCACAGATTGACCAGGGCCTCATCGTGAAGGCGGACACGATCGAGGAACTCGCCGAGGGAATCGGCGTGCCGGCGGAGAACCTGCGCGCGACCGTCGACCGGTACAACGAGCTGTGCGACAAGGGGGTCGACGAGGACTTCGGCAAGCCCGCATACCGCATGAGCAAGGTCGACGAGCCGCCGTTCTACGCGGCGCGCTTCGCCCAGCAGGGGTCGCACACGATGGACGGCCTGCTCATCAACGAGGACATGCAGGTCCTCGACGCCGACATGAACCCCATCCCCGGACTGTACGCCGCCGGCGACAACGCGGGCGGGTACCTCGGAATCACCTACCTGGGCGTGGCGGCGGGCAACGCGGCGGGCCGTGGGGTCACGTTCGGGCGCCATGCCGGCCGGGTCGCGGCGCAGGGGTAGCGCAGGGGTAGCCGGCGCCTTCCCCGACCAGGAGGATGGCGGGGCACTTCGAGCCCCAGCACATCGAGCCCCGGCGACGGCTGTCCCAACGCGGCGACTGCCCCGCCATCCCCGCAAGGGAAATGGCCGGCGCCACGGGGGGAGGCACCAAGGGGAGGCGACCCTCAGCCTCTGGGGGCAGCCTCCCCGCCCGCATCGGGGTCGGCCCGGCGCAGCGCGCTCGGGACGACCCCGTCGAGCATCCGAGGAGTCCGCGTGACGGCTCGCCCCTCAGCGCGCGCAGGGGGCATACTGTTACCCAGATCTAACAGTATTGGGCCGTCAGCGTGCGCCATGCGCGAGCCGCGCACCCGAGCGGGTCTCGCGCCGCCCGGGTGCGCGGCGGCCACCATGCGAGCGGCCCGGGAGTATGGAAGGGGCACCCCGCGTTGAGGAAGAAGGACTGGCTCGACGAGCTCCTTGTCTCTCTCGAATCTGCAGGCGTCCCGCGGGAGCAGGCGGATGAGGCGGTCGCGTATTACTACCGCGCAATCGACGAGCGCATCCGCTCAGGCGCGAGCGAGGCGGAGGCCGTCGGGTCGATGGACGACATCCCGCTGATTGTCCATGAGCTGCGCCGCCAGGTCCCGCTCGCGCAGCGCGTCGTGAGGAGCGTCCGCAAGACCCCGACGCGCACCACGGTGACGGTCGTCGCGCTGATTCTAACGGCGGTCGTCTGGGTGCCGCTCGCCATCCTGCTCGCGCTGTTCACGCTTGGCACCTACCTGTGCATCTGGGCGATGATCGGCTTCGTCTGGGCGTTCGAGGCGGCACTGCTCGCCGCGGGCGTGCTCGGCGTGCCATACCTGGTGCACGCCGCCGGCGCCGGGGCGCTCGTGGGCGGGGTGTACGACGCGGGGCTGCTCCTCGCGGCGACCGGCGTCGGCCTGTGCTGCGTCCCCGCCGCCGTCTGGTGCAGCAAACAGCTCTTCCGGCTCACGGTCACGTTCGAACGCTGGGTGCGGCGGCTGTTCGTGAACGTGCCCGACCCCGACCGGCCCGACGTCTTCGGCGGCGCAGCCGCCGCGAGCGGGGTCGGCGCCGCGGGCGGGGCAACGGGCGCGCGGCGGCCGCGCGCCACCTCAGGAGCGGGACCGGACGAAGGTGGCGAGGGGGTCGACCTCAAGCAGGTCAACCTCGCCAAGCTCGCGAGCCAGGGCTACATCATCGATCGGTCGGCCTCGAGCCTGCCCGCGTACCGTCTGCCTCACGTGCCGCGACGCGGCGGGCAGGATGACGGCGGGGCGCCTCATGGCGCGACGAGGGGCGGGCAGCGGCGCAGGCGCTGGGGCGCCCTTGGGACCGTGGGGCTGGCGCTGGTCGGCGTCGGCATCCTCGCCGCGCTGGTCGCGATGGGGACATGCGGGTTCGATGTGGGCAGGATCCCGCAGGTGCCACCCATGGACCTGCCGTTCGACCTCGGGCAGCTGGAGCTGCAGCGCACCGGTCTGCTCGTGAGGCCGGTGCGGGCGTAGACTCCCTGCGGCGGCCCCGAGGGAGACGGCAGCGCCCCTCCGGCGCCTTGGTGCCAAAAAGCCGGGATTGCGTATGCCCGCCGCGGCGGCTTCGGGGCATGACCGGCGCGCATGGCGCGTGCGGCAGGCTCCTGAGCTGCGGAAACATGGGATGCATTCCCGTAGGAGCCAGCGCCGCTGCTGAATCGCGCCCACCGGCACATACGAGACGCCCGATTCTTGACGCAACCGCCCGATTTCGCGTCGCTCCCGCGCGCCCGCTCCCGCGCGCAGGCGTCCGCGGCGGGGCGCGTCGCGCCCGCGTGCTCCTGCTCCGGCTTGCCCGCAGCAGGCTCGACGGGCGCGGGAGGGTCCGCGCGCAGGCGCGGGCGGTCCAGCAAAGCACGCAGCCACGGGCGCGCCTGCCGGCCGAGGGGCCGCCCGTGGCTGGAAAGCCGGGATGGGGACGTCGCCCCGGGGCCCTTCCGCGAGCCTTCGTACGTGGAGCGACCCGCTGACCTGCGGCGATGCGCGGGTCCCATCCTAGCTGCACTCGCGGGGCGTCCGAGGGGGGCGTCCCCAACCCCCGTCTGCCGCCAAAAATGGGCGGTCGGCCGGCAGGGAGGGTGGGCGTCGCGAGGTCGTCCGCGGCAGTGTGAGGTCGTCCGCGGTAGCGCGGGGTCGTCACGGCGTCGCAGGGTCGTTTCGACGTCGCGAGGTTGTCCGCAGCAGCATGGGATCATCCGCGGTAGCCGCTCCAACGCGATAGACAACGGCGTCCCCAGGCGCGATGATGGGGATTGTCCGCGCGTGACGGAAGCGCAGCAGACGCACGGCACAGGCCACCCCACACGGGATTCGCCACCCGAAGCCGGTCGGCGTCCCGCCGGCGGGGCGAGCCGCACGGGCAGCCCCGCGGGTGACCGCGCGGCGCGAGGCATCTAGGCACGAAAGACGTCGGAGGCTCACGGGTGAGCAGGAGGATTGGGTTCAAGTCGTCCCACGGGCGGCCAGACGCGGGCGCAGATGGGACCCCGAACGAGGCGACCCCCGCTCCCGACGCCCCCGCAGGGTCGGCGACCCCCGCTCCCGACGCCCCCGCTTCCCCCGCTGCGCCCACTACCGCCACCCACGTATCCCCCGCATTCCCCGACGCCCCCGACCCCGCGCACGCGTCGCACGGGGCATCGTCGCACGAGCCGGACGGTGCCGAGCCGCGCGCTCCGCATGCGCACGCGCCGCACGAGCCCGGCATGGTCAGGGGCACCCTCGAGCTCTTCGCGCGCAACTGGGACACGGCGCTGCTGTTCGAGCTCGCGTACAAGCTGCTGCTCCTGTTCGTCATCGTGCCGGTGGAGTACGGGCTGGCAACGCTCGCGATGCGCGTCCGGGGCATGACCTACGTCGCCGACGTCAACCTCGCCCGGCTCCTCGGCTTCCCGACCACTTGGCTGTTCGCCGCCGTCATGGTCCTGCTGCTGGCGATGTACGTGCTCTACGAGATGTGCGCGCTGATCCTGCTGAACAACGCGAGTCGCTCGGGGCGACAGGTGACGCTCACCCAGCTCGTCAGGCTCTCGATACCGCAGGTCGTGCGCATGCCGCGGCGCGGTAACCTGCTCATCGTGGTGTTCGTGCTGCTCATCGTGCCGCTCACCAACATCGGGCTGGTCTCCAGCGCGGTCCAGAGGATCCACGTCCCCGAGTTCATCGACTCCTACATCGACGACACGCCCTGGCTGCTCGTCGTCTCGACGGTCGCCTTCGTGGCGCTGCTCGTGGTGGCGTTTCGCTGGCTGTTCTCGCTGCACTACTTCACGCTGTACGGGATGACGTTCAAGCAGGCGCGCAGAAGCTCTCTGGACCTGATTCGCGGGAACGTCCTGTACGTGCTCGTGCGCCTTGTCGCGTGGTGGCTGGCCATCGGCGCGGCGCAGGCGCTGCTCTCGCTGGCGTACTCCGGCCTGATCAACGTCATGGCGGGGCTGCCGGGCAAGGGGACGGTCGGGGCGGCGCTGCTGATGGGGCTGTTCTTCGTGCTGACGTCGGCGGTCAACGCGCTGGCGCTGTGCCTGGGCGCGGCGCTGACCTACGCGTGGCTCAGCCAGCTGTTCTACCGGCTCGTCGCCCGCCGCGGGACGCAGGAGGCACCCCGGACCGTCGTCCCCGCCGCCCCGCACCAGAAGGTGATGCGCCATCGGCGCCTCATCGTGACGTCGCTGATCGTCGTCAGCGTGCTGACGTTCGCCGCGGTGGCGCTCGCCACGGGAACCGGGATGCTCAACCAAGTGAGCTGGACGCAGGGGTGCAGCGTCACCGCCCACCGCGGAGGCTCGTGGGGCGCGCCCGAGAACACCCTGGAGGCGTTCGACAAGGCGATCGACGAGGGGGCCGACTGGGTCGAGCTCGACGTGCGCCAGACCAAGGACGGCGTGCTCGTCGTGAGCCACGACTCCAACACCCGACGCACGACCGGCGTGGACCGCGTCATATGGGACTCGACCTACGACGAGCTCAAGGACCTCGACAACGGCAGCCTGTTCTCATCGGAGTACTCCTCGGCGCGCATCTGCACGCTCGACCAGGCGCTGACCGCGTGCAAGGGCAGGGTCCGCATGAACATCGAGCTCAAGCCCGACGGCCACACCAGCGACCTGGAGCGCAAGGCGGTCGACCTGATCCGCGCCCACGACATGGCCGACCAGGTCTGCGTCGCGTCGGTGAGCTACGACTGCCTGGGCAGGGTCAAGGCCTACGACCCCGGCATCACGACGATCTACGACATGACGGTCGCCTTCGGGAACATCGCCGAGCTGAAGGACGCGGACATCCTCAGCGTCGACGAGGCGTTCGTGAGCCCGCTACTGGTGGACGAGGCCCACGAGCACGGCAAGCAGGTGTTCGCGTGGACGGTCAACGAGCCCGACAACATGCTGCGGATGTACTGCTACGGCGTCGACAGCATCGTGACCGACGACGTCGAGACCGCTCTGTCGGTCACGTCACTGCAGGTGGGCGTCGCGCTGCTGCACGGCATGTTCGAGGTCGCCCAGTAGCGCCGGGCCGAGCCGCAGCGGGGCGCCCGACGGCAGGGCGCCCCGGTCGCCGGCGGGGGCGGCCCCGCGGGGGGGGGCCGGCGGCCCGGCCCCGGGGGGGCGGCCACGACCGGGCGCACGGCGACCGGTCGCCGGACCGTGCGGACCGGGCGCCCAGCCACGCGGCAGCACAGCCCGGCACGAGGGTGTGCATCACGCGAGGGCGCGGCGTCGCGCGTGAGAGCGGTCCGCAAATGTGTATACTTTGTCATTACAAACTATTGACAACGCTCACTCGCGGTCGTCCGGCCAGCAGGCTGCCCACTGAGCGAGCGCAGACTCGAGAAAGGCCCGAACGCCATACCCACCCGCCCCGACGCCCCCGGTGCCCGTAGCCGGTTCCCGCAGGACATCGGCGCCTGCCGGCGGCATCCCGCAAGCCTCCAGCACGTGCCGACGATGCCCGTACCCTGCGGCTTTATGCCCTCACACCCTCCACGCACCTGCATGCGCTCTGAAAAAGCCCGCCCAGACGGGGCAGCTGCGGCCGGACGGGCTAGCTCGAAAAGTACGCCTTCGGATACAGTCTTGCATGGCAACGAGTACGCCTTCGGTAACGCTTTGGTAAGGGCTCCGTCTGGACGGTTCACCTGACGGGCGACGTTGCTAAGCCCAGGGCCCCTCGTCGCCGCAACTCCGGACGGCGACGCGGGGCTTGCGGTAACCGCACGTATCGGCGTGACTG
>CAIFEU010000042.1:10350-18339 GCA_903789505.1 uncultured Coriobacteriales bacterium
CGGGCCTGCGCGCGCCCGCCTTCACCTTCAACGACTCGACGCACGACACAAGGAGGCGCAATGCCACGGTCAGTCAAGGACGGCAGCGCCGTCATCTCAGGGCGCGTTCGGCGCGTCTGCCGTCCTCATGCACGCTACGCACATGGGGAGGGCTCTTGGCGTGCGTGGCTGGCGCCGCCAGCGGCGCGCCCGGCCCCGACGTCCCGCCACCGTCGTCGCCTGCGTCCGTGCGCATGACGACCCCTCGGTCGGGGGCCTCGGCCAACCCATCCGAATCGGACAGACCTCATTCAGCGATAACCGACGCCCCGCGTTCGGCACGCCCTGGACGCGTGCCCGTATTCGCGGGCCGAAAGGAGGCATCACATGGCAGGATCAGCCCCTAAGCGGCAGGAGGGACGCGTCGACCAGGCGCGCAGCCCCCCTCGCGGCGGCCAGTCGAGCCCCCGGCGCACGACCGTCCGGACCCGGGTCCCAGGCCACGGCGGGCAGGCCGCCCGTTGGCGGGCGGCCCGACGGGACGAGCGCCGAAGCGGGAGGCGACGGCCCCGGAGCGCCGGGGACACCGAGCGCGCAACGCTGGCCTCGACCGCCTCAGGCGCGACCGCAGCCGTCCTCGCAGGGCAGCGAAGCCCCGGAGGCGCACCCCTCCCCGCCTCCGTTCTCGAGTTGGGAGGACCCGTCCGTCATAGCGGCGTTCGCCGAGAACGCCACCGTCCGGGTGGAGAACGGTCCGGACGACGGACAGCGCATCGTGCACATCGAAAGCGACGCGGGCAAGGGCACGATGAGCAGCTACGACCTGTTCCCGGGCGTCGCACTGATCTGCCACGACTTCCGCATGACCGAGTGCGTGACCTCGTTCGCCTGCGCGGGCAACTTCCTCAACGTCATCTACTGCCGCGAGGGACGTCTCGAGCACCCCTCGCCCGAAGGTGAGCACCTGTTCACCGCCCGCGGCGACGTGAAGATCGACGACTACAGGGGCCACGCCGGCCGCTACGTCCTACCCCTCGAGCGCTACCTCGACGTGAGCTTCTCCTTCGACATCGACGTGTGCGAGGACGTCATCTCGCAGACCTTCGGCGGCTTCCCCGTCAGCGTGCGCGGCCTGCGCGACCGGTTCTGCCGCGACGACACCCCCTATGTCCTGCGCGGGCTCCCGCAGATCGAGCAGGTCTTCTCGGGGCTGGATACCGTCGACCCCTCGATTCGCAAGCCATACGCCCAGGTGAAGGCGCTCGAGCTGCTGCTCCTGCTCTCGCAGACCGAGTGCTCGGGCAGCAGCCACAGCCTCACGTACTTCCGAGACGCTCTGGTGCAGAAGGTCAAGGAGGCGCGCGGGATCATGGTCGAGGACCTCGGCGCCAACTACACGATCGAGGAGCTGGCGCGCCGCGTCGACGTCCCCGTCACGACGTTCAAGAACTGCTTCAAGGGCGTATACGGTTCGCCGCCCCACACCTACCTGCGCTCGCGCCGCATGGAGCACGCCGCGCTGATGCTCTCGACGACGCAGGACACGGTCACCTCGATCGGCATGGCCGTGGGCTACGACAGCCCGTCGAAGTTCTCCGCCGCGTTCAGGCAGGTGATGGGGATGACCCCGACGCAGTACCGCAGGCGCGCGGGCGGCTAGAGCGCATATTTGGGATGCAGACCCATGCGAACGCCCCACTACTCCACCATCATCCCGACAACGAAGGGCCGGTGCGGGGCGCGTGGGGCGTTCGTGGGGCGGAACGGAAGCGAAACCGGATGGCCGGGAAGGCCAGGAGAGGAAACGACATGCAGCTGACACGACGAACGGCTCGCGAGGTCGTCGCGGGCATCGCCGTCACGGTCGCGCTGGCGGTCGGGATAGCGACGGGGACGGTCGCCTCGGCGCAGGAGGGCGCCGCAGGCCAGTCGGCGGGCTCGCAGGTCGCCGCGGCGAGCGCGGAGACGTCCGCAAGCACGAGCGCGGGCTCGGCCATCGACGCGGGCGGGGCCGCTGCCCAGGCGGCCGACGACGCCGAGCGGGCCCAGGGCGCGACGGGCGACGCATGGGACGCGAGCGCGCAGGCGAGCTCCGGCTCGGGCTCCGACGCCGACGCGGGCGCCGCCTCCACCGACGCCTCCGACGAGGCCACCTCGGCGGCTGACGACGACACGGACGCCCCCGCAGACGCGGAGCAGGCGCAGGGCACCTCCCAGGCGGACGAATCGGCGACGGCGCCCTCGCCGCTCGCCTCCCCCGCCCTGTTCGCCGCCGCACGCGGCGGCGGCAGCGGCCCGCAGGTCGCCGTCGAGGTCACCGAGCTCAAGATTCAGAGCGTGTCGCACGAGGACGTCTCGGATGTGTTCATCACCAGCACCTTCTCGCTCAAGATGCGCTGGGACGCGAGCGCGATGGGCAACAACCTGCACGAGGGTGACTACTTCGACGTCACAATCCCCGACGAGATGGTGTTCGTGTCCGACTCGCCGCAGAGCGACTTCAACCTCACCGACGACGACGGCAACGTCGTGGCGACCGCCCACGTGACGACGGGCGCCGACGGCAGCGGCGGCACGATTCACGTGACGTTCACCGACTACGTCGAGGGCAAGTACAACGTCAAGGGGACGATGTACCTCGGGGCTCGCTTCGACACGACCAAGGTCACCGAGGGCGACGGCAAGACGTTCTCCTTCGCGGTGAACGGCGAGGTCACCCCAGGTTCGACCACGCCGCCCATCACGATCGTCGGTCCGAGCGACCTGGACGACGAGTACCTGACCAAGTGGGGCGAGAGGGTCACGGGCAGTCCCGACAAGGTCAAGTGGGTCGCCCGCGTCAACTGGGTCCAGGCCAACCTGGACAACCTCACGATCACCGACTCCCTCAGCTCCGACGAGGGCATGGACGGCATCCAGTACGACCCGGACGGCTTCGTCCTGACCAAGGTCATCTTCGACTCGAAGGGCAACGTCACCTCCAAGCTGGGGGACGTCGACCTCACCGACAAGCTGCAGATCAGCGCCGACGGGAGGTCGTTCACGCTCAACCTGGGCGACATCGCCAGCGACGGTAGCCAGTACCGGCTCGTCTACACCTCGAGCTACCGCCCCGGGATGACGCTCAAGAACCGCGTCGAGATGAACGCGACCGGCGTGACCAAGACCTCCTCGAGCACCTACAAGTCAGCCGAGTCGGGCGGCACCGGCGGCGGCGACCTCGCCAACAAGATCAAGATCGTCAAGGTCGACGCGGCGGACCACCAGACCCCGCTCGCCGGCGCGACGTTCCTCGTGACCGGCCCCGACGGGAGCTCTTTCGAGCTCACGACCGGCGCGGACGGCACGGTGACCTCGGGCTACCTGGTCCAGGGCAGCTACACGGTCGTCGAAACGACGGCGCCCATCGGCTACGACCCCAGCGGGCAGACCTACACGCTCGAGGTCACGAGCGCCGGCGGTGCCGTGCTGACCGTCGAGGACACGCGCCAGACCGTCTCGGTCCCGGTCACCAAGGAGTGGTCCGACGATGAGGACCAGGACGGGCTGAGGCCGACCAGCGTGACGGTGAGCCTGCTCGCCAACGGGCAGGCGACCGGGCAGACCCTGACGCTCACCGCCGACAACGGCTGGACGGGCTCCTTCGACGCGCTGCCCAAGTACGACGACACGGGCTCCGAGATCGCCTACACCGTCGAGGAGGCGGACGTGCCCGAAGGCTACACGGCCCAGGTGAGCGAGGACTCGCAGAACGGCTACGTCGTGGTGAACATGCACACGCCCGAGACCGTGAGCGTGCCGGTCACCAAGACCTGGGTGGGCCCCGAGGCCGGACCCGTCACGGTGCACCTGCTTGCCGACGGCGTCGACACCGGCAAGACCCTGACGCTGACGGCCGACGGCGACTGGAAGGGCACCTTCGAGGGCCTCGCCAAGTACCGCGACCACGGCGTCGAGATCGCCTACACGGTGAGCGAGGACGCGGTGCCCGGCTATGACGCCACCGTCACCGGCAGCGCACAGGACGGCTTCGCGATCACCAACACCGCGACCGGGACCACCGCCGTCTCAGGCACCAAGACCTGGGATGACGCGAACGACCAGGACGGCATGCGCCCCGACTCGATCACCGTCAACCTGCTTGCCGACGGCGAGCGGGTCGACTCGGTCACGGTCGGCGCCGCCCAGGGGTGGGCGTACGAGTTCGCGGGACTGCCCGTCTACGACGCAACCGATGGCCACCAGATCGCCTACACCGTCGAGGAGGCCAGTGTGCCCGAGGGCTATGAGGCGACGGTGAGCGGGACCGACATCGTCAACACGCACGTGCCCGGCACGACGTCGGTGAGCGCGTCGAAGGCCTGGGACGATGCGGACGACCAGGACGGGCTGCGCCCCGCGAGCGTCAGCCTGCAGCTGCTCGCGAACGGGGAGCCCTACGGCGAGCCCGTCACGCTCGGCGCGATCAACGGCTGGAAGGCGACCTGGAGCGGGCTGCCGCAGCGGCAGGGCGGCGCCGAGGTCACCTACACCGTCGAGGAGGTCGACGTCCCCGAGGGCTACGAGGCGACGGTGAACGGTGACGCGCAGGCGGGCTTCGTGGTGACGAACTCCCACACGCCCGAGACGACGTCGGTCGCCGTCACCAAGACCTGGGTGGGCACCACGGGCGGCCCCGTCACGATTCACCTGCTGGCAGACGGCACCGACACCGGCAAGACCCTGACGCTGTCCTCCGCCACCGGCTGGAAGGGCACCTTCGAGGGCCTCGCCAAGTACCGCGACCATGGCACCTCGATCGCCTACACGGTGAGCGAGGACGCGGTGTCGGGCTACACCGCGTCGGTCTCCGGTGACGCGACGGCGGGCTTCACGGTCACCAACACCTCCACCGAGGTTCCGCCCACCCCGCCGAGCGAGACGCCCAAGACCCCGACGCCCTCCAACCCCGGCACCCCGACCCCGCAGGGCCAGTCGGTGCCCAAGACCGGCGACCAGACCGACGCGCTCGCCCTCGGCATCGTCGCCGTGGCGGGGGTCTGCGCGGTCGTGGCCGGCGTCATCGGCGTCGTCGTGGCGCGGCGCCGCCGGACGCGCGACTAGGGACTGGCGCGCGAACAGGGCACGTCAGCACACGCACCGACGCCGCGGGAGGCATGCCGAAAGGCCGCTTCCCGCGGCTTTTTTGTGTGCCGACACAGGCGCGCGCCACCGCGCCCCCACCCCACGCTGCCGCGTGCTTTAATATGGAATCGGATTTCATTTCCATTTGCAACGCCCACCACCCCACCGCCCCTCCGTCGCGCCGATCGCTCCCATGGCACCCCGGCACGGTCGCGCGAGCGGCGCGGGCGTGAGGCTCGCGACCCGACGGGCCCCAACGCAGGAATCGAGACGAGGCCGATGGCTGACGGACGCCGGACATACCGCACGAGGCAGAGGGCCCTCATCGAGGGGTGCCTGAGCCGGCACGCCGACCGCTACCTCAGCGTGGACGACGTGGTCGAGGAGCTGCGCGCCGACGGCAGCCCCGTGGGGCGCACCACCGTGTACCGCAACCTGGAGGCGCTCGCCGGCGACGGGGCCCTGCTCAAGGCGACCGCCCCCGGCGCAGGGGAGTCGCGCTACCGGCTCGCCCCGCCCGAGCCCGTCGGTCAGCTCGTATGCCTGTCGTGCGGCAGGGCGATGCCCCTGGACTGCCACATGCTCGTCGACTTCGCCGCCCACGTGAGGAGCCACCACGGCTTTGCGATCGACGAGTCGAGGACGGTCCTGTACGGGACGTGCGACGCCTGCGCCAAGAGGGACGGCGCGCGTGACTAGCCGCCCCGACACGGGCGACGGCACGGTCGGCACGCCTCCCGGCCCCCCCCCCCCCCCCGCGCCCGCGCCCCCCGGGGGGCGGCCCCCCCCCCCCCCCCCCCCCCCCCCCGGCGCGGGGGCGGGGGGGGGCGCGCCCCCGCCGCCGCCCCCCCCGCGCGCCCCGCCCGGCGCGCCGGGCGCGGACCCTGCTCCCCATCCTCGCGCTCGCCCTGGCCCTCGTCGCCTGGGCGCCGCTCAGCAGGATCGCGCTGGCGGCGTACTCCCACCATGACTGCATCGGTGACGACTGCCCGATCTGCCAGGTCATGGACGCAATCGCGCACGCGTCCGGCCAGCAAGCCGACGTCGCGCACGCACTCGTCCCGCTCCCCCACCCCGCCCCCGTCGCGGAGGCGCTCGCCCCCGCGACGCGCGACACCCATCGCATCGACACCCCCATATCGCTGAAGGTCCGCCTGGACACGTGATGCCTCCCGACGCGCTCAGCGCCGCGACGGCGACACGCACTCGGGCATAGGCACGCACGGGCGAACGCCCGCGCCCGCCGCGCCCGAGCCCTGCCGCATGCGCGAGCCGAGCGCCGCATGGATGCAGACAGGAGCACGCACGCGAATCCAGGAGGTTCATCGAGATGACCCGCAACAACGACCTTGGCGCCACCACGCCCCGCATCACCGCCACGCCCCGCACCTCCGGCAACGCCGTCAGCCGAGGCACCCTCACCCGCAGGGGCTTCGCGCTCGTCGGAGGAGCCGCCCTCGCAATCTGCGCGGGGACGGCGCTCTCGCTCGCAGGCGCCGGAAGACCCGCGTGGGCGGCGGGCACGGCCGACGCGAAGGGAGGCACGGGCGAACTCGGACGCGCCGGGTCCTCGGCGCGCGAGGGCACGTCGTCCTCGTCGACTGCTGACGGGGGCGCGCTGCGCGTCGTCGCAACCTTCTATCCGATGTACGACTTCGCCCGCAAGGTCGGCGGCGAGCGCGTGGAGGTGAGCTGCCTGGTCCCCGCCGGGACCGAGCCGCACGACTGGGAGCCCTCCACCGCCGACATCGTGGCGCTGCAGGAGGCCGACGCGTTCGTGTACAGCGGCGCCGGCATGGAGAGCTGGGTGGACGACACGGTCGCCAGCCTGCCCGAGGACGGCCCGACGGTCGTCGAGGCGAGCGAGGGAATCGCGCTGCGCGCCCTCGACGAGGAGGCCGAGGGGGACGACGAGGGGCACGGCCACGAGGGGCACGACCACGGCGAGTCCGGCGTCGACCCGCACGTGTGGCTCGACCCGCGCAACGCCAAGGCGCAGATGGCGAACATCGGGGATGCCCTGTCGCAGGCCGACCCCGACGGCGCGGGCGACTACCGCGCGAACTGCGAGCGATGGGCGCGGGAGTGCGACGCGCTCGACGACGAGTACCGCGCCGCGCTCTCGGACCTGAGCAGGAGGTCCATCGTGGTGTCTCACGAGGCGTTCGGCTACCTGTGCGACGCCTACGGCCTGGAGCAGCTGCCCATCGAGGGAATCGACGCCGACAGCGAGCCCGACGCCCGCAGGATGGCGCAGATCGCCGACTTCGTTCGCGCGAACGACGTCCGCGTGATCTTCAGCGAGGAGCTCGTGAGCCCCAAGGTGGCGCAGGCGATCGCCTCCGAGACCGGCGCCACGGTGAGGACGCTCAACCCCATCGAGGGCCTGACCGACGAGCAGCTGGCCGCGGGAGAGGACTACTTCTCCGTCATGCGCGCCAACCTCGAGGAGCTGAAGGAGGCGCTGTCCTGATGGCGGCGACCCCCTCTCCCGCGCCGCGCCTCGCCCCGCCCGCCCCCGCGCTCGAGCTGCGCGGCGTGGCGGTGCGCGTGGGCAGCGTCGCCGTGCTGGACTCGGTGAGCCTCTCCCTGCACGGCGGGGAGGTCGTCGTCCTCGCCGGGGAGAACGGCGCGGGCAAGTCGACGCTGGTCAGGGTGGCGCTGGGCCAGGTCGCCCCCGACCGCGGTGAGGCGCTGCTGTTCGGGACGCGGTCGACGTCGTTCTGCGACTGGCGGCGCGTCGGCTACGTGGGGCAGCTCCCGCCGACCTCGACCGCACGCCTGCCCGCCACCGCGCTCGAGCTCGTCCGGGCAAGCCGCGTCCCCGACGGCGCGCGGCGCCGCGGATCCGGCGCCCGGGGTCGCGCGCCCGGGTGGGCGCGGGGC
>CAIFEU010000043.1:0-3277 GCA_903789505.1 uncultured Coriobacteriales bacterium
GGGCCGGCGGGGGGCGCCCGGCGCTAATGGGGGCGGGCCGCCGGGGTGGGGCTGGTCGCGCGGGGTGGTCCGGGCTACGTCAGTATACCAAAAACCGCGCCGGTCGCGGGCAAGGCCCGTCCCCGGCGCGCCACCGACACACCGTCACCCGGCGCGCCCGGCGGCAAGAGCCCTCGGGCGACCAGAAGGTGGCGCGGACGTGCCCGGGAGCGGTCGAGGGGACGCGCCCGCCGGGCACTTCGCGCGCGTCTCAGCGCGCCAGGGCGGCTCCGCCCGCGGCGTCCCGCTCACCCTGGTTCCCGCCCGCGCGGGAGTCGAGCGCCTGGGCGCGGCTCCCCTCGAGCGCGGATGCTCCGGCACGCTGCGTGGAGCCCGGCTCGGGCACCGAGGCGCCGCCGGTCCACACGCCGGCATGCATCAGCACCTCGTCGACGGTCGAGACCGGGATGATCTCGAGGCCGTCGCGCACCTCCTGGGCGACCTCTCCGAGGTCCTCCGCGTTGTCAGCGGGAATCAGCACGCGTCTCACGCCCGCCCGCTGGGCGGCGAGGAGCTTCTCGGGCAGCCCGCCGATCGGCAGGACCGCCCCGCGCAGGGACACCTCGCCCGTCATGGCCAGGTCCGGGTCGACCGCCCTGCCCGTCACCAGCGAGGCGATCGCCGTGGTGAGCGTGACGCCGGCGGAGGGGCCGTCCTTGGGCACCGCCCCGGCGGGCACGTGGACGTGCAGGTCGTTCTTCTCGAAGAGCTCGGCGGCTTCGGGATAGCTCTCCTTGACCAGGCTGACGGCAATCTGCACCGACTCCTTCATCACGTCGCCGAGCTTGCCGGTGATGATGAGCCTGCCGCTGCCGCGCGTGAAAGCGCTCTCGATGTGCAGAATCTCGCCGCCGGCAGCCGTCCACGCGAGCCCGCACACGACGCCCGGCCTGCCCGCGGAGAGGACCAGCTCGTGATGCACGGGATGGGCGTCCAGCCGCTCGCGCAGGTTGTCGGCAGTAACCTGGACGCGCGCGTCGGCGCCCATGCGCACGATGTCGACCGCGGCGATGCGGCACAGCTCGTCGATGCGCTTCTTGAGCCCGCGCACGCCCCCCTCCATCGTGTAGTCGGAGATGATCGTCGAAAGCGCCTCGTCGGTGACCTCGAGAGCGTCCTCGCCGATTCCCGCCGCCTCCATCGCCTTCGGGATCAGGTGGCGACGCGCGATCTGGAACTTCTCGGTGGGCGTATAGCCGGTGAAGCGGATGACCTCCATGCGGTCGAGCAGCGGCTCGGGAATCGAGTCGAGCGTGTTCGCCGTGCAGATGAACAGCACGTTGGAGAGGTCGTAGGGGACGTTCATGTAGTGGTCGGTGAACGTGGAGTTCTGCTCGGGGTCGAGCACCTCGAGCAGGGCGCTCGCGGGGTCGCCCGCGTACGACGCGCTCAGCTTGTCGATCTCGTCGAGGACCATGACCGGGTTGGAGACGCCCGACTTCTGGATGCCGTCCATGATGCGACCCGGCATCGCGCCGACGTACGTCCTCCTGTGCCCGCGGATGTCCGCCTCGTCTCGGGAGCCGCCCAGGCTGACCCGGACGTACTCCCTGCCAAGCGCGCGGGCGATCGACTGGCCGATGCTGGTCTTGCCCGTGCCCGGGGCGCCCACGAACAGCAGGATGGAGCCGGACTGGCGATGGTTGAGGTCCATCACGGCGATCTGCTGGATGATGCGCCTCTTGACCTTGTCCAGCCCGAAGTGGTCCTCGTCCAGGATGCGCTGCGCCTCGTCGAGGTCGATCTGGCGGCTCTGGGGGGCGTCCCAAGCCAGGCTCGTCACGAAGTCGAGGTAGTTGTAGAGCATGCCGTACTCGGGCGAGTCCTTCCCCTCCTGCTTCATGCGGCTCAGGACCTTGGTCGCCTCCGCGCGCGCCTCGTCGTTCATCGCGCTGTCTTCGATCTTCTTCTCGAACTTGCGCACGTCGGACACGCTCTCGGGATGCATCTCGTCGAGCTGGCCCTGCAGGTACTCCATCTGCTTCTTGATGGCGCCCTCGCGATAGCGCTCGCGAATGTCGTTCTCCTGCTCGCTCTGGCTCTCGCTGGACATGCGCGCGATCTCGAGCGCCTCGTAGATGAGCTTCTCCGCCTTCTCCCACCGGCGGGAGACGCTGTCCTCCGCGAGGACGCCGTAGAGCTCCTCGTTGCTGGCGGTGAGCATCGTCGACATCATCCCCAACGCGTCGCCGGCGCTGCCCCACCTCGCGATGTAGCGGTTCGCGACCGGAGCCCACTGCATGCCCGACACGAACTCGCGCGCGTCAGTCTTGATCTGCTCGAGGCGCGTCGCCTGGAGCTCTGCATCCATGTCCTGAACGTCGGGACGGTCGGAGAAGCGCAGCTCGAGGCGCCTGCCCGACTGCCCCGACCCGCTCTGGGCGTCGGTCACGTCGACGCGCCCGGCGGTGGAGACGACGGCGAACCCGAACGGGGTGATCTCGCTTATCGTGCCCGTGACGCCTATGGGGTAGATCGACTCAGGCGTGATCTCGCTCCTCTTGGTGGGCTCGCGCAGCATGATGACCGTGAGCTCGTCGCCCACCTCGGGCTTGCGGCCGAGAGCCTTGCTGAGGTCGTCGATGGAGAAGAAAGCGCTGGAATGCGGGACGACCGGGACGTCGTATACCGGGATTATGTTCATGAGAGGGTCTCCTCACCTTTCTGAGATGCGGCACTCGCCTCGCCTACGGGCGGGGGCGCGCCGCCCGTCACCATGGGGACGTTGGATGTTGGGCTCATTGTCCCCGTTCGGTATACTTTATATACAGCCTCTCTTTTTCATATCCTCTATATTGTTTGCACCACATGGCGACCAGACGGGCCCCGCGGGCGTCGCTGCGCCATCCTTTCCGGGCGCCGGCCCGCCCGCCCCGACCGGGGCGGGGATGACGGACGGCCCCGAACGCGACGACGGGCGCGAGGGACAGCGGGGCGTCACGGCGACCCGGCAGGTGCGACGGCGGCAGACGAAGGGCGAGGTGCGGGCGGTTCATGGACAGTAAGCGGCAGGTGCGCGAGGTGCGCGAGGTCACCGTCATCGGCGCCGTGGGGGCACCCCTCCCCGCCGACGGGAGGGCGGATGGTGCAGGCGGGGTTTCCGCGCGCGCAACCGGGCACTCCGACGCTGGCGGCGCGCCCGCCCCGTCGGCCGAGGGCGTGGACGCGCGAGCTCAGCTCGACGACGCACCCGCCCCGGGACTGCACTGCTGCTACACCGACTACCTCACGTTCGCGG
>CAIFEU010000043.1:3287-18061 GCA_903789505.1 uncultured Coriobacteriales bacterium
CGCGGAGACCGAGACGTGCTGCACAGGAACGGGCTCGCAGGAGTGCGGCGCCATGCGCGTTATGGAGATGCTCTCGGGCAAATGGCGCCTCAAGGTCCTGTTCCAGCTCTCCCTCCACGAGCGGATGAGGTTCAGCGAGCTCAAGAAGTCAATCCCCGGCATCACGAGCGCCATGCTCACGACGGCGCTGCGCGAGCTCGAGGGGTATGGCGTGGTCAGCCGCAGACAGTACGAGGAGATTCCCCCACGTGTGGAGTACTCGCTGACCCAGTCGGGACGCGACCTGAACCCTATATTCTTCGAGATGCCCCGGTGGGCCCAGCGCCACCTCGGCTGACGCCGCCGAGCCTTCGCCCCGACTCACTCATCGGACCCGTGGACGCGCCCCCGAGCCGCCTTCGTCTGCGACCGGCGGTGCTTCTCGTCGAGACGCCTCTGCCGCTGCGAGCGACTCGGCTTGGTGGCGTGGCGCGCCTTTGGAGCGACCGAGAGCCTCTCGAAGCGCAAGCGAAGCTTGCGCAGGCAGGAGTGACGGTTCTGCAGCTGGCTGCGCGACTCGCGGCTCACGACGGTGATGCCGCTGGGGACGTGGCGCATGCGGACCGCCGAGTCAGAGGTGTTCACGCCCTGTCCCCCGGGCCCCGTGGCGTGGAACACCTCCACCTCGCACTGCCGCTCGAGCTCCTCCGGAGGCAGGCTCGCCAGGCGGCGATACTGCTCGCGGCTCAGCCTGTTCGGGTCACCCATCCCCAACGCCTCCCATCGTCTGGCCGCGCCGCCGTCATCACCCCGCACGCACCGGGGGACGCGACAGACGCCCCCGCGAAGTATATCGTCTGGGGAGCAGGCTCGTTCGCGCGCGGGCAAGGGATACGCAGATGAGGGGAAGAGGCGCCACATGGAGCTCACCAGCAGGCAGAGGAAGACGCTGCGAGGAATGGCTAACACGCTCGACACCGCCCTGACCGTCTCGAGCGGCGTCGACGAGGGAACCGTCAGGCAGGCGGGCGACGCGCTGGAGGCGCGCGAGCTCGTCAAGTGCTCGGTGTCCGGCTCCAGCGCCCTCACGGCACGCCAGGCGGCGGACCTGCTCGCCGAGGCGACCGGAGCTCAGGTCGTGCAGGTCATCGGTCACAGGTTCGTGCTGTACCGCCGTTCCTCGCGCGAGGGGCTCGCGCACGTGCGGCTCGATTAGCGCCTCACGCGCCACGACGGCCGACGCCTGCCGCATGCGCGAGGCAACGCCATGGGGGCGCCCCCATGGCGCACGCATCCCTCCGAAGACGAGGTGCGCCCACATGTAGCCCCCACGCGTCTTCCCCGGTGTTGTCACGAGGATGTGCCGTGGGATGAGCGTATGACACATTGCTGCTATACTTACGTGGTCTAGCGCCACATGGTCGGCAGGGGGAGCCGCCCGAAGGAGGTCTTTCGTGTCCGTTTCCGTGCGCTCCATCATGATGAGAACCACCGCCTCCGCTTTCGCGGCTGCCCTCGTCGCCGTCAGCCTCGCAGGCTGCTCGAACACCGTCGGCGCCGATGACATCTTCAGCGCACTCGGGGCGGGAGTCGACCCCTACGCCTCCAGCGTGGCCGAACAGGCAGCTTCGTCGAGCTCGAACGCGACCTCCTCGGCGCGCGCCGCCTCGTCCACCCCGGCCCCCGCCGCCGCGACGAGCACTGCGGCAGCCCCCGCCCCCGCCGCCGCGAGCGCCGTTACCGAGACCGTCGCCAGCGCCGCGCCCTCCGCCGCAGCCGAATCCGCTCAGCAGGAGACGAACCACTATGACGGCGAGTCGGTCACGATAACGGGAACCGGCAACGGCACGAGCATCTACGCCACCTGGACGCGCGATGGGGACGGCGACTGGGCTGCCGTATTCCTGACGAACAACTACACCACGCTCTACGCATATCAGAGCGGCTCGACGTGGACGTTCTACACCGCCGCGGGGCGTCAGGTCACGCACACGTCAGTTTCGAGCGCGCAGTCCGCAGGCGCGTACGGCCCCATGGGCGAAGAGAGCTTCTGGCAGGACGTCGCCGACCCAAGCATCTGGTACTAGTCGCCAAAGACCGGCACACATCGAAGCACGACGTCCAAGGTCCGCCGTCCGCACGCGCGCATCGAGGTTTGCACGCAACCGGCGAGCCGTCTTCGCTGAAGCGCGAGCGACTGGCCGCGACAGTCAGACAAGCAATCTAGCTTGCGCCCGCATCATCGCCTGCATGCGCGTCGGGCATGGAAAGAATGCAGCGAGAGAACGATGAAACGCCCGCCCCGAGGCCCCGGACGACAGAGATCGCCCGCCCATGGTGCACAAATGGTGCACAGTCTCGCGAATCATGGTGCACAAACGAAAAAAGGCCAGGGCCGCCGCGCGGGCTGGCGCGTGTGGCGGCGAGGCGGGACGGAGCGCCGTCGGCGGAGACGCGGGCCGCGCCTATGAGGGGCGCGGCCCCGAAGGCGCGGCGCCGGGCCCTCCCGTGCAGTTGCCGGACGCGCCCCGAATCCCTCCACGAAACGAACATAGGAGAAAGTGGCGAGAGAGGCGAAGAGGGGCCCTTTTCGGGCCCCGTTCGGCGGAGATGGCGCCCCCATGTGGCCCATATGTGGCCCACGCGGGTTCCCATGTGGCCCGCCAAAAAGAAAGGCCAGGGCAACTTGTGCCCTGACCTGGGGTTTCGATGGTGGCCAGAAAGGGAATCGAACCCCTGACACGGGGATTTTCAGTGATTTAACGTTGGCGAAGGCTAACAAAAATCGCGACAGGCGCGACATAAAACACCTGGTAGACGTGGTATCATGACGGCTGTAACGACAGACGGGAATCGGGGCGACGGGCCGACCGCGCTAACCACGCGCTAACCAGACGCCCCGATGCCGCTAACCACGCGCTAACCAGAGGGGGCGTCACGATGGCTGGGACGGAGAGCGATGGGCGTCACTGGTCCAACGGGTTCGTGAGATACCGAGAGGACCGGGGGCGCTGGTGCTGCTATGTGAAGTGGCACGACGTGAGGGACGGCAAGGCCGGGCCCGCCCACCAGGTGGCGCGCATGTGCAAGGAGACGGTGACCACCGAGACGGGCGCGGGGCGCGTCCTGGCCGACTTCAAGCAGGAGTTGGCGGACGAATACGACAGGCAGCGCGCCAGGGCGAGGGCCGACGCCGAGCGCAGGGCCGAGAGGGCCCGCCAGGACGCCGAGAGGGCCCGCCAGGCGGCGGAGGACGCCCTGACCGTCGAAAGGTACGTGAGCGAGTACGTCGACACGCTAGAGGCCTCGGAGTCCGTGGAGCCCTCGACGGTGAGGGGCTACAGGCAGGCGGCGCGGTACATGCTCCACGGCGAGAACGCGATAGGTCTTGTGCCCCTGGCGAGGCTCGACAGCGACCTCGCGCAAAGGTGGGTGAACGAGCTCACGGCCGAGGGGCTGTCGAGCTCGACCGTCGGCAAGGCGTACAGGCTGGCGAACCAGGTGTACAAGCATGCCGTCGCGATAGGCAAGCTCGACCGCAACCCGTTCGACGCGGTGCGCCCGCCCAAGCGCAAGAACGCCGACCCGAACGCGCTCGACGCCCCGCAGGCCGCGCGCCTCACCGACGCGCTGCTTGCGGCGACCGACCCCTCCCCCGTCATGGTCGCGGCGGCCCTGGCGCTGTTCGCGGGCTTGCGAGAGGGCGAGTGCTGCGGGCTTCAGTGGGACGACGTGATGCTCACCCCCGACGGCGGGGCGATGCGCGTGCGCCGGGCGATTGGCAACGGCGACGCGGGCGCATACGCCAAGGAGCCCAAGACGCCGCAGAGCAGGCGCACGATACCCGTCTCCCCGCAGCTGTCGCGCGTCCTGGCGGCGCGGCGCGCCTCGATGGAGGGGGCGAGGCGCGCGGCCGGGGTGCCCGCGGACCCCGCGACGATGGCGGCGCTGTTCGTCTGCGGCCCGTTCACGGGCGGGTTCTCCGACCCGTGGCAGATAGGCCGGGCGTGGCACCAGGTGGCCCGCGCGCTGTCCCTCAAGGGCACACAGGGCAGGGTCCCGACGTTCCACGACCTGCGGCACACCTACGCCACGCTGGCAATCGCCGGGGGCGCCGACGTGCGCAGCGTGAGCGCGGTAATGGGTCACTCGAACGTCGCTATGACGCTCAACACCTACGCCGACGCGACGCCGGAGGGCAAGGCCCGGGCGGTGGAGGTCGTGAGCCAGGCCGTCGCCGGACGCGGCGGCGAGCTGGTGGAGTTCCCCAGGGCCGCGGGGGGCGACGCGCGGTGAGCGGCGGGGCGGCGAGGGAGGCCGAGACCGGCGACGTCGCCGCGCTCGACGACGGCCCGGGGCGCCTGGTGCCCAAGCAGGGCAGGGGCCGCTGGCTCTGCTACGAGAGGTGCCCGCAGCTGCTACGCGCCCCGTCGTGGGCGAGGTGGTGGGGCCAGTTGCGCGGCGTGTGCATGGAGCCCATCGTCGCCGACGGGGCGACCGTGTACACCGACACGCGCCCGACGTCGGCGCCCATGCCCGGCGACGTGGCGAGGGTCACGACGCGGCGTCACTCGTTCCTGGGGATATTGGAGCGCTACGAGGCGTGGGGCGTGTCCGTGATATGGCCCGCCAACCCCGTGCATGGGCCGCGCGCGGTGCTCGACGGCGACCGCGTGCAGCTGGCGTTGCGGCCGGACGACCTCATGCCCTACGAGGTGCCCGAGCGATACAGGCACAGGCAGGCGCCGGACTCCGCGATAGCGCGGGCGCTGGCGGCGGCGTTGCGCGAGAGGGGGGCGTGATGGCGGATAAACGCGACGGCGGCGACGAGAGCCAGGCCACCGACGACTACAGTTTCCTTGACGACCGGTTCCTAGAAGTCCTTAAGGTGTGGAGCGAGTCGGGGCACACCATGGCCGAGCTGTCGCAGCGCATACCCAATAAGGGCGGGAGCGGCCATGTTTCGGCCTCCACTATGAGCGAGCTAAAGGCCAATCCCTCGCGGCTTAGGTACGGTCAAGTGCTCAAAATAGCCGACGCGATGGAGGAGGCTACGGGGCTAAGCGCGAAGTATTGGAGTAGGTACATGCTCTGCAAGGCGCCATGCGGCGCGGAGGCGATGGAGTACGCCGACGCGGTGCGCGACGAGTTGCGGGACACCATAGGACCGGCGATGGAGCAGGCCGCGCGCGCGATGGCCTACCTGTTCGCCTCTGGTCACGCCGCCGAGGCCGCGCCCGCCCTGGCCGCGCTTGCGGCGGTGACGGGCGCCGCGATGCGCTACCAGGGCGACGGCGAGGGACGAAACAGGGTATCGGAGGCGGCGCGACTCGCCGAGGCGACGGCTGGGACGCGCGAAGCGGCGCGCTACGGGGAGATGTTCGAGGAGGCCGCGCGCGCCGGGCTGCTTGACGACGTCCACGAGGTGGCGGAACGCACCGACGACGCGCCGGAAGATGACGGCATGGGCTGAGGCGGCGCGCATCACGTCGCGTGAGACGGCTTGCGGGCATTGTGGCGTTTATGGCGATTTGATGGACGTTTCGGACGCCAAAGGCGAGTTAGCGGCGCGCGATTCGGAAACGTGGGCAACGGGGGCGAAAAAACCCGAATAATCGGGAGGGGCGCAGGCGAGGGAATCGGGAGTCTTTACAGCGCTTGTAAAGACTCCCGAATAAGCCGCGCGCCCCGTGCCATGGGCGCGTTTTTCGCCTAAAGCGTATGGTAAGGGCAGTCGCGACAGACGGACGCGACGGGCTATCCGGATGGCCCCGACCGATGGAACGGAAGGGGCAAGCAATGGCAGTCAACAACGCAAGCGTGTCCACGTCGCCGGTCCCGGCATTCAATGCCGTGCGGCTCAACGACACCCAAAGCCTGATAGAACGCCTCTGCGAGGGGGCGCCCGAGTTCGAGAAGACGCGCGAGTTCGCGCAGAGGGTGGGCGTGTCCACGCGCCACGTGGAGCGCATGGCCGCACAGGGGACCATCCCGGCGGTGAGAATCGGCAAGTCAATCCGAATCCCCGTGCGGCCCGCCCTTGAGGCTATGGCATCTGCGGCGACCTCTGGCGCCAAGGCCGAGGCGGTGACCTGCGATGAGTAGGCTTACCGTCTCGAACGATGCCATGTGCCCGTTCACGGGCAACACGTGCGCAGCCGACAAATGCGCGCTGTCGATGTCCGACCCTGACGAGGAAACGACGTGGTGCGCTTTCGGGGTCATCGCCACGAACCTAGACATCATCGCGACGAACCTAGACGTCATGCCCAAAGCGGACAGGTGCGCGGCCTTCCTCATGCCGCCCGCGACCTCGCGGACGTTCGACCCCGAGGACCCCGACGCATGGGAGCAGTGTACCGGGTACATCGACGGCGAGCGCGTGGCGGCGGAGTTCTTCGAGTTCATGAGGGGTCGCCGCCACGACGGGACGGCGGCGACCGCCGACGTCGGGGGCGAGCCCGGGGCGCGAGGCGCGTCCGGCGACGCGGAGTAGCCCCGGTGGGGCGCGTGCGCACCCCGTTCGCCCGCGTGGGGGCCGACACGAACCGCGCCGAGCTTGAGGCGGGAATCGTCACGACCCGCGCGGCGGTGCTCCACGCCCTCATGCAGCGCATGGAGCGTACCGAGGGCGGCGACGTGCTCGTGAGCAGGCCCCGCGCAGAGGTGGCCGAGGAGCTGGGGGTCACCCCCGAGGCGGTGCGCGCGGCGACGCGGGCGCTCGTGCGGGGCGGGTGGCTTGAGGTCGTGGGGCCGGGCCACAGCGGGCACGCGACCGTCTATCGGCTCACGCTCCCATGCGGGGTCCTGGCCGACGGCGGGGACGAGCGAAAGGGGGGTCACGCATGACCCCCCTAGAGGCGGGAAAAGGGGGGTCGCGACGAAACCCCCCTTTCCGACGCGGCCGAGCGGGGAAAAGGGGGGTCACGCGCGACCGGTTAGGGGGGTCACGCATGACCCCCCCATAAGAATAAGAAGTAGAGAAGACCCAACTAGTCGCAATCGCCCGCCGGCCGCGCGCCCCCCCGACGGCCCGCCGCGAGCCGCCCTAGCGAGGGGGACCCAAGACCTTCCGACGGCGCGGGCCCCCACCCTCGCAAGAGCCCGGCCCCGCCTTGTGGGGCGGGCCGGGCATTGCCGAACGCCGAGAGGAGAGGAAGCAGGATGGCGGAGGAAGACGTTAGGCGCATGGGCGCGCGGAGGCAAGCGGGCGCCACCCCCGAGGGCGAGGCGGCGATGAACGCGGAGAGGCGCGCCGCGTCGCTGAGGGAGGTCGACGTCGCCGGACGCGAGCCCGGCGACCTGAAGGCGATGTACGACGGGCTTCTGTTCGAGCTGTACGACGCGGCGAGGGGATGCCCGGACCCGACTAAGAAGGCGACCGCCTCGCGCGAGTTCCGGGCGCTCTCGCGCGACAGGGCGACGGTCGTCGACAGGCTATACCCCGCGCCCAAGGGGTTCACGTGGAGCGACTAGGGGCAGGCCGTGTCGTGGGATGAGCTGGCGGCGCGCGAGGGCGACGCGCTCGCGTTCCTGGCCACGGGATACCTTGAGGAGCCCGCGCCGGTCCCGACGTGCGTGACGCCGCTCGACGAGGCGCGGGGGGGCGGGCTGCGGCCCGGGCTGTCGGTGCTGGGCGGCGAGCCCGGGGCGGGCAAGAGCGCGCTGGCCCTCACGATTGCGCTGCTGACCGCCTGGCGCGGGGGCCGGTGCCTCTACGTCTCGCTTGAGATGGGGCGCGCGCAGTGCTGGCGGAGGCTGGCTAGCGCGCTGTCGGCCCTCCCCGAGACGCGCGGGCTCTCCCCGTTCCGCTGGGCTGACGGCTGGCGGTACGCGCGGGAGACGGCGCGTGGCGGCGCGCGGGAGGCGCCGTCCCGCTACCGAAGCGGGGACGACCCGGCGGGGGCGGCCCTGCTGGCGCTCTCCCGGCTCCCCGGCGGGCTCGTTGTCTGCGACTCGCTGGCCGCGCACGGGCTCGACGGGCTCGACGCGCTCGTGAGGGACGCGGCGGCGGCCGGGGCGTCGCTGGTGGTGGTCGACTACGCGCAGCTGGTGCAGACCGTGCCGGGCGCGAGCGAGTACGACCGCGTGTCGGCGGTGTCCGGGGCGATTGGCGCCGAGGCGGCCGCGTGCGGGCTCCCGGTGCTCCTGCTGTCCTCGCTGTCGCGGGCGACCGGCCGGGACGGGCCGGGGCTGCACAGCTTCCGGGGAAGCGGGCAGCTTGAGTACGACGCCAACGCCGCGATGCTGCTCGCGCGCGACGGCGGCGGGGACGCGCGCGGGGCGCGCCCGGTGAGGCTCGACGTGCTCAAGAACCGATGGGGCGAGGTGACCGGCGACGGCGGGGGCGTGCCCCTATCGCTCGACGGGGCGCACAGCCTCATGCGATGGGAGGCGATGGCGGATGGACGGGGCGCAGCGCGGGACGCCTGAGGAGCTGGCGAGGGCGCGCCTGAGGCTGCACACGCTGGCGGGGCTGCTCGACGGCATGGCGCGCGCGGTGGCGGCGGGCGTGCCCGCACGCGCCGAGGACGTGGCCGCCCTGGCCGACGAGGCGCGCAGCATAGGGCTGTCAATCCCGGTGTTCGTGGACCCGCCGGGCGGCGGCGTGGGCGGGGCGCGGGCGTAGGCGCGCCAGGTTCGCCAGTCCGTAAAGGCGGCGCCCGAGGCCCCCGGGCCCCGAAAGGCGCGGGGCCGACCCGTTCGAACGCCGGGCGAACGCCGGGCGACAGGTATCAAGGTTAACTCTAGGTTGGAATTTTCCGGGAGGCGCCCGGGCGGGCGGGATGGCGGGCTCGCGTCCGGCGACGTGGCCGGGCGCGGCCCCGACTCGCACGGGGCCGCAGAATCGCGCAGGGCGGGCGGCTTCGCCCCATGTGGTGCAGATGTCCGGGAGGACGGCCGTCGCGCCTTCTGGGGGCATCCTGGCCACGCATTCGGGCATTCCCCGGTGCTCGACGTGACGGCGCGGACGGATGGGCGGCGGGGCTTTCGGGCCGCGCCGCCCCCTATCGTTCCGGGGAGGCGCCCCCGAGGCGCTGAGAGGCGATTTCTGCCTGCCTGAGGCGCGCCGTGGGCAAAGAGGCGCGACCGGAGACGCGGGGCCGGATTTGGGCACCAGTGGCCCCGAGACGGGCAACGTCGGGCACGGGGCAAAGCGGAGGTTAAGCGGGGGTCTGATTTTCCCGGCGGGTGCCAAGGCCAAGCAAAGGCCGTATTTTGGTTGGTGAGGTTCGTTACCCCATAAAAGGGAGGCGCACGGTGAGGGAGTACCTGAGGTACGCGAGCCCGGCGACGCTCGCCGACGCGGTGGACGACCTCGCGAGGCGTTCGGGGGCGACCCCCGACAGGTGCGCGCGGGCACTTCTGAGCCCGGGCCAGTACGAGGGCTGGCGGCGCTGGCGCGCGGGCGTCTGCCTCCCCGACGCACGGCGCCCCGAGCGCCGGGGCGTGGACGGCGGCCCCGGGGAGCGGTGAGGGTCCCCGGGGCCGTGAGAGGCGCGCGCCTGGCGACGGCGGGCGGGCTTGCGGCGCATGCCGTGGGCCCGCCTTTTCGTGCGCGCCGATGGACCGGCGGCGCCCCCCTGCGATGTGCTTGCGATGTTGGGGCGGGGACGGGGCGCGTCCTGCGGCGGGCCTGCGGCGAGAATCGCGCGTCCTTGCGGGCGGGGGCGCGCCACCCACGGCGCGGCCCCGGGCCCCCGTGGAGTTGCCGCACTCGTCGCCGTCACGAAAAACGCACACTGCGACGGGCGCGACGGGGCCCAAAAGGGCGCCCGATGGGCCGCGAGGGCCAGGCGACGCTAACCAAACGCTAACCAAGGGCGTCGTTGCCGCTAACCAAGCGCCATTAAACGAAAAAAGGCCAGGGCCGCTAGTGCCCTGACCTGGGATTTCATGGTGGCCAGAAAGGGAATCGAACCCCTGACACGGGGATTTTCAGTCCCCTGCTCTACCATCTGAGCTATCTGGCCAACGCGAGGAAGAACTCTACCAGAACCAAATGCGCGCGGTCAACAAGAAAGTGAAATCGATTGGGAGGAAAGCCTCAAACTGCACAAACGCGTGCCAACCTTCGCGTGTCGGTACCTCGCTGAAATCAGCGCCGACACGCATCTGCCTGGTAAAACGCTAGGCCAACGAGACGTCTCTTCGCAATCGGGCCGCCACGCGGAAATGCTCTGTCAAAATGGGCGGCGTTCATTGTGACCCCGATACGCTTGCCAGAATCACAGTCTGCCCACAATCGATTGGGGAAAACTTCGGACTACGCGCAGAGATGAATGGCGAAGCCTGCGATTTCCTCCTTGAAGTAGACGAGGCGCGGGGAGCCGTCTTCCTTGAAGGCCCAGCTGTCCTGGTCAATTTCGAAGCCGTTCGCATCGAACCACGCCGCCGCCGCGCGGAGGTCGTTCACATGGAATCCGATGTGCCCCTTCTCCCCTCTCCCCTTGCCATCCATGACCTCGATGAACGTCCCCGCGAAGTGGGAGATTCCCGTCGACGAGACGGGCAGGGACATCAGCTTCTCGAACCGACTGGCAATCGCCAGCGATTCCTCAGGGCTCGCGGCGTTGATGCCAACGTGCGCGATGTGCATGTCAAAGAGCGTTCGAGGGTCGTCCAACTTCGTCCGGTCTCCCATCATCGGTCGTGTTTGTCGAGGGCGTCTCGGGAAGACGCCGCGGGAACGGGAAGGAAGGCGCCGCGCCCGCACGGGCAAAGTCTAGACGACAGGCGAGACGATTGCCGACACGTCAAGCGTTTCACCACACACGGGCCAAGCCGCCCCGCTCGACGGGCGCTCGATTGCCATGGCGGCGCCAGGGCATCCCACGACGGACATGGGCCGCATGTGCCGCCGCGAGAGCAGGACGCGACCCGAGTCGTCAAGGAACGCCACGTCAATTGGGTAGGACATCCCGAGGGTGTGAACGCTCCGACACCGCGGGAATACGACGGGCTCCCCCGCGACGAGACGTGCATCAGTCCCCAGCAACCCTACCAGCCGGCTTATGAAGCTCCTCGCGACCCGGCACTCAAGCTCCTCGCCCGTCGAGAGTCTGATGACCACTCGGTCGAGCTCCGGAACCCTTGACACCCTCCGGTCGCCCCCGCCCGCCCGGTCTTCGGACTGCGCCCCGGATGCGCGCCTCAAAAGAACACCCCCGGGCTGTAGCAGTCGACGGTGAACGTTCGCCGATGCGTGAGGCGGAACGGAATCGCCGCGTCGACCCCCGCGATGGACAGCGAGCTCGGCCATGGCGTGAAGGAGAGCACGCACACGTAGCGCGTGAGGTTCGGCGCGAACGAAAACCCGAGGAGGGCGTCGTCATCGGTGCTGCCCGCCTCAAGGGAGCTCAGCGTGGTGACGCTGACGTCCACCCGCGGTCCGGCGTCCATAGCGTCGAGAATCGTCTGCCTCACCAGCTCCCGCTGGCCTCCCGCCTGCGCGTCCTCCCCAGACGGGGAGACCGCCTGCGACATCACGGCGTCGGGCGCCACTCGGTCGAACAGCGCGACCTGACCCATGAACTGCATGAGGTTCATGACGACGATGCAGACCACTATCACCACGGGCGCGATGACCGCGAGCTCCACGACCATCTGCCCGTCCTCGTCATGCCAGAGGCCCGTCATGCCGCCCCCTTCGTCACGTCGGCGAGCCATCCCAGGTCAAGGTCAATCGGGACAGTGAGGTCAGTCCCCGGAATCGTGAGCTCCGCCACCCGGATGGAGTCGTCCCCCGTCAGCGCCTGCTCGAATATGCCGAGAGCGGACAGGATTGCCGAGGGGCTCGCGTCCCCACCCACGCTCTGAATCGCCAGGACAAACGCCCGCGTCGTGGAGTACCAGTCGTTGCCCGCGCCGGAGACCACGGAGTTCGTGTCGACGAGCACGGGCTTCCTTGCCGATAGGTCGGCGGGCTCCATCGCCGCAAGGTCGACGACCCCCGAAATCGCGCCCCGTAGCCAACTCGCCACCCTTCCCATCCCCAGGTCCTCCAGCCTCCTGAACGCGCTGTCGACCTGGTTGGAGAACGCCGTGTACGCGTCCCCGTACGAGACCAGCAGGTCACCCCACGCCGACATGACCGTGTCGAGCACCCCGGCCCCCGCTCCGAAGTTGCCGGACGCGACGACCCCGTCGAAAAAGCCGGCGAGCACGGTGTTGCCCTTCGTCGCGGGGTCCTTCGCGAGAACCGCCCCGGAGATGGCAACGCGCGCGGGCATCCTCGCCGAGCTTCCCACGAACGCGGACAGCTCCGTCGGCGAGAGGTGCGTGCGGGCGTCGGCGACGACGCACACGCAGCCGAACCTCCCCGGAGGGGCAAGGCTGACCCGCACGGTCTTTACCTGCTCGATGGCGTCGGAGAAGCTCTCGCTGGCGAGCTCCGCCTGGCGTTGCGCCTGGGACTCCAGCTCTGCCTGCTCGTCCCTCTTCTGCTCGTAGTCCTCGCTCGCCCTGACCACCTCCCTCCAGTAGTGCTCGAACCCGTTGTCGATGTTCGTCGAGGCCGACGGGGTCCTTCCCAGGTCGGTCACCGTGAAGCCGCAGACGGTACACACGCCGACCAGCCCCTGCTCCTGCATCGCCAGCGACGCCTCTCCCGCGCGTGACCCCGTCGCCCCGGGGCATGACCAGCTCGAGTGCAGAACCGTCGAGCCCCCTTCGACCGTGCAAGGCCACCGCACGTCCGTGTACAGCGTCGTCGCGCGCACCCCATCGGTGTTCGAGGGGAGCTCCCGCAGCTCGCACTCGACGGTTCCGTCGCCGTTCTCGACGTACGTGCTCTGGCTGACCTGCTCGAGCGCGTACTCGTAAAACGCGAGGCGTGCGCTGGAGCGATTCATCTCGTCTACGCTCCCACCCGTCGCGACGGCCTCCGAGGCGACGCGGGCCTGGTAGTACGCGCTCGCCCTGCGGATGGGCACCGAGAAGTCCCACCCTGCCGAGGAGGGGTAATGGGGGTTGAGCGCCCCGCCGAGCCCGGCGAGCGTCTCGGCGCGCTCCCTCATCGAGACGGCGCCGCCGCAGTCCGCCACCCAGCCGCGCTCCTTCGCCTCGTCCGCCTGCTCCTTGGCCTCGACGGCCTGGCCCTCAATGCGGTCAATCTCGTCCCCGCTGTCCTTGAGCTCGCGCATCTTCTCGGAGATGTCGTCCTGGTCGAGCAGACCGAAGTCGGACTCGCTCTCCAGGGGGAAGGGTATGGCGATGCCCACGTAGCTTCCCGAGTCGCCGGCGTTCGCGCGCACGGTCGCAAGGGAGTTCGCCGCCATCAGGTACGGCAGCGCAGCCTCGACCTTCGACAGCCCCTGGGCGGCGCTGCGCGACAGCTTCGACCGGGCAGTCAGGACGCCGTTCGCCGCGTCGACGACCGTGGGGCCGACCGCCTGGACGAGGGGAATCGCGCACAGCACGAGCCCGATCGCCATGGTCGCCATCCCCACGAGGCCCAGGCTCAGCACCAGCGCGTCGATGAGCTGCGCCGCGGTCATGTACCTCGAGAGCACGTTCTGTCCCCCCAGAGCCCCCGCGTCCGCCACCCCCTGCACCACACCGCTGCGCGAGTTGACCCACGAGACGTTGCCGACGCAGAACACCAGCGCGAGGCACGCCACCATCGCCGCCGCGCACGCGAGCGTCGTGGAGCCCCCGTCCTCGCGCACGAAGGCCCCCACCCCATGCCCCATCGCCACGTGCGGGCGCCTCGGGGCGAGAAGCGAGTCGCCCGCACGCTCGGAGACCGGCTCACCAGTCCGCCGTCCAGTCATCGTATCCTCCGTCCAGCCACGAGGGCCGAGTCGTCTGGGTGACCCTGACCTCCACGACCACGTTTCCCTCCCCGTCCGTCTCGCCGAGCAGGGCGGGGATGACCCCGAGCAGGGGCAGCGGCGTGACCGTCCCGACTATGCGCGCGCTCGCCTCGTGCTCGCTCACGCCCCCGCCCAGCTCGATCGACCACCCGTCCTGCCCCCCGACGTGAAAGATCGGGACGTTGGGGACGGCGCCCAGGCGACGGCGCACGTAATCGAGGCAGGACTGCCCCGCCTGCCCGGCGTCCGGGTCCGCCGTCACCATGAGGCGGCAGCCCTCCGCCGCGGCGGAGAGCATCACGCAACGGGTGTACAGGATGCACGCGGGCTGCACGAGCATCGCGAGTATCAGCATCAGCGTGGGGAGCAGCATGGCAGCCTCCAGGGTTGCCTGGCCCTCCTCCGACGCCATGCCCCGCCTCCGCGCGGGTCCCCGGCGCATCGGGGGCGCAGCCGCGCCGGCGCCCCCTGCCGGGCGCAGGCGCGTCCCGCGCTCAGAACATGAGCACGTCGAGCAGGACGCCGATTTCGTAGCCCTCGTGTATCGCGTGCGAGGCCGCCTGCTGGGCGAGCGCCAGCAGGGTCGTGTCGCTCGAGACGCGCACGATCGCGCACAGCGCGACGACGACCGCCAGGATGCCGGCGGTGACCAGGGCGAACTCGACCGTGGACTGCCCGAGGTCCTCCCGGGCGCCCGCGATGCCGCCGGGCGCCTTCCCCTCGGCATGCCGGGCGGCACCGTCGACGACCCGGCGACGCCGGACGCGCGCGCTACCCCTCGGCAGCCCCCGCCTGACGCACGACCTCCCCCTGCCCGACGCGCACGATCGTGACCAGGCATCCCCCATCACTTCCCGCCCCCCTCTCGTCGATGGTCACCAGCTCTGACCATCCCTGCCCCGAGCTCACGACGCAGCCCCACACGTGGGTCAGGAAGTCGAGGTAGCCGGAGGCGGCAAGCGTGAAGCCCCCCTGGTC
>CAIFEU010000044.1:0-980 GCA_903789505.1 uncultured Coriobacteriales bacterium
GGTTTGCCCCGCCGGCGCGGCCCCGGGAGCCCGCGGGCGACTGGGAGGCGCCACCGCACGGCGAAATCGCGCGAGACCCCACGCGAGGGGCTTAGGCTTAGCAAGGGGCTTACAGGGGAGGACCCACCATGACTCAGTACGGATTCCACTTCGACGCTTCGCGCTGCACCGGGTGCAAGACCTGCGTGCTCGCGTGCAAGGACATCAAGGACCTGTACGTCGACCACATGTTCCGCCGCGTGTACGAGTTCGGCGACGGGGGCTGGCAGAGCGACGACCAGGGCTGCTGGACCACCGACTCGTTCGTGTACTACGTCTCCAGCGCGTGCAACCACTGCGCCAACCCCGCCTGTACGCAGGTGTGCCCGGTGCAGTCGATGACCAAGCACGACGAGACCGGCCTGGTCTACAACGACCCCACCACCTGCATCGGCTGCGGCGCGTGCGTCGCCGCCTGCCCGTACGGCGCCCCCTCGCTCGACGAGGGGCGCGGCATCTCGATCAAGTGCGACGGCTGCCACGGTCGCGTCGAGCAGGGCGGTCAGCCCGCCTGCTCCGAGGCGTGCCCGCAGCGCGCCCTGGACTTCGGCGACATCGACGAGCTGCGCGCCACCTACGGCGAGCTCTCGGCAATCGCGCCGCTGCCCGACCCGTCGCAGACCGACCCGAGCGTCACGATCACGCCTTGCGACGCGGCGGTGGACTGGGACGGCGGCGTCGGCGAGGTCATGAACGACATGGAGCTCGTCTAGCGGACGCCGGCGCCGGGAGGGCGCCGCGACCCGGCGGCGGGCGCGCCGAGCGTGCTGGTGCCCGCGCCGGGCCGGAGGGGTGCAGGCGCGTCGGGTCGGAAGTCGCCCCGCGCCGTTGGGCTACAATCGACGGGTTCATGGACTCCGGCCGCCCCCCCCGGCCAGCCCCCCGGGGGGGGCCGGGGGCCGCATCCCCCCCCGCCCCCCCCCGGCCGGGCGCGGGGGGGG
>CAIFEU010000044.1:990-10969 GCA_903789505.1 uncultured Coriobacteriales bacterium
GCGGGGTGGATTTAAGCTTCTTCCGGATCCTTCTTCGCGTCGGAAGCGGCGTGGGCCCCCCCCCCGGGGGGGGGGGGGGGGGATGTGTGTTTTTTTTTTTTAGAGTTGGTTGGGGGGGGGGGGCCCGCCCCCCGGGGGGGGGGGCCCCCACCCGCGGGGTCCAGGCCCCCGGCCCCCCCCGGGGGGCCGGGGCGGGGGGGGGGCCCGTCGGCAGATGCCCGCCCGGCGCGCGCCGGCAGGGGCGCTCGGGAGGGGGCGGCGCGCATGGCATACGGGTTCCACTTCGACGCCTCGCGCTGCACCGGCTGCAAGACCTGCGTGCTCGCCTGCAAGGACGCCTACGACCTCTCGACCGCGGTGGCGTACCGCCAGGTCTACGAGTACGGCGGTGGGGGATGGTCGCGCAACGACGACGGCAGCTGGTCGACCGACTCGTGGGTGTACTACCTCTCGATCGCCTGCAACCACTGCCTCCAGCCGGTCTGCACGCAGGTGTGCCCCACCGGCGCGATGCACAAGGGCGACCTCGAGCTGGTCTCGGTGGACGCGCGGCGCTGCATCGGATGCGGCTACTGCGAGCTCGCCTGCCCCTATCACGCGCCCCACGTCGACCGCGAGCTCGGCCACAGCGTGAAGTGCGACGGGTGCGAGGGGCGCGTGCGCGGTGGCGGGCAGCCGGTGTGCGTGCAGGCGTGCCCGCAGCGGGCGCTGGACTTCGGCGACTACGACGAGCTCACCGCGCGCTACGGCGTCTTCGCCAGCCTCGCGCCGCTGCCCGACGTCTCGGTCACCCTTCCGCACCTGGTCGTGACCCCGCCCGACCAGGGGCGCGCCTCTGGCAGCGACGAGGGGACCATCCTGAACCTCGACGAGATTGTGTAGGGGGCGAGGCGCATGTTCACTGCCGCGCACACCCTGGGGATAGCCTGGCGCGAGATCACGCTGGTGCTGTTCACTGTGCTGGGCCCGATGGGGCTGGGCGCCTACGTCCTGCTCTCGGTCGGGCTGGCGCGCCCGACGGGGCGACCGGCTCGCCGGGCGCGCGTCGAGCACATGCTGGCGGTGCCGCTGTTCGTCGCGATGGTGGGCTTCACGGCATCGGCCACGCACCTGGGCACGCCCGCGAACGCCCTGTACGTGCTCACCGGCGTCGGTCGCTCGCCGCTTTCCAACGAGGTCGCCTGCGTCGTGGCGTGCCTGGCGTCGTGCGGGTTTAGGTGGCTGTACTCGTTCGCGCGGCGCCCGCGCGCGGGCGTGCTGCGGGCGTGGTCGGCGGTCAACGTGGCGCTGGGGAGCCTCGCGCTGGCGGGGATGGGGCGGGCGTACGACGTCTCGACGGTGCTGACCTGGTCGGGGACGCTGCCGTCCTGCTCGCTGGTGCTCGGCGGCCTGGGGGCGGGCGTGCCGCTGGGGCTGCTGACCCTGCGGCTCGCCAAGGTCGGGCGCCATCCGGGCGACCGTGTGGCGCGGGCGTGCGTCGTGGGGCTGGCGTGCCTCGCCGCCGACGTCGCGGTGCTGTGCGTCCACTTCTCCCGCGTCGCCAGCGTCGCGACCGGCATGGGGACGGTGGCGCAGGTCGCCCCCGCCTACCCGGCGCTCGTCGCCGCCTTCGCCGCATGCGCGGTGCTCGGCTACGCGCTCGTCCTGCCGGGCGCGCTGCGGGGCCGGGAGCTGTCGACGCGCCGGCTCGTCGCGGCGAGTGCCGTGGTCGCGCTCGGCGTGGGCGCCGCGCGGTTCGGCTTCTACCTGCTGCACGCGACCGTGGGGCTGGGGCTGTAGGCGCGCGGACGCCCCGCTCCTCGCGCCCGCCAGCCCCGCCCTCGTGGGCTGTCTGTTGTCGGGACAACACTTTCGCGAGAATCTACCAAATGAGCGATAAATCTCAACAAATTGTAGTCGTAACAAAACAACGTATCAAACACTAGCGAAAATATGCTGAAGAGTTCTCGCATTTTTCCGGGGCGCTTGCTATATTCGGAACATGGCGCGGCATGGGAGGCCGCGTCTCTGACGGCATGAGACGGCCGGCATCCGACCCCGTCCGACAGGGACGGGGCGCTCCGGGGGGAGCTGCCGCGCGCCGGCGGTGGGGATGCGTCGCGCGCGGGGTCGGCGTCTCGCGTTGCATGGGAGGATTGTTCGATGGACCTTACCAGAAGGAAGTTCATCAAGAGCACGGCCGTCGCGCTGGCAAGCGCCGCCGCGGCGGGGACCCTGGCGTCGGTCGCCCAGCGGCAGGGGATGGTCGCCGGCACCGCGCGTGCCGACGAGGCCTCGTCTGCAGCCTCGGTCGCGCCGGACGGGTCGGTGACGCCCGCCGACGGCACCTACCAGGGCGTCTGCCGCTTCTGCGGGTGCGGCTGCGGCATCCTGGCCACGGTCCAGGACGGCACGGTCACCTCGGTCATGGGCGACCCGCAGAACACGAGCAACCGCGGCAACTGCTGCGTCAAGGGGTATCACCTCGCCAAGATCCTCTACGGCTCCGACCGGCTCACCACTCCGCTGATCCGCGACGATTCGTCCACCAAGGGCACCGGCGTGGGCAGCGGGCTGCGCGAGGCCACCTGGGACGAGGCGCTCGACCTGGTCGCCGACAAGCTCAAGGCCGCCTGGAAGGAGGGGCCCAACAAGATAGCGCTGTGGGCGTCGGGCCAGCAGCCCATCCTCGAGGGCTACGTCACCTCCAAGTTCTGGAAGGCCGGCCTGCTGTCCAACAACGTCGAGTGCAACGCGCGCCTGTGCATGGCCAGCGCCGTCGTCGGCTTCATGAACATCTACCAGACCGACGAGCCCAACGGCTGCTACGAGGACATCGACGACGCCGACGTGTTCGTGACCTGGGGCGCCAACATGGCCGAGGCGCACCCGATGCTCTTCTCGCGCCTCGCCGCCCGCAAGCTCGCCGACGACTCGGTGCGCTTCTACGACCTCACGACGATGCCCACGCGCACCTCGAAGCTCGCCGACAAGGTCATCGTGTTCCGCCCGGGCTCCGACGTGGCGATCGCCAACTACATCGCCAACTACCTGGTGCAGAACGGCGGCGTCGACGAGCAGTTCGTGGCCGACCACCTGCAGTTCAAGCGCGGCACCGAGGACCTGGGCGACGCCTTCGAGGACGGCTACGACGCCACCGACAAGGGCAAGGCCGCCAGCGACGTCGAGTCGATCGACTTCGACGCGTACAAGGCCTCGCTCGAGCCCTACACCGCCGAGTACGTCTCGGGCATCTCTGGCGTGTCCGTCGAGGACCTGCAGGAGATCGCGAGCGTCTACGCCGAGCAGGGCACCAACGTGCTGTCGCTGTGGACGATGGGCGTGAACCAGCACAACCGCGGCACCTGGATGAACCACAACCTGCACAACATCCACCTGCTGTCGGGCAAGTTCGGCCGGCCCGGCTGCGGCCCCTTCTCGCTGACCGGTCAGCCCACCGCCTGCGGCACCGCCCGCGAGGTGGGCACCTTCAGCCACCGCCTGCCGGCCGACCTGCTCGTCGCCAACGAGCAGCACCGCCGCTACACCGAGGCGTGCTGGGACCTGCCCGAGGGCTACCTCGAGCCGCTCGGCGAGAACCCTGGCATGCACACCGTCAAGATGTTCCGCGAGCTGTCCAACGGCAACATCGACTTCATGTGGTCGATGCACAACAACTGGGCCGTCTCGATGCCCAACCTCACGCGCTTCCTCGGACGCGACGGCCAGCACGACGGGGTCTTCTCCTGCTTCAACGTCGTGAGCGAGGTCTACCCCACGCTGTCGACCCAGTACGCTGACGTCGTGTTCCCCGTGTCGATGTGGATGGAGCGCGAGGGACAGTTCGGCAACGGCGAGCGCCACACCGCGGTGTTCGAGCAGGCGGTGCTGCCCCCGGGCGACGCGCGCTGGGACATGTGGGTCATGATGGAGGTCGCGCGCAGGGTGCTCGACGGCGAGAAGATCGGCGACCAGGACGCGTTCGACCTGCTCTTCGACGCCTACTACGACAAGGAGAAGGGCGCGTTCAAGGGCACGCAGCGCGAGGTCAGCGAGTCGATGTGGGACGAGTACCGCATCTTCTCCAACCCCGAGATGAGCGAGCGCGCCCAGGCCATCTGCGACGACGTCGACGGCACGTACGGCGCCAAGCTCAAGATGCACGCCAAGCGCCTGGCGCCCTACGACGAGATTCTGAGCCAGCACGGCATGATCTGGCCCGCCCAGCAGGTCGACGGCACCTGGTACTCCACCAAGTACCGCTTCTGTGACGGCGACCAGAAGGAGGGCTACGACCAGCTCAACATCGCCGAGTACGGTGACAGCGGCCTGGCAGGCAACGTGAGCTTCTACAAGAGCGCCGACCATCGCCCCTCGGTGGTGTTCCGCCCCTACGAGCCCCCGGCGGAGGAGCCCAGCGACGAGTACCCCTTCTGGTTCAACACCGGTCGCCTGCTCGAGCACTGGCACACCGGCTCGATGACGCGCCGCGTCCCCGAGCTGCACGCCGCGCTTCCCCAGGCGCTGCTGTACATGAACGCCCGCGACTGCCGCGACCTGGGCGTGACCGATGGCGACATGGTGCGCGTGACCAGCCGCTACGGGTCAGTCGACATCCAGGTGAGCACCGACGGGCGCGTCGACCCGCCGGCGGGTTCGGTGTTCGCGCCGTTCTTCGCCGAGGAGACGCTGGTCAACCTGGCGGTCCAGGACATCTATGACCCTCTGTCGAAGGAGCCGGACTTCAAGAAGAGCTGCGTCAGGATCGAGAAGCTCGACGGCGTGAGCTATGAGGCGCCCACCTCGGGCGTCGCCAACGTCGACAACGACGCCGCGCTTGCGACCACGGTCACCGTCCCCGACGGGCACGAGGGCCTGTACGACCGCAGCTCCACCGCTGCGTGCGAGTCCTGCCACACCTCGGCCGAGGGCGGCGACGGCACCACCGCCAAGCTGCCCGGCGCTCCCGCGATGCCGTCGTTCCACTACGTGGACGCCGACGCCGCCTCCGGCGAGGTCGAGGGCACGTACTCGCAGTGCTACACCTGCCACGCCGGGTAACGAACGCCGGGCAACGAACGGCTGGGTAACGAACACCGGGTAAGACGCCCAGGTAACGGCTGTCGGGCAAGACGGCTGGGCAAGGCGGCCGGATGGCGGACAACCGGGCAACGAGCGCCAGACAGCGAGCCCGGGCAACGAGCGGCACGGGCGCGGTGACGGGCCCCGGCGCGTGAGCGTCGGGGCCCATGCAGGCGCGCGGAATGGCCGGCGGGGCGGGCGGTCGGCGCCCGGAGGAATGCCGCTGGCGCGCTCGCGCGGCGGGCGCACCAGCAAGGGAGGAGAGTGGTCCGCGAGATGGTCATATCAAGCCTGGTCGTCGAGACGACGCCCGACAGCCTGGACGCGGTCGCCGACGCGCTTTCCGCAATCGACGGCGTCGAGGTGCACGAGAAGCTTCCGGCGACGCCGGGGCAGGGCGACCCGGAGAGGGCCGTCGGAAAGGCGGTCGTCACGATAGAGCGCGATACCGTGGAGCTCTCGCAGTCCACGGCGAACTTGTTCGTGACGATCGACGGCGTGATCGGCATCGACCTGATCTACGCCAACTTCGAGGACGACCCCGAGATCGCCGCCCTGCGCGCGCGCCATCGCGACCGCGAGGACCCGGCTGGTCCCCGCGAGGGCGACGACGCGTAGGGGGGCTTGCGGGGGAGAGGCGCCGCGTGGCGTTGGGCACTGGGCGCTGGGCGGGCGTGGTCATAACATGACGAAATGCGAGCCGGCGCGCGCTCCGGGCGCCGAATTCGCCTCTCGGCGGTCAAATCGAGACTAAATGCGATGTCCGGCATCCTCTCGAGATTGGTGCCCGGGCAAGGGCGACCCTCTTGAGCTGGGGCGACGCTCTGGCGGCCTTCGCTTCGCCCTCACTGCGGGAGCGTCTGGGCTCGCATTTCGTCATCGAATGGCCATCCCGAGGCGTCTTCGGGGGCTCCCGGCTGCCCGGGCTCGCATTTCGTCATGGATTGACCAGGCGCCTCTAGCCGTCCATCCCATGCTAGCGTCCCAGGGTGGGCCGCCGGGGCGCGAGGGCGACGGGGGATAGGACTCGTTGCGAGCGTCTCCCATGCCGTTGCTCCCGCCCCCCGCATCCCCCTGCTCTCGCGCCGCGTGCCCGCTCCGTTCCTATCGCCCCGCCCCCGGACGCCTCGGGCTCGGTTGCCCTTCCTGCGTCAGCCCCTGGGGGCGCAGGCGGCGGCTCCCGCGCCCGCCTTGCGGCCGTAGATCATCGCCTCGCAGACGTTGGACGCCCCCTGGTAGGCGAGGCCGAACATCGAGCCCATCTCCCCGGCGGAGAACAGGCGCGGAATCGGCTCGCCGAAGGCGTCGACCACCTGGGCGTCGACGGTGCGCCGCGGGCCTCCCTGGGTGTTGATCAGCGCGGGCGTGAGGCGGATGGAGTAGAACGGCCCGGTCTCGATCGGGGACAGCCCCGTGACGTCTCGGCCGAAGTCCGCGTCGTTGCCCGAGCGCACCGCGTCGTTCCAGGTCTGGACCGTCTGGGCGAGCGTCTGCGGGTCGAGTCCGTCGCTCTGCGCCAGCTCCTCGATCGAGTCTGCCTTGACGATCCATCCGAGGTCCACCTCCTCGGAGTTGTCGGCGCTCCACTGGCGGTCGAAATGCTTGCGGCCGATCATCAGCGTCGGCTTTTCGTCGAACGTCGCCTGGTCGAAGATGAGGTAGGAGGGAATGCGCTCGTAGTGCGGCGAGGGAAGCGTCACGAACTTGTCCACGGCGTACATCCCGCCGTGGGCCTCCATGGACGACTCGTTGCAGAAGCGCTTGCCGAGCGTGTCCACAAAGATCGAGTTGGGGCACATCGCGACGCCCGGGAAGGCGTACGACCAGGTGCCGCCGTCGGGGTGGAAGCCGAGCCCGCCCGACGTCGCGTTCATGTGCCACAGGCCAGCTCCGACCTCCTGGCACATCCTGATGCCGTCGCCGGTGTTGCCCTCGCAGCCCACGCCCCCGATCTCGACGCCCTTGACGTAGTCGGACAGCATCTCGGGGTTGAACAGGAAGCCGCCGCAGGTCATGCATACGCCGCGGCGCGCCCGGACGCGCACCAGCATCCCGTCCAGCTCGGCGACCACACCCGCGACCAGCCCGTCGTCACCCAGGATGAGGTGCTTTGCAGGCGTCTGCATGAGGACGGTGATCCTCCGCGAGGTGACCGCCTCGTCGAGCCCGGCGAACAGCGCACCCGCCGGGTCGGCGCCGTTCGCCTGCGTGTCGACGCAGCAGTACTTGGTAATCACGTCGGCGCCGACGACCTGCGGGTATCCCGCGGAGCCATACGGGTTGTACTCCATGCGCTCCGGCATGACGCTCGTGAGCCAGTCCAGGATGCCGGTGGTCTGCTCGACGTAGTCTTCGAGCATTCCCTCGTCGTAGTTGGCGTTCGAGCCGTCCTGCAGCGCGCGATAGTACTCCACCGCGCTCTGGACGTCCTCCGGCTTGGTGTAGACGAAGCCGCCGCCCGAGACTGCGGTGCTCCCGCCCTTGCGGTCGAGCTTCTCAAGCACGATGACCTCGGCGCCCGCGTCGTGCGCGGTGATTGCGGCGCTCGCGCCCGCGCCGCCGTACCCCACCACGACGACGTCGGCCTCGTAGTCCCAGGCGTCCTGCCCTGCGGTCTCGGCATGCGCCATGTCTGGCCGAGTGCCCGTGATGCTCGCGGCAATGCCTGCGGCGACGCTCGCCGTGGCGCACCCGAGCACGACGCTACGCCGCGAGAGCGTCCTGCCCTGGGCCCCTTCGCCGTGCGATGCCGAATCGATTCCGTCCCCCATCGTCGTTTCCCCTTCCCCTGATTCCTCGTTGCCGTCGAGGTCGGGCGACCTTCTCGCCCGTCTCACCTCGCAATCGATTCTAGGAACAGGGCAGGAATGACAAAAACGAAGAGTCTTCGCCGTCTCCATCGACGCCGTGACCGCAACTCATTCCTAATTCGAATAAGATGAGGCAATGGTGAGATGGGACGGTGGGGCGTCCGACCTCAGGGGGTGGGCGGCGTGCGACGCGCCTCGAAAGTCGAGCAGGGGAGTGGAGATGGACCTGGAGGACTTCTCAAGCTTCTGGTATGTCGCGCGGCACAAGAGCATCTCCGGCGCGGCGCGCGACGTCGGCTGCTCGCAGTCCACGCTGAGCAAGCGGCTTCAGCGCATCGAGGCGGAGCTGGGCGTGACGCTGGTCGAGCGACGTCAGGGCTCCACCGGCGCATTGCGGCTCACGGAGCAGGGCGAGGCATTCCTCGCCGCATCGACCGATATCATGGCATGCTACGAGGCGATGCTGAGGGAGATTCGGCAGCCTTCCCGCGGCGTGACCGAGGTGACGTATGCCGCCCCGCTCGGCGCCTGCTTCTCGAAGCCCCTCCAGCGTCTGGCGCGGGTGCTTGCGGACGCGTGCGCCCCGGGCCCTTCCGGCACCGCGGCCGGCGGCAGCCCGATGGGTGGCGCGGTCAGGCTCAAGCCCGTCGCGCTCGGGAGCTCCTCGTCCCTCGACATGCTCGAGAGCGGCGAGGCTGACCTCGCGTTCGAGTCGTACGCCCCGTGCATAGAGAAGAGGGGACTCTCACGCGCGTCGCTGTTCACGCTGCCGGCGATGGTCGTCGTGTCCGAGGGATGCCCCCTCGCCGTCGCCCCCGATTCCTCGCTCGACCCCCGCGCGCTCGACGGCATGCGGTGCGTCGTCTCGATCGGGCACGGCTCGTTCATGTTGCGTCGGCATCTGGAGGCGATGCAGGAGGCGACGGGGATATCGACGTCCTGGGAGACGGTGGATTCCGACGACGTCGTGGTTGGCCCGGGCGATGACCCCGGCGCGTTCGTGATGCTGCCCGAATCGTACAAGCCCATCGTGGAAAGCATGCTCGACGGGGTGACGTGCCTACGCGTGGGTGACCTCGCGTGCGCGTACGACATGAGCGCAATCTATGACGGGCGCCGGGTCGACAGCGGCGTCCAGCAGGTTCTGCGCGCCTTGGGGGCAATGGGGGAATGATTCCCCCCGCCCCACCCGCGCGCCACTCCCGTCTGCGCTGCGCCCTCGCCCGCGTGCCCGCTCCTGCCCGCGCTCGATTGTGGGCCGGTGGCGGACGGTCTCCTGGTATGCTGTGGGGAACTAACGCTGAACGCGCGCTGAACATGCGCCGGACGGCCGAGGAGCGGCGTCGCCGCGGGGCCAGCCCGAGGCCCTTCCCTTCGTCCCCGACCCAACGGTAAGGAGACCCACATGGCAGGTCAGAACGGCGGTAACGCAAACGGCGACGGCAGCGGGTTCGACATGGGCGACCTGTTTTCGATGATGTTCGGCTTCCCGCCGCCCTCCCGCGGGCGCGCCTCGCAGTCGTCTGCAGGCGACGCGTCCGAGGGCGGCGCGTCCGCGAGCGAGGCTGCCGGGCAAGGCCAGGGCGGCAATGGCGCGCACGGCGCGGGGTCGGTCGACGCGAAGAGCATCAGGGCGGACGTCGACAGCGCGTTCGACAAGATGGCGGGGTGGAGCCGCAAGGGGCTCATCATCCTGGCGGTCATCGTCGTGCTGGTGCTCGCGTTCTGCTACTGGTGGTTCCACCCGGCAATCAACCTGCACTCCACGACCGTGTGGTGGTGGCTGGTCCTGATCGCGCTCATCGTGACCGTCGCCCTGATCGTGGGGACGATTCGCCGCCGCAACGACGCCGAGCGCAAGAAGCTCTACAAGCGCATGCTGCTGATTCCGCTCGCCGTCGTGGTGATCTTCGCGGTCGGCAAGATCGCGGGGCTGTCGGTCATTCCCGGCAACGCGTATCGCTATGCGAGCATCCTCGACACGACCGAGGGCACGTTCGCGCAGGACATCGAGGAGGTCGACTACTCCGAGATCCCGGTGATCGACCACGACTCTGCGGTGCTGCTCGGCAACCGCGCGATGGGCTCGATCCCCGAGTACGTGAGCC
>CAIFEU010000044.1:10979-17985 GCA_903789505.1 uncultured Coriobacteriales bacterium
TTCGAGATCTCCAACATGTATAGCCAGATCAACTATCACGGCAAGCCGGTGCGCGTGAGCCCGCTGAACTACGCCGACCTGTTCAAGTGGCTCACGAACCGCTCGCAAGGCATCCCCGCCTACGTGCTGGTCGACATGACGACCCAGGAGGCGCAGGTCGTGCGCCTTGACCAGCCGATCAAGTACTCCGAGAGCGAACCGCTCGCGCGCAACATCGACCGCTACGTGCAGCTCAAGTTCCCCACGTACATGTTCGACGAGAAGAGCTTCGAGATCGACGAGGACGGCACGCCCTGGTGGATCTTCCCGGTGCAGAAGCGCACGATCGGGCTGTTCGACGGCACCGACATCCAGCGCGTCGTTCTCGTGAACGCATGCACGGGCGAGTGCCAGGACTACGCGATCGAGGACTGCCCGCAGTGGGTCGACCGCGCCTACCCGTCCGACCTGGTGATTCAGCAGTACAACTGGAGCGGCCTGTACTCGGGCGGCTGGTTCAACAGCTGGATCGGCCAGAAGAACGTGGTGCGCACCACGCCGGGGACCGACGGCACGCTGGGCTACAACTACATCGCCCAGAACGACGACGTCTACCTGTACTCGGGCGTGAGCTCGGTCACCGCCGACAACTCGATCGTCGGCTTCATCCTGGTCAACCAGCGCACCGGCGACGCGGAGTTCTTCTCGGTGGCGGGTGCCACGGAGGACTCGGCGATGACCTCGGCAGAGGGCCAGGTCCAGAACCTGCGCTACAGCGCGACGTTCCCGCTGCTGCTCAACATCGAGGGCCAGCCCACCTACTTCATGGCGCTCAAGGACGCGGCAGGCTTGGTCAAGATGTTCGCAATGGTCAACATCGAGCAGTACCAGAACGTCGCCGTGGGCAACACGGTGGCGGAGACGCAGCAGAACTACCTCAAGCTCCTCGCCGAGCAGGGCGTGCTGGACGCCACGACGTCGGAGAGCGCCGTGGCCGCCGCGTCCGGGCCGCAGGTCACGGGCACGATCGAGACGATCTCGCAGGCGGTCATCGACGGCAACTCGCACTTCTACGTGACGCTCGCCGACGGTGCCACCCAGGTCGTGACCGACGCGCAGACCGGGGAGCGCACCAGCAGCGACGCCCCCGACGGCGCCATCTACGACTTCGCGCTGCCCGGCATGCTGGAGATCGTGACGTACCAGACCGGCGACGAGGTCTCGTTCACCTACTCCGAGGCGACCGACTCTGCCTCCTCCTCTGCCGATGGCTCGACGAGCTCCGACACCTCGGGCGAGGCGACGGGTGCGGACACGGAGGGGACCGCCGGGGGCGCGAGCGCCTCGGCCGACGCGGGCGCCTCCACTGCCGGCACGACGGGCTCCGACTCTGCCGGCACGGGCTCGGCGGCGTCGAGCGCGTCCGGCGACCAGCCGCTCACGCTCACGGTGACCGGCTTCGCCTCGTCACAGGGCGAGGACTAGGGTTGGGATTGAGACCGTCCGCCCCTGGGGCGACAAGCCTGGGGTGCGCGCGGCTCGGTTGATTGGCGGTCCGGCACCTCAGCGGGCGTGGGACCGGGGAATGGACGCGCCGTCCCGTGCGGGGCGGCGCGTTTTCCATTCGACAAGCGCTGAGGCGCCATGAACGTTACGACGACGCCGACCGTCCAGGACAGGCAGGTCGGCGAGTATCTCGGGATCGTGTTCGGCGAGGTCGTCACCGGCGTCGACTTCCTGCGTGATATCGGCGCGGGGCTGCGCAACTTCTTCGGCGGCAGGTCGGCGGGCTACGAGAAGGAGCTCTCCGCCGCCCGCGAGGAGGCGCTGCGCGAGATGCAGCAGCGCGCCGCCGAGCGCGGGGCCGACGCGGTGATCGGCGTCGACATCGACTACGAGGTACTGGGCGCCGAGGGCAACATGCTGATGGTGACGGCGTCGGGCACGGCGGTGCGCCTGCGGTAGGCGCTCGAGCTGGGCGCCCGCGGCTGGCGCACCTGCGTTGGGCGCGGGAAGTGCGTCAGGCTCGTCAGACGCGCGTGCGGGAGAGCCGGAGAAAGCGAAGCGCCCCGCGCCCGGATGTCTCCAGGCGCGGGGCGCGCGTGCACGCGGGCGCGAAGGCCCGCCAGGGGGGCAGGGGTCCGCCTTGGACCGATGGCCTACTTCGCGGCCAGGGCTCGCGCGACGTGACGGCCCTGCGTCGCGCAGCGGCCCGCGTTCAGGCCGGCTGCGTAGTTGGGGTAGGACATGTCGTACGAGTTGCCGGCGTCGTTGCCCACCACGTACAGCCCCTCGATGGGGTTGCCGTCGGCGTCGAGCGCCTCGAGCTCGGGCGAGACCTTGACGCCCGAGAGCGTGCACAGGGCCAGACCGCCCATCTTCATGCCGTAGAACGGGGCCTCGCGCATCGCCGAGAGGCGGAAGGCCTCCTTGCCGAAGTCGGTGTCCTCCTGGGCGTCGTACAGGTCGTTGTAGTGGTTCACCGTCGCGACGAAGTTGTCGACGTCGTCGAGGCCGAGCTTCTCGGCGAGCTCCTCGATCGTGTCGGCCTGCACGACGGTGCCGGCGTCGACGCGCGACTGCAGCTGCTGGGCCATCGACTCGGGAGTGCCGCCCATCATCTGGTCGCCGCCCTCGCGCAGCAGCTGCGTGGAGCAGCCGATCGTGTGGAAGCGGTCGGCGTCGTCGACGTAGTTGGCGTCCCACACCACGTACCACGCGCGGTTCGGCAGCTTGCTGGCGGCGTGGAACACGAAGTCGTAGGGGGTGGACTCGTTGATGAAGCGGTTACCGTGGACGTCGACCTTGAGCCAGGGCTGCGAGCTCATGTTGTAGCCGTTCACGACGCCGTTGGTGTAGGGGTCGCCGGGGTTCTGGTCGGGCGCCATCAGGCCGCGGTCGAACACCATCGAGGTCTGCGTGTCCTCCATCTGCGCGCCGGCCCACAGGCAGGCCTTGATGCCGTCGCCGTAGGGCTGGCTGCTGGTGAAGAAGCCGGTGAGGCCGGCGAGGAGGCCGGGCTGCAGCGCCCTCATCATCTCGGAGTTCAGCACGTAGCCGCCGGTCGCAACGATCACGCCCTTGCTGGCGTTCACGCGGATGTAGGAGTCGAAGTTCTCGCCGGTCGAGCAGTAGGCGCCGGTGACGCGCCCGTCCTCGACGATGAGGCGCTCGAGCTTGGTGTAGCCGCGGTGCTCGCAGCCGTCGAAGGTGCCCAGGTAGTCGATGAAGTAGTCGATCATCGTGGGCTCGGCGGTCCAGATGTTGTCGCCCGTCCCGAGCGAGCCGTGGCCGGTCGGCCCCATCGAGTTGCGCGGGCCCTCGGGCATGTTCCACTCGAGCTCGACCTTGACGCCGCCGCTCTTCTCGCAGTGGGCGGTGTACCAGTCGATCGTCTCGCCGGACTCGTTGGCCCAGAGGTTCCACAGACGCTGGTCGCACTTGCCGTCGGCGTAGCGGACCACGTCGTTGACGATCTCGGTCTTGTCGATGTGGACGTCATGGGCGAGCTGCGCCGAGGAGTCGACGGCGCCCAGCGCACTGCAGCGGATGCCGAAGCCCTTCTCCATGCGGTCGATGAGCAGGACCTTCGCGCCGTCCTCGGCGGCCGAGACCGCCGCGACCATGCCCGCGTCGCCGGCGCCGGCGACCAGGATCTCGGTGTCGACGACCTCGGAGCAGTCGTCGTCGAAGATCGCGGGCGGCTCGCCCAGCCACGAGGGGGCCTGCGACGCGTCCGAGGAGCCGGCCTTGGCGTCCGCCGCGGAGGACGCCGCGCCCGCCTTCGCGTCGGCGGCAAGCGCCTGCGTCGCCTGGGCCGCGCCCAGGGCGCCCGCTGCGATCGCCGCCCCTGCGACGAGGCTGCGGCGGGTGATGGAATCGTGACTGACGTTGCTCATGGGTCTTTCCTGCCTTTCGCGTGTGATGGTGCGGTGCGCCCCGCCCTCCCGTTCGCGGGCGTGGTGCGCCTGGCTGTGCCCTGCCGGGGGGCGGCGCGCGACGGTGCGCGGCACGTGACGCGGTGGCCGCAGCGCGAAGGCGCTCGGTGCGGCGGTGCGCCTCCCGACGGGCTGACCCCATGATTGCCGCGGCGCCGGCGCGGGACACCACCCCCATGGGGGTCGACGCCTGCCGCGCCGGGCCCGCGGGGTGTCTCGAGCGATTGCCCCCCAGTGGGGGGTGGCCTGTTCTGACCTGCCTTTTTGCGGACCTTCGAGCGACGTGGCGCCCCGCCCTCGCGCCGCTGCGCCGTCCGAGGTGGCGTCGTGGCGCATCCGTGCACTCCGGGATATCCAGCCCGTCTCGCTCGGGACTCGGGGGGTCTGGCCTGCTATGCTTGGCGCCGACTGGGGCGCCCCGGGGCGGCTCACGGGCGTGCCCGGGGCGAGGGCTGGCGGGCGGGTGCGGCGCCCGGTGCCGGGCGCACCCCGGGGCGACACCCTGCCCTCGAGCGCCTCTGGCACCCGGGGTCCTGGAGGGCCTAGGCGCGCGGACGCGGGACGAGGAAGACGTGACGGAGGCCCGAAGGGAGCCGGATGGGCGTGGACGACAGGGAACGTGCCGGGGCCGCTGCCCGCGTGGACTCCTCCGAGGACGCCTCGCGCCCCGAAGGTGTGCGCGCGGGCGTGTCGGCAGGGAGCGTCGCGACGTCTCCCGCCCTCGCTCTTTTCGCCCTGTTCCTCTCGAGCCTGTACATCCGACTGCTCAACGTCGCGCTGTTCCCCGCGATGGCGGCGGTCGCGCCGTTCGTGCGTGACGCCTCCACCGCATGCGGGATCGCGGCGAACCTGCTCGTGGTCGTCACCGCGCTGCGGCTGCCTTCGGCGCTCGGCGTCGCGCTGCGGCCGGCCCTGGGCCCGGCGGTCGTCACGCTGGGCTTCGCGTCCGTGGCGGCGGGACTCGCGCTCGGCGGGGCCGCGGGGGCGGGGCTGGTCGCCGTGGGCGCGTGCGTGTGGGCGGTCGGCGCCGCGCCGGTGATGCTTCAGGTGCTCGACTCCCTGTGCGACCTGGGGTTTCGCCGGCTTGTGGTGGGGATTCCGCTGACGGGCGCGACGGCGTACCTGGTGGCGTTTTTCCTGTCGGCGTGCCCGGACGGCGTGACCCTGGCGGTCGCCGTCGGGTGCGTCCTGGTCGCCGCGACCCTCGTCAGTCGGTCGTCTGCCGGCATCGCCCGGCTCATGGCCGAATCCCCGGCGCTCGACGGCGCCGCGCTGCTGCGGCCCTCGTCGTACCTGCCGCTGACGAGCGCGCTGTACGTGTGCATGCTGCTGGTCTCCGCGGCGGACGGCTTCTGTCAGCGGTTCGCGTCGGTGGAGGGAGGTCCCTGGGGCATGCCGGTGGCCGCCGTCGCGCTCGCCGCGCTCGCCGCCTGGAACGTCGGCGCCCGCGACGCGGTCAGGTTCGACAAGCTCTTCTCGCTGGTCGTCATCGTCGTCATGGCAGGGTTCCTCACCGCGCTGCTCCCCGCGTTCGAGTGGCTCTCGACGATGCTGATCGACGTCGGCTCGGGCGTCGCGACGGTCCTCTTCAACCTGGTGATGGCATGCGTCGCCGCCCGCAACCGGCGCGCGTCGCCGCTGGTGTTCGCCTGGGGAGGCGCGATGAGCACGCTCGGCGCGATCATGGGCGCCAACGTCGGGGCGCTCGTGCGCGCGGTCCCCGGCGACGCCGCGTCGCTTCTGGTGGTCGTCGTGGCGGTGGCGACGCTCGCGTACGTCGAGCTGGGGATGGGAGGTTTCGGCTTCGCCGAGACGATCGAGGGGATCAGCCCCGACAGCGGCGACGTCGCCCCCGCCGCTCCCGAACGGCCTGGCGACATCGATGGGGCGTGCGCGCTGGTGGGCCGGCAGTATGGCCTCACCCCGCGCGAGGGCGACGTGCTGGCGCTGCTCGCCCGGGGACGCAACGGCGCGCACATCGAGGAGGAGCTGGTGCTCTCCCACAACACCGTGAAGTCCTACATCAAGCACGTCTACGCCAAGCTCGGCGTCCACAGCCAGCAGGAGCTCATCGACATGGTGGAGGCGGCGGTCCCGGCGAGGCAGGCGGGGTAGGGGAGTCTGCGGCGGGGGCATGCGAAGGCAGGGCGCTACGGAGAGGCGAGGCGCCGCGACGTGCGGTGCCGGCGCGAGGCAAGCGAGGGAATCTCTCCGAGCTATGCCTGCCTCGCTCGGCTAATTGTCTATCTGAAATCAGTGACGAGTCGCGCACGAATTTCAGACGGGTGTTCCGCAATCCCGCCCATGGCCCGCTACCCGTAGAACGCGTGGAACTCCCCGCGGTAGGAGCCGCGCCCCGGGAACCCCTGCTCCACGAGTCGCGCGAACCTGGGAGAGAAGCCGTAGTCCTCGAGCCGGTCGAACGGGACCATCGCGACCTCGGCCACGCCGTCGTCGGTGGCGGGCAGCGGGCATGCCACGCGGCTGCCGGGCGCGCGGCGCACCAGGAAGCTCATGTCCACCACGTGGCTACCCAGCCCGTGAAAGCGGTCACACACGTAGAGTAGGTCGCCGACCTCGACGCGCAGGCCGGTCTCCTCGCGCATCTCGCGCACAAGGCACTGCTGCAGCGTCTCCCCGTACTCGAGCTTGCCGCCGGGCAGCGTCCAGTGGGAGCGCTCGCGCAGCACCATGTGCTCGAGCAGGATTGCGCCGCCCTCCACCAGGATGCCGGTGGCGCGCACGCTCGGGCTCACGCGGGCGGACAGCTCGCGGTCGTCGACGCGCTCGTCCGGCATCCCCGCCAGCCCGCCGGGCGCCTGCCGCGTGGCGGGGCACGCGGGTGACGACGGCGTCGTTCGCGCGAGCCCCTCGCGCTCGCGGGCTGCGCGGGCCACCGCGGGGCTTGGAATGGTCATGCAGGTTGCGTGCCGCATGGGTCTGCCTCCTGGTTGCGTTTCACTGCCGATGGCGCGCCGCGCGCGGTCCGCCGGGGACGGGGCGCGGGGGGCGTCGTCCCCGCTGCCGCGCGCGGATGGGCGCGGGCGCCCCCGCGCGCCGCGCTGACCAGCGCGCACGCGTGCCGGAGG
>CAIFEU010000045.1:0-12131 GCA_903789505.1 uncultured Coriobacteriales bacterium
GACCCCATCGGATGGTTGGAGTCGCGAAGGGCCCCGTTGCACAGCGCGCGCTGCGCGCGCCGCGATGCGGACGCAAGCGCGGGAATGAGCAGCGCCAGGGCGAAGTCGGTGCCCGTGGCGGTGGCGCCGATGGTCACGCCAAAGCTCAACAGAAAAGAGAGTGCGATGTCGTGCGAGGCGTGCCCGCGCGTGTCGGCGGCGCTGAGGGCGAAGCCCCAGCCGAGAGACGACAGCACGAAGGTCGCGACAAGCAGGGCGGCGGAGAGCGCGGTTAGGGACGTGAGAAGAACGGCAGGCGTCCCGCTGCCGTTCGCAGACGCACCTGATTCCAGGGCATGGCAGAGGATGAGCGACGTCGAACAGGCGAGACCGCAGACGAGGCAGACCCGACCATCATCGAAGGCGATGGCGCGCCGGGCGCGGGGAGCGGCCGCGATGGCGAACGAGAACAGCGCGATGCCGGCGTAGACGAGGTCGACGTACGCGTCTGCGCCCCGCCAGAGCAGGGGCGTGAGAAAGAAGTTGCCGCGCAGCATCGGCCAGTACAGCATCAGACCAACGACGAGCAGCGCGCGCGGGGACATATGTCGACCCATATCCTCCCTCGAGGTCGGGGCAGGCATCGCAGGGCCATCTCCATGGCACTTCGGGCACCGGAGGAAGGGCCTCTGGCGAGTGAAGCCAAGCGAAGGCAGAGCTGTGAGGTAAAACTCCAGCGTGTGGATAGGACTCACCCATTATGCGACAAAAAATATGCCTTCTAACCCCGATTATGTGAGCGATGTGAAGAGCCGCGGGCAATACTGGAGACGACATGGCACGGCAGAGGCGTACCGCATGCCCGGGGAGGCGACCCCAACGTCATCGACGTCTGGGGACGTCGCAAAGGGGCGTGCGCGAAGACTTCGGCCGGCCTCGTACGGCTCGGGCGGGCATATGGCCACCGCCCGTGAGGCGTTGCAATCGGCCAGCGAGTCTCAAGGAGGGCATGCAGGACTGATATGAAGATGAATCGTCGCTCGTTCCTCGCCGCCGCAGGCGCAGCCGCCGTCGCCCTGGGGGCGGGCGCGCTGGGCGCCCAGGCGTCCGAGAAGACGAGTGCGGCCGCCGACTCGGCCGATGCCGTCGCAAAGGGCGGGGACTACGACGTCGTCGTCCTGGGCATGGGCGGCGCCGGCATGTGCTCGGCACTCTCGGCCAAGGAGAACGGCGCCGAGAAGGTCGCGATCCTGGAGAAGCTCGCCGTCGTGGGCGGCAACACCAACTTCTCGTCCTCGGGCATGAACGCCGCCGGGACCAAGTACCAGCAGGCCGCGGGCGGAGACGCGGCGACCGACACGGTCGACCTGTTCATCTCCGACACGATGACGGGCGGCAAGAACTGGAACAACAAGGACCTCGTCACCTACATGTGCACCAACTCTGCGGCGGGCATCGACTGGCTCGACGAGCACGGCATCACGCTGTCCGACGTGACGACGATGGGCGGCGCCTCGGTGCCGCGCTGCCACCGCCCGGCCGACAAGAGCGCCGTGGGCGCCTACATCGTGCCGCTGCTTCAGGAGCAGGTCGAGCAGGCGGGCATAGACGTCTTCATGGAGACCCCCGCGACGGAGCTGGTCGTCGACGACAAGGGCGCGGTGACCGGCGTCAAGGCGACCAACTCCGACGGCGAGGAGGTTACGTTCAACGCCGGCGCGGTCATCGTCGCCACCGGCGGCTTCGGCGCCAACTTCGACATGATCGGCATGTACCGCCCCGACCTGGTCGACTACGTCACCACCAACGCCAACGGCTCGCAGGGCGAGGGCATGGTCATGGCGTCCAAGGCGGGCGCGAACCTGATCCAGATGGACCAGATCCAGACGCACCCGACCGTCTACCAGGAGAACGGCGCGCTGATCGGCGAGGCCGTGCGCGGCGCCGGCGCCGTCCTGATCAACTCCGCCGGCGACCGCTTCACCAACGAGATGGGCACCCGCGACGTCGTGAGCGCCGCCGAGCTCAAGCAGCCCGACGGGAAGGTGTGGCTGCTGCTCGACCAGGCCCTGTACGACAACACGCCCGTCGTCGCCAAGTACGAGGCGCGCGGCATGACGGTCAAGGGCGACGACCTCGCCTCCCTGTGCGGGCAGCTCGGCGTGCCCGCCGACGAGGCCCAGGCGACGCTCGACACCTACAACGCCGCGGTCGCCGACGGCGGGGCCTCCGACCCGTTCGGCCGCACGACCGGCCTCGGCGCGCTCGAGACCGCCCCGTTCTACGCCATCCCGGTGGGCCCGGGCATCCACCACTGCATGGGGGGCATCTACATCGACGGCGACAACCAGGCGCTGACGATCGAGAAGAAGAAGATCGACGGCCTGTTCGCCGCCGGCGAGGTCACCGGCGGCATCCACGGCGCCAACCGACTGGGCGGCAACGCCGTGTGCGACATCGTCGTCATGGGAATCAACGCCGGCAAGAAGGCGGCCGCGTCGCTGTAGCGGCGACCGTGCCGACACAGGCAGCCGACTCGTCCGGCCCTCGGGCCGGGCTTGTCCTCCTTGACGCTGCCGGGCGTGCCCGCAGGTTCGGGGCGCGCCCGGCAGTGGCGTCTCTGAGGGGACACGATGGCCATCGCTGACGACCACGCCGCCGGACGCCGCATGCTCGCTCGCGCGCGGGGGCAGGACCTAGGCGCGGGCTCGCAGGCCCACCAGGCGCTCGAGGACGTCGACCATCGTCTCGAGCGAGCGCACCGGCACGAACTCCCGGACGCTGTGGAAGTTGAACCCGCCCGCCGAGAGGTTCGGGCAGGGCAGCCCCCTGGTCGTGAGCTGTGCCCCGTCGGTGCCGCCGCGCACCGGAATCACGCGCGGCTCGACGCCGCAGGCATGGAAGGCGGAGCGGGCGTCGTCGACCAGGTCCATGTGGCTTTCCATCCCGCGGGCCATGTTGCGGTACTCGTCGACGACCTCACAGCTGACGCGTGGCTGCCCCAGGCGCTCGTTCATGAGCTCGGCGACCGATTGCATGAGCCGCTTGCGCCGCTCGAACGAGGCGTCGTCGTGGTCGCGGATGATGTAGCGTGCCGTGGCGCTCTCGCAGGTCCCGCTCAGCCCATGCAGGTGATAGAAGCCCTCGCGACCCTGCGTGTGCTCGGGACGCTCCCAGGCGGGCAGCGCCGCGTCGAACTCCTCGGCGAGATGCAGCGCGTTGACCATGACGCCCTTCGCGCTGCCGGGGTGAATCGAGCGCCCACGAAAGCGCACCGTGACGCTCGCGGCGTTGAACGTCTCGTAGTTCACTTCGCCGATGGGCCCGCCGTCGACCGTGTATGCCTCGTCGGCGCCGAACGCCTCGAGGTCGAGCAGGGAGCACCCGTGCCCGATCTCCTCGTCGGGCGCGAAGCATATCGCGAGTGCGGGGTGGGGGATTGACGGGTCGGCGCACAGTCGCGCGACGAGCTCCATGACCTCGGCGACGCCCGCCTTGTCGTCTGCCCCGAGGAGCGTGGAGCCGTCGGTGCAGACGACCTCTGCGCCCTCGGGGACCTCGGCGAGGTCGGGCGTGTTGCCCGCGTCGACGACGACCGACGTCCCGTCGTCCTGCACGCCGAGCTCGATTCTGCCGGCCTCGAGGCGGGCGAAGCGCGGGGAGACGCCGCGCGCGCAGGCGTCGGGGCTGACGTCGATGTGACAGATGAGCCCCAGGCAGGGCGCGCCCTGCGCGCCGGCGGACGCCGTGAGGTGGCCGGTCACGTATGCGTGCTCGTCGGCGCGCGCGTCGGCGACGCCCATCTGGCGCAGCTCCTGCGCGAGCGTCTGCGCCAGGGAGAGCTCGTCGTCGTTCGACGGGGTGCTCGCCGCGTTGTCGGGGTCGGACTGCGTGTCCATGCGGGCGTAGCGCACGAACCGCTCGACGACCGGGCTCACGCCCGCTCGCCCCCCTTGGCGAGCCAGCCCAGCACGCTGGATTCGACGCCTTCGGTGGTGCCGTCGACGACGTCGAAGAAGCGCCGCGGCGCGGTCTCGAGCGCCGCGATCCCTGCGGGGACCTGAGTGCCGGTCTGGCTGGCGATGCGCCGGTCGAGCTCCAGGCCGCTGAGCCCCGCCACCTCCGCGGGCAGAGGCTGGTCCGCCCCCAGGCCGTTGAGCCCGCGCCAGACGTTGGGCCCGAACTTTGCCCAGTGCGCGGTCGAGGCGACCAGGACGGGGTTGTCGCCGCGCAGACGGCGCGCGACCTCCAGCGCGACCGCGGTATGGGGGTCGGGCAGGAACCCGCGCTCGCGGTAGGTCTGGCCGATGACCTCAAGGCAGCGGTCGTTGGTCACGCAGCCCGCCGCGTAGAGCCGCTGCATGCGCTCGCGCGTGGGCCCGTCCACCGTGAAGCACCGCTCGTCGGCGAGCTGCGCCATCCATCCCGCCACGCGCTCGTGGTCGCGGTCGGTGAGCTCGAACAGCTGACGCTCCAGGTTCGAGGAGATTAGGATGTCCATCGAGGGCGAGGGCGTCAGGTGCAGCGAGCGCGTGCGGACGTCGTAGGTCCCCGTCTCGATGAAGTCGGTGAGCACGTTGTTCTCGTTGCTCGCGCACAGCAGCCTGCCGAGCGGGAGCCCCATGCGGTGGGCGTAGTAGGCGGCGAGGATGTTGCCGAAGTTGCCGGTGGGCACGCAGACGTCGATGGGCGCGCCCTTCGCGACGGCGCCGGAGGCGACCATGTCGGCGTACGCGGAGAGGTAGTAGACGATCTGGGGCATCAGCCTGCCCCAGTTGATCGAGTTGGCGCTCGAGAGGGCGACGTTGTGCCTGCTCATCAGCAGGTCGTTGAACGCGGCGTCCGCAAAGGCGCGCTTGACCGAGCTCTGACAGTCGTCGAAGTCGCCGCGGGCGGCGAAGACGCCCACGTTGTCGCCGCGCTGCGTCGTCATCTGGCGCAGCTGGATGTCGGAGACACCCCCGTCGGGGTAGAAGACGACGATTCCCACGTGGTCGCGGCCGGCGAAGCCCTCGAGTGCCGCCTTGCCGGTGTCGCCCGAGGTTGCGACCAGGATGAGGTGGTCGTGGTCGAGCTCGCCGCTCTCGCGCATGCGCGAGGTGGCGTACTCGAAGAACCGGGGCAGGCACTGCAGGGCCATGTCCTTGAACGCGCTGGTCGGACCGTGGAAGAGCTCCAGGACGTAGGTGCCGTCGCCCAGGTCGCGCACGGGGGCCACGCGCTCGTCATCGAAGTTGTCGGCGTAGGCAGCGGCCATCAGCGCGTCGACGTCGGGGTCGGGCACGTCGATGTCGAACGCCTTGTACACGCGCGCGGCGCGGTCGCGGTACGGGAGCCTGGCGAGGGCGCAGATGTCCTCGAGCGACAGGGCGGGTATCGCCTGGGGAACGTACAGCCCGCCTCCGGGCGCGATGCCCTTGACGATAGCCTGGCAGAATGAGATCGGCTCGCCGCCGCTTCCGCGCGTGTCGATGAACGTGTTCATGTGCCTGCCTTTCGAGGTTGACGGGGCCGGCGTGCGCGGCGACCGATGTCCGCGCTCTTCGCGGGCGCGCGACGTTGCACGGGCGGCGCACCGGCCGATGCCTTCGCACGAAATCCTATCGCGTGCGGCGCGGGTTGCCGCCCTCAGCAGGGCGAATGTTCGAGCTCTACGTAATAGGGGGATTGCCGGGGGAGCGTCGCGGCATCGTGTCGATGGCTCCCGGGAGGCGCACCGCGCATGGCGTGTGGTACATTGCCAGACGTGCACGTATCGCGGGTGAAGGGGGACAAGTGGACACTGGAACGACGCAGCCCAACGACGGCACCGAAGGGGCCGCCGGCCCCTCGTTCCTGCGCGCGTTCATGGACAGCTCGCTCACGTCGGGCTATGCGTTCGGAACCATGGTCGCCTGGTGCTTCCTCTCGACCGCCTCGATGAGCCCGGTGTCCTCCAACCTCGCGTTCTCGCCCCTGGCGCTCTCCTCGGTCGCGGGCACGGTGGCGATGGCCGTCCTGCTGCGCATGCTGGTGAAGGGCCATGCGAGCGCCTCGACGCGCGGCGCGCGCGACGTCGGCGTCGCCTGCGTCATCCTCGGCTCGGCGCTGTGCCTGCTGCTGGGCTCGCTCGGGATGCCGCTGGCGCTGCGCTACGCGGTCTGCGCGGCGCTGGGCGCGTGCATGGCGCTGGCGCTCGGCTCGTGCGTCTACCTGATATCCACGCAGGGCGGCGCCGACCGCGTCGCGGCGATCGTCGTCGGCCTGCTTATGGCGGGCGTTCTCGAGGCGCTCGCGGCGCTGCTGCTCATGAGGCTCCCCGACGCTCACGTCGTGAGCCCCCTGATGCTGGGGATCCTCGCGGCGGTCGGGGTCGCGGTGTGCGCGGTGGGCGAGAACAGGGTCGACCCCGTCGCGTACCGCCCGTCCGCCAGCCAGCACTACCACCTGCTCGCCGTCGCCTTCGCGATGTACGTGTTCGTGTTCGGCATGGTCAACGGGACATCCTCGAACGGCCGCGGGATGGACGGGGCGCGGATCGAGGCGGAGTCCGAGCTCATCACCGGAATCGCCCTGTTCGTGACCGCCCTGCTGCCCGTGGTCTGGTCGATGTTCACCCGCCGCACGCCCGACCTGCGCGTCGTCGGGCGCATCCTCACGCCGGTGCTCGCCATCCTGTTCCTGGGGTTCATCGTGACGCCGGACCAGGTCCGTCACTACCTGCCTGCCCTGACGATGGCGTTCTGGCAGGTGGTCGAGGCGTACGTCATCCTGCTGATCATCGACATCTCGCGCAGCGGGGTCGCGAGCGTCTCGCTGGTGTTCTGCGCCGGCTGGGCGGTGGTGTGCGGCGGCCATGCCCTGGGCGTCATCGTCGGCCAGTCCGCCGACCTGCTGCTGGGCGCCGGCGAGGACGTCGTGCAGTCCATAACCGCCTTCCAGACCATCATTGCCGTGATTGCGTCGAGCCTTGCGATGGGGGCGCGCTTCCCCGTGCCCACCGACGACACCGTCGTCCTGCCGATGGTCACGAGCTTCTCCGACGCAAGCGCCGACGCCGGCGCGGCGGGGCGGGGGGACGCCGGGCGCCCTGAGGCGGGGGAGGAGGCGCCCGCCCAGCCAGCGCGCGACGAAGTGGGGGCGGCGTGCGACCGCATCGTCGCGTACTTTGGGCTGTCCGAGCGCGAGGCGGAGGTGTGCGAGCTCCTGACGCGCGGCAACACCCGCGCCGGAATCGCGAGCAGGCTGTTCGTGTCGGAGAACACCGTCAGGACGCACGTCAAGAACATCTACGCCAAGCTGCACATCCACTCGAAGCAGCAGCTCATAGACCTCGTCGACTCGGAGCGCCGCGAGCCGGGGTCGGCGCGCGGCGTGGTGGAGGGGCAGGCGGGGGGCCAGGTCTCCCCGAACGACTGACGGCGTCATGGCCACCGTCGCGGGGGGCGGGGTCGCCCACGCCCTCCGTCGCGGAGCGCGGGCGCGACGGAGGACGCTCGCGTCACTGGCGCAGCGCGCGCTCGAGGATGACGTCGCGCGTGCACTCCTCAGGCGTGAAGGGGACGACGACGTCGGGGGCGATTCCCCTCCCGCGCATGCCCCTGCCCTCGTCTGCAGCCTTCGACTTGCTCATCGGGTAGACGAAGACGAACCGGTCCTCGAACGCGATCGCGAGGGGATTGGAGTAGTCGAGGCTGCCGCGCGTCGCGCGCCCGACGACCGTCACGCGCGCGGACTGTCGCGCCACCCTGACGAACCACTCGGCCGCGTCGGCGCATCCGTCGTCCGTGAGCAGCACGACGCTCTGGCCCGCGGGCGCCGCCGCGATCGCGACGTCGTCGGGGCGCACGGTCTCCTCCACGTAGCCGGCGCCGCGGTTGGCGCGAACGAGCTCGAGGTTCTCGTCCATCCAGGTGAGCAGCCCCGCGCCCTCGCCCGCACCCTGCCCCTGGGCCAGGACGCGCAGCTGGGCTATCTGCCGCTCCCGGCGCGCGCAGTTCGCCTCCGTGTAGTTCGTGAGGACCGTCTCCGGCGCCTGGACCTCGGTGAGGTTCGTCGGCTCGTCGAAGACGTAGTCGAGCAGGGGGTACGCGTTCACCTCCGCGCCGCCCGAGCAGCCGCGCAGGTCGATGACGAGCCGGTCGGCGCGCGCGAGCCGTTCGGCGCCCGACGAGAGGGCCTGCGCCGCCTCGCCGTCGTCGAGCTGCGTCACGCGCAGCAGCAGCGTCGAGTCGCCGGGGGCGCTCAGCGTGCAGGGGTCCGGTCGGCGCGCGGCGAGGGGGAACGTGCGCAGCTTGACGCGCCTCGTCGTCCCGTCGGGGTGGCGCACCACCACCCTGGAGAGGTCGCACAGCACATCGTCCCACCTCTGGCGCTCCGGGTCCTTCTCCGACACGGGGTTGCCGAGCGCCTGGGCGAGGTACTCGTCGGGGTCCATGCTGCCCAAGGAGACGATCGCGTCGCCGAGGTGCATGCGCTCGTCCTCGCGGATGCGCGTCACGTAGAGCGCGTCGCCGTGGCGGTGCGTGTCGAAGCCACAGGCGAGCGGCGCGAAGCTCGAGTTGGTGCCGGGCAGGAACCTCAGGCTGGGGTCGCCCAGGCTCGCCAGCCGACGCGTCATGTGGGCGTAGAGCAGCCGGTCGTACAGGCCGTGCGAGCGCCAGGTCTCCTCCAGCAGCGCTGCCCAGTCCTAGGTCAGGCCGTCATCGCATTCCCGCATGCCTGCGTAGTCGTTGACGAGCGCCTCGAGGACCTGCCTCGCGACGTCGATTGGGGTGACCGCCATCTGGCTTCCTCTCGATAGGATAGGGTAGTCGCACGTCAGCACGCCTGTCGATGAATAGAGTAGAATGATGCAACTATATACGGGCTACAGGCGCCTTCGGGCGGCGGACGCTGCTTCGCCGCCGCGATGACTACGATGGGACTTGACAAACATGGAGCAGACAATGGACGAAGCCTCGCAGGAGAAGCATATCGAGGAGCCGGTCCATCTGGCCCCGGCTCACGAAGACTACATCGAGGCGCTGGTGATCATCGAGCAGTCGGAGCACGTCGACGAGGTGCGCTCGGTCGACGTCGCGAAGCTCCTCGGCGTGTCCAAGGCCAGCGTGAGCAAGGCGCTGACGGTCCTGCGCGACGCAGGCTTGGTCGAGCAGCGCCGCTACGGCCGTGTCCATCTCACGCCTGCGGGCACTGCCTACGGGATGCAGGTGTGGGGCAGGCATCAGACGCTGCGGCGCTTCCTGATCGACGACCTCGGCGTCGCGCCCGAGGTCGCCAACGAGGAGGCGTGCCGCATGGAGCATGTCGTGAGCCAGGACACGATCGACAAGCTCTCCGCGTTCCTGCACGGCGAGCACGGGGGTTCCGAGGGCGACGAGACGAGCGAGGAGGCTCGCCGCGAGGCGCTCGAGGGCGGCGTCACCGTCAAGTTCGAGAAGTGAGCTGCGGTGGGGCACGCGGCGCCCGCCTCGCGTGCCCTGGGCGGCGCGCCGAGCGCGCCGGTGGGCGACCTGCGCGCCAGTGCTCGCGCCGATGTCGTTCGCACATCGTCGGCTGCCCAGTGCTGGGAGACCAGCGGCGCGAGGGGGATGGCCGCTGCAATAGAGAAGCAATACAGGATTGCCCCAGAAAAAAGGGGAGGCCCGGTGGGGAGCCGGGCCTCGCACAAGGAGGGATGCGACGCGATGTTCTCGCATCGCTGCGGGTAAGGGGGACCCGCATGTGTCAAGGAGGAATAAGGGGGTTCTCGCTTGACGACACCCATACTAGATTTCGGGGCATCGCATTTGTGGATGGGGCGTGTTAGTCTCGTCACACAAAAGTGAAACTGCAGGTAAACACTCATTTTTCTGTTCTTGAGAGCGACGAAAGCGGCGTCTTTCGTCACATGAGTGCCAACAAGGTGAATACTTTCTTAAAGTCTGCCTCGATTCGGCGTGGCCTACCGTCCGGCGCTGCCACCCGGGCAATTGCCCACGTCCGCGCGATTCCCCGGCGCCTTGCCCGCACGGGGCGTCGCGCGGGCAAGGCGCCCCGTGCGGGCTCGCCGGTGTCAGGGGCGTCAGCGCCGGACGCGCGTCCCGCCGACCTCCGCGAAGATTGCGCCGCAGACTGCGGGGGAGGAGCCCGTCCCCAGCCCGATCAGGCATGCGCCCGCCTGGGTCAGGGTCTGCGCAGCCTGCGCCGCCTGGTCTGCGAGCCGGTCGCGTCGCGCGGGCGAGGGCAGGTGCGCGGGGGCGTCCAGGTCCGGAATTGCGACGAGGGGCAGGTCACACGCCTCCGCAATCGCCTGCAGGACCTTCGCGCTCGCCTCGACACCCATGCCCTCCACCCCGAGCGCCGCCGCGCCGGCGCCTTCGAGCTCCCGCGCCGCCGATGCCCAGCCCGAGGCGTCCTCGGAGGCGCCCTGAGCGAGGCACAGCGTCACTATCACGGGCACCCCCGCGGCGGCTCGCGCGGCCGCGAGCGCGGGGAGGGCGGCGCGGGCGGTGGGGAACCCCGAGACGAGCAGCGCGTCGGGGTCCGCGCTCGCGAGCGCTTCCGCCTGTTCCGCGTAGAGCTCCCGGGCCACGAGCGGGCTGGAGGCGTCGTCGCCATCCTCCGCGGCGTGCTTGCACGGGGTCATCCTCGCCAGGACATGGGGGTAGCCCGCCCCCCTCGCGAGGCGGACGCCCTGCGCGTTGACCTGGGCCGTGACCCCCGCCAGCCCCGAGTCCGAGAGCCGGTCGCTCGTCGCCCCCGGGGTGTTGGTCCCCGCGACGTCCGCACCCGCGGCTCGGTACAGGGCGTGCATGTCCGCGACCGTCTCCGGCTCGCTCAGGTTCAGAGCGGGCATGACCTCGTCGAACCCCTGGCTGCGCAGGGTGACGTCGGGCATGCCCTGCAACACGAGGACGTCGGTTCCGAGTCGCAGTGCTATGTCTGCCATGTTTGGGACCTCCCAGTCGTCATGCGGGCGCCCGCTGCCGGCGGGCGGGCCCGTCTGCCGCGCCGTCTCGGCGCGTCCGGTCACGACTAGCTTACGGCAGACGAGCGGCGCTGTCGCCCCGGACCGCCCATCGTCGCCCACGTCCCGTCCCCTCCATCTGTCAAGCGTATGCTAGCCTCGGAGCGCCCGCCTCGAGGGCGCCCCTCGGGCGCGTCCGCCGACGGGACGGCGCGCGGCGTTGACGACGGAAGGGGGTCGCGGCGATGGCACGCGATGGGAGCGCGGGGAAGGCGCCTTCGCGGGGGGACGCCGCCGGGCGGGAACGGGAGGCGCGCGGGCGCGTGCGGCGGATCCTGGAGTCGAGCTCGCTCGACCCCAACGTGTCCGCCGGGGCGCGACGCCCCGATGTCGCCGCCGACGCCCGGTTCGTGCGCGCGGAAAACGAGGACGACGATGGCTACGACCCCTACTCCGACCGACCCGGCGAGCGGCAGCAGTGGGGGCGCGACCCATGGGATTAGGCGTGCGGGGAGCCCCTGCTGCCGGCGACGCGCTGTTTGCGCGTGCATGCGCGCCGCGTGTCCCAAGGGGGGCGCGCGTGCGCTAAAGTATCCGAGGCCGGGCGCCCCGCGCCGGAGGCGGCAGCGCGGCGTCGACGACGAGACCCTCGCCCCTCGGGGCGGACCAACAGGAGGCTTGTGAGCACATGAAGGCTATCATTCCCGCAGCAGGACTCGGCACCCGCTTTCTCCCGACCACCAAGTCGGTCCCCAAGGAGATGCTCCCCGTCCTCGACAAGCCAGTGATCCAGTACGTGGTGGAGGAGGCGCTGGCAGCCCCCGACTGCGACGGCTGCGTGATCGTCACCTCGCACAGCAAGCCTCTGATCGAGCAGTACTTCTCTGCCGACCCCGAGTACGTGCAGATGCTCCGCGGTCGCGGCAAGGACGCGTACGCGGACGCCTGCGAGCATGCGGGCAGCCTTCCCGTCTCCTACATCTACCAGCAGAGCCCGCGTGGCTTGGGCGACGCCGTCCTGTGCGCCGCCCCCGCGACGGGCAGCGAGCCCTTCTACGTCCTGCTCGGCGATGTCGTCGTCCCCGAGCGCGCCATCCTCGGCAAGATGGCGCAGGTCTCCCGCGCGCACGGCGGCGCCAGCGTGATCGCGGTCATCGCCGTTCCTGACGACGAGGTCTCGCGCTTCGGCATCATCGGCGGCCAGTGCTGCGGCCGGCTGGAG
>CAIFEU010000045.1:12141-17601 GCA_903789505.1 uncultured Coriobacteriales bacterium
GAGGGCTTCGAGGCCGCAGGCGACAGCGAGCCCGGCGCGGTCTGGAAGATCACCTCGATGGTCGAGAAGCCCGACCTCGCGGACGCCCCGAGCCACCTGGCGATTTTCGGCCGCTACCTTCTGAGCGCGCACGTCATGGAGCTGCTCGCCACGCAGGAGCCCGGCAAGGGCAACGAGGTCCAGCTCACCGACGCCCTCGTGCGCAGTCTGGCCGACGAGGAGATGTACGCGGTGGTCATCGACCCGTCCGAGGGCCACGACACCGGCACGATTCCCAACCTGGTCGCCGCCGGTGTTCGCATGGGGCTCGCGGACCCGCGCTACGCCGCCTCGCTGCGCGAAGCGCTCTCCGACCTCCTCCGCCCCGAGGCGTAGGGGGTCGTCCGCAGCCTTGCCAGGCATGATCAGATTCGGCGTCGACGGCTGGCGCGACCGCTACGGGGAGGGGTTCGACGAGAGCGGCGTCGCCGGCGTGTCCTCGCAGATTGCCGAACAATTCGCCCGTCAGGGGGAGTCGGGGCCGCTCTTCGTGGGTTACGACACGCGCCGGGATGGTCGCAGGTACGCCCGGATCGTCGCCGACACGGTCGCCGCTTGGGGCTTTGACGTGCGCCTGTCCAGCTCGCACTGCCCCCTGGCGGCGCTGAGCTGGGCGACGGCGCGCGAGCCCGGCTCAGCCGGCGCGATCATGGTGACGGCCGGCCACAACGGTGCCGACTGGAACGGGCTCAAGGTGCGCGCCTCGGACGGGAACAAGGTCCCGCAGTCGTTCACCGACGCGATAGAGAACCGCATCGGTTCCGGGTCGCCATGCGAGCCGCCCGCCAGCCTCGCGCGGGGCTCCGTCGACCTGACCGACATCGTCAGCCCCTATCTGGCGGACCTCTCCACGTTGGTGGACGCCAGCGCCATCGCTCACGCGGGGATGACCGTCGTGCACGACCCGCTCTACGGGGCGTCGCGATCGTACGTGAGCCGCCTGCTGAGCGACATGGACGTCGACGTCACCGAGATTCACGGGGAGCAGGCGGACGACTTCGGCGAGGTCGCCCCCAACCCGGTCGAGGCGTGGTCGGGGGCATGCGCGGCGAAGGTCAAGGAGGTCGACGCCTGGGCGGGCTTCGTCAATGGCGCCGACGCGACGCGCGTCTGCGCGGTCGACGACGGGGGAGGCTACGTTTCCTCCGACACCCTCGCCGCCCTGCTTCTGGAGTTGCTGTGCGAGCGCCATCACGAGACGGGGCGCGTCGTCGTGACGGCCCCGACCTCGGTCGTCGTCCGCCGCCAGGCGATGCGCTTGGGCTGCCCGGTGACGGTGGTGCCCGTGGGCACCGGGTGGGTAGCCGCCGAGATGGCGCGCGGCGACGTCCTGCTCGGGCTCCAGGAGACCGGCGGCATCGCCCTGCCGCGCCACCTGCGCGAGCGCGACGGCATCCTGGTCGGCCTGTTCATATGCGAGATGATGGCGACCAGCGGAAAGCGCCTCGGCGCCCTTGTCGAGGAGCTCGAGCAGCAGGTCGGCCACATGGAGTACGCCAGGCGTGACCTTGAGCTCGACCCGGGGACGACCCAGATGGTCCGAAACATGCTCCCCGGGATCAACCCTGCCTCGGTGGGCGGGATGACCCCGGTGGCGGTCGACCACAACGACGGACTGCGCCTGCGCTTCGAGGACGACGCGTGGCTGCTCATTCGCCCGTCGAATACCTCCTCGAAGGTCAGGGTCTACGCCGAGGCGCCGGATGCGGGCGAGCTCGAGCGCATCGTCGAGCAGGGGTGCGAGCTCGTGCGCTCCGACTTCATGGCGTAGCCTCGCCCGCCGCAGAGTGGGCGGCGCGGTCGCGCCTCACTGCGCGGTGACGTGCGCTTGGGCAGGTGGACACGCGGGGGCCGCCGGGCGAGAGGGGACGCCTTCGCCTGCCCGGCGGCGGCACCTGCCCGCGGCAGGCTAGGAGGCGCTGCGCCCCTCGTCGGCCGAGTACGCCTGCGAGGCGTGCGCCTTCATGGACGTCTCGGTCTGCCGGGCAACCTCGCGCGCCTGCTCCCTGTCCATGGCGCGGGCGTACTCCCGTTCGCGGGCCAGGTCCTGGGCGACCTTGATGTGCTCGTCGAGCAGCTCGTTTCGCTCCTTGCGGTCGCGCTCCGCCGCTTCGCGCTCCCGGTCCAGCGCCGCCTCGCGCTGGGGCCCCTCCGCCGCTTGGTACGCCTCCCACTGCCGTCTCTCCTCCGCGCGCGCCTCGACCAGGGGGCAGCGGAGCTCCATGAGGTCGAGCTCGCGCTGGGTGTCTATGCGCCTGCCCTGCTCGGCTCGCGCGTCCTGCGCCTCGTTGCGCAGCTCGCGATGGCGGTCGGCCACCGCGCGCTCCTCGGCGAGGTCCGCCTTGCGCGCGGGGCGGTCGATGCCCTCGGCCTCGCGGAGCTTCGCGTGCGCGACAGCCTCGGCGTTCAGGTAGTCCTCACGCAGCGCCGCGAGCGTCGTCTCCCGCTCGACGTCGAGGCGCCATCCCTGCTCGGCCCGCGCGTCGTCGGAGGCGTTGCGCTGTTCGCGCAGCCTGCGGACGAGCGCGCCCTCGCGGCACGCCCCGTCGCTCGCAGCCCGCCTGAGCGGCTCCGCCATGGCGCGACGCTGCTCGATTGCGGCTCCGCGTGCCTCCAGGTAGTCGGCGCGCGCGTCGGCGAGGCGCATCTCCCATTCGACGTCCTGCTCCCACGCCCTTCTGCGGGCATCGTCGCTCGCGGCGTTCAGCTCCTTGCGCGCCTCGGAGCGCAGCCGCGCCTCGCGCTCCTTGAGCCGGGCCTCCAACGCGCGCTGGGCCTCCTCCTGCTCGCGGTCGCCCGTGCGGTGGGCGTCGCGTGCGAGCGCGCCGGCGACGGCGCGCTCCTTCGCGAGGCGGTCGATCTGCCCTGAAAGCTCGTCCGCGCGTGCGTTGCGGCGCCGACGCTCCTCGTCCCTCTGCGCCGCGCGACCCTCGCGCAGGGCGGCGCGGTCGCGGCGGAGCCCCCTCACCGCCTCGCGCATCGCGCGCTTCCTGTCGATGGCGACGCCGCGCGCCCGGGCCCATCCCTCGCGCGCCTCCGCCTGCTCCATCGAGTTCTCCACGCGCATCTCCCATAGCTCGCGAGAGCGCTCGTCCTGCTCCGCGTTGCGCTGCTCGCGCATCAGCGCGCGCTGCTGCCCCTCTGCAGCCCGCAGCCCGGGGAGCGCCTCGCGCCGCGCCGCGCGGGCCTCCTGTCGCAGCCTGACCGCCTCGTAGTGAGCCTCGACCCAGTCGGACCTGCGCTCAGCGGAGGCCATCTCGCGGTCGACGTCCATCTGCCAGCGCTCGTTTCGCCACTCGTCCTGCTCCGCGTTGCGCTCCTGGCGCATGCGGGCGCGCAGGTCGTCCTCGCGTTCCCGCCACTGCCGCCTGGCCTGCCTCTGCGACTCATCGACCTCCCGGCGCGTGTCCTGCGTCTCGTAGTGCGCCTCGACCCAGTCCGACCTACGCTCCGCGGAGGCCATCTCACGGTCCACCGCCATCTGCCACCGACCGGCGGCGCGCTCATCGTCGGCGGCGTTGCGCTGGGCGCGCATGCGGTCGAGTTGCTCGCGCTCTGCGGCGTCCTGCCGCGCGTACTCTTGGCGCTTGCGCGCTCTCATGTCGATGCTTGCCGCGCGGTTCAGGGCGCGGTCCATGGCCCGCCGCTCGGGACCGGTCAGTTGGCCCATATCGTCCGACGGGGAGGCGGGGCCGCCGACCCGCGCCTCGTCTGCCCCGGACGCCTGCTGTTCCATGAGCGTGCCTCCTTTTCCGTCCTTCCGCGGGCCGAGCCGCGGGACGCGTGTGGGGGTGGGGTGGGAGCTGGCGGTGAAGGAGGGGCCGGCTCGCATCCCCCTCGGCAATCCTACTACAGCCCGGTTGGGCGGGGCGGAAGGTCGGCCAGTTCGCGGAACCCGAACGCCTGCTGGAGGGCGACCGGGGGCGCGGACCCGGCGTGCGGCGGAGACACCCCCTCCCCGCATCTCGCTGCGCCTGTTAGCTAGCGGATTGTCTATCGTTTCGTTGATATGGGCCGCGTCCGGAATCCCCGCCCTCCCGCATGGGAAGCTAAGGGTGCGAAGCCGCAATCGACAGACTCGGGCGCCCCACGGCGCCCCGCCACGAAAGGGGAGCACATGTCCACCGACCCGACAGAGACCGAGTCCCCGGCGCCGTTCCGACGCCGCCCGGGGGATCCCGTCAAGATCGTCCTGCTCACCGGCTACCTGGGCGCGGGCAAGACGACGCTGGTCAACCACATCCTGAGCAACGACCGCGGGATCCGCGCCGCGGTTATCGTCAACGACATCGGCGAGGTCAACGTGGATGCGAGCCTGATTCGGAGCGGCGGGCTCTCTCAGGTCACCGACACGCTCATCCCGCTGACCAACGGCTGCATCTGCTGCACGCTCTCGGACGACCTCGCCCGACAGCTGGGCGGTCTCGCCGAGTCCGGCGACTATGACTACATCATCATCGAGGCATCCGGCGGCTGCGAGCCCATCCCGATCGCGTACACGATCTCCTCCTTCTGTGACGACGGCTCGCCCGAGCGCTCGAACGCCCCGCTGGCGCTGGACAACATCGTCGCGGTGGTCGACTGCGCCCGGATGTTCGACGAGTTCAAGGGCGGCAAGGCGCTGCTCTCCGACGACGTGGACGAGGAGGACGTCGAGGCGCTGCTCATCCAGCAGATAGAGTTCTGCACGACGCTAGTGCTGAACAAGACCGACCTCGTCACTCCCGAGCAGGTCGCCGAGCTCCGCGCAATAGTGCGCGGTCTGCAGAAGGAGGCCGTGATCGTGGAGGCGAGCAACGGAGACATACCTCTCGACCAGGTTCTCGACACAGGCCGGTTCGACTTTGAGCGCGCGTACAATTCCGCCGCCTGGATTGACGCCATGGCCCACCCCGAGGAGCACGAGGACCCCGAGGTCCTCGAGTACGGCATCTCGACCTTCGTGTACAAGCGCCGCAAGCCGTTCGACATCGAGGCTCTCTCAGCGTACGTGGAGACATGGCCCGACGAGGTCATTCGGACGAAGGGGACGCTCTGGACCGCCCAGGACCCCGACATGTGCTATGTGTTCGAGCAGGCGGGCCAGCAGGTCTCCCTCTCGGAGAACGGCCTGTTTGTCGCCAGCGCGCCCGACGAGGAGCGCAGACAGATGCTCGAGGAGAACCCCGAGCTGCTGGAAGACTGGGACCCCGTCTGCGGGGATCGCGTGAACGAGCTGTGCATCATCGGGAGGAACCTGGACCGCGAGGCTCTCGAGCGCGGCCTTGACGAATGCCTGACGGAGTGGGCTCCCGAACCATCCTCCCGCTCGTAACCCTTCGTCGACCTGCTTCGTGCGGCTCGTCCCCCGCCCCTAGCCACCCTCCGCGCCCCCGGCCCGCCCGGGGGCGCCTGTGTCCCTTCCGTGGAGCCGCCCCCCGC
>CAIFEU010000046.1 GCA_903789505.1 uncultured Coriobacteriales bacterium
CCGTTCGACCCCGACGCTCGCAGACCTGCCGGCGACCGTCAGCGCTGCCGTTGCCCCTGCTACCCTGAGGAAGTTCCTGCGATCGAGTTCCATGTCGTTCTTCCTTCCGCTCGGATGCTTTGACGCGGACGCGTGGGCGACGACGGTGGCCGGGCGCGCGTCCGCTCCGTGCGTCTCCGACGGTATCCGCATGGTGCGCGGGATGCCATCGAGGATGTTGCGTATTCCGGCAAGATCATGGCTGCCATCTACGTTCAGGCACCCTCAAGGAAGTTAGGTATGGACATCGCTACCTGCGGTTACGTCTCGGCTCTTGGGTTCCATGCCCAGCGTGGGGGTGCGTTGTTCTACAATGCGGGGAGTCGGGGGGCACGGAAGGCTTTTTCTGCGCCATGGCGGGCCTGCCCCGCGTGCGAGGGGCCGTGGCGGTCGTTCCAAGGGGATTGTGGTGAGATGAGAACAGCTGGGGGAGAGCTTTCGGGCGCACGCTTGGCTCGCGTCCTGGCGAGCGCCTGCGTCCTGGCGACGCTGCCCATCTACTCGCCAAACATCATGGTCCTGCGCGCGCACGAGGCGTGCGACGTCACGGGCCCCTTCGTCCAGCCGCTGCTCGCCGTCACCACGTTTGCGGCGCTTGCGACGCTGGTCGCCTCGGTCGTGCGGTCGGGAAGGGCATCCTCTCGGACGTCGAGCCGAGCGGGGTCGATGGCATGCGCGTTCGCCTGCCTGGCGTACGCCGCCGGGACCGCGGGGTACGTCGTGATCGTGACCTCGGGGCCGACTGGCGGAGCGCCCGACGCCGCGTGCCTCGCCTGCGCGGTTCTCGCCGGGGTGGGCGTTGTCGCCGTGGGCGCCTGCTGGTCAAGGCTCTACGAGGGGCTCGACCTGCGCGGCGTCGTCGGGGAGCTCTCGCTGGCATGTCTGCTCGCCACGGTGGCGAACTCACTGCTCGCCTCCGCCTCGGCATCGGTGCTGCGCGCATGCTTTCTCGCGATGCTCGCGACGGGCGTTCTCGGCACGCTCGCGCTGACGGTCGCCGGCAGGTCTGCGAGCGTCGGGGTCGAACGGACGGGCGAAGGGCGAGGGCATAAACATTCGAGTAACTTTTCAGTAAAGATTAACCGTAAGAGAAGATATGGTCCTGAGAGTGACGCCTCTGCCTCGAACGCCGAGGGGGGTCCGTCGTGGCCAGGCGCCCTCGCCAGGGCCTTTCTCTCGGTCATGGGGATGTCGCTTCTCGGGATGGCGATCTCGTCGCTCGCCATGGGCGTCGAGCCCACCCAGCTATCCAGGCTGTCGGTAGACCCGCAGCGCTGCGGGATGATTGTCGCCTGCCTCGTCCTGTTCGCGGTATCCCGCTTCAGGGTGAGGATGCCGAGCTACACGTTCCTCTTCTCCGCGGTGCTTCCCTGCGCTGCCGCGCTTACCATCGTGCTCTGCTCCTTTCCCGAGGGGACGCTCGTCCGTGACGTCGCGCTGCTATGCGCTCTTACCTTCTACTCGATGGTCACTCTTGTGGCAATCGGCACGGCGTGCGCGGTCAGCGGCGCGGGGGAGTTCTCGCGCTGGTTCGTCATGGCAGTGCTCGTCGCGTCGTTCTCCGTCTTCGCGGTGCTGGGAATCTCGCTCGGCGCGACGGTCGTGGGACTCGCCGACGCACACGAGCGCCTCGTCGTCGTGCTCACGTCGGCATACGGGTGCTTCCTACTGCTCATGGGATGCCTCCGCTCGGGGACCGCGCCCGCGGAGCCCTCGCTTGCCGCCTCGGTGTCTGACGACGCGCGTCCTGCCGGGAAAGCCGTCTCGGACGGCGGCGCGGGCGAGTCCTCGTTTGACGCGCGCGTCGCGCAGGTGTGCCAATCCGCGGCGCTCACGCCCCGCGAGAGCGAGATCCTGTCCTACCTCGCCCGCGGGCACAGCAGCGTTTACGTGGCCAAGACGCTCATGATCTCGGAGAGCACGGTGTACACCCATGTGCGCAACATGTATCGCAAGCTGGGGGTTTCCAGCCGCGAGGAGCTACTCGGGCTCTTCGGCGGCAAGTGACGTCGGCGCCGGCACGCGCACGCCCCGCATCGTCCGCGTGCGACACCTAGCGCGGGCGCCCGGCAGGCCGCGGCATACCTCGCCCGCGCCGTCGCGTGCCCCCGATGTCCCGCCCCTTGTGCTATCGGTGCGGTGCCCCGCCGTTCCTCGCCGAACCTCGTGTGTCGAGCAACTACCATGTCTTGGGTGCGTCCGGCGCCTGCGCGCTTGGACTTCGACCATGTGGAAGGAGAGGGTCCCAGCATGTCCCAAACGTCCTCCGCGGGCAACACGGGCGGTTCGGCGTCACAGGAGACGCCCGCCCTGTTCGACGAGAGCGGCCAGCCGACTGGTGAGGCGCTCGGCCTTGCGAAGCCCCTGGGAGTCGATGCCGCGCGGGCTCGGGCGGCGGAGCTTCGCCGCGATCTTGACTATCACGCCTACCGCTACTACGCCCTGGACGACCCGGACATCACCGACGCCCAGTTCGACGCCATGCTGCGCGAGCTCCAGGGTATCGAGCGCGCCTACCCCGAGCTCGTCACCCCTGACAGCTACACGCAGCGCGTGGGCGGGTACGTCTCGAGCCAGTTCGCCTCGGTGCGCCATGCGGCGCGCATGTACTCCATCGACGACGTCATGAACCTGGGCGAGCTCGACGAGTGGCTCGAGCGGACGGCGCGCGACCTGGGCGAGGAGCCCACCTACGTCTGCGAGCTCAAGATCGACGGCCTCGGGATCGCGCTGACGTACCGTGACGGCGAGCTGGTGCGCGGCGCCACGCGCGGGGACGGCGTCATGGGCGAGGACGTCACGCTCAACGTCCTGACGATCTCCGACATCCCGCGCAAGCTCGCCTCCGAGGCCCTCTCCGACGTCACGACCGACTCCGGCGTGGTCGAGGTCCGCGGGGAGGTCTACATGCCCAAGCGCTCGTTCGTGCGCCTCAACGAGCGCGCCGACGCGGAGGGCAGGACGCCCTTCGCCAACCCGCGCAACGCCGCGGCGGGGTCGCTCCGGCAGAAGGACCCCAAGGTCACCGCAGGCAGGGACCTCGCGACGTTCATGTACGCGCTGGCGGACATGGAGTCGGTCGGCGTCGACACCCAGTGGGACTTCCTCGCCTGGCTGCGCGAGGCTGGGTTCTCGGTGAACCCCAACGTCAAGCGCTGCGTGGGCGGCGCTCCTGAGGTCCACGACTTCTGCGCGCGTGCGCTCGAGCACCGCGAGGGGCTCGACTACGACATCGACGGCGTGGTCGTGAAGGTCGACTCGTTTGCCCTGCAGCATCGGTTGGGCTTCACCGCGCGGGCGCCCCGGTTCTTCATCGCGTTCAAGTTTCCTCCCGAGGAGAAGCGTACGGTTCTGCGCGACATCGCGGTGCAGGTCGGCCGCACGGGGGTCCTGACGCCCGTCGCCGAGTTCGACCCCGTCGTCGTCGCCGGCTCCACGATATCGCGCGCGACCCTGCACAACATCGACGAGGTCCACCGGCGCAACGTGCGCGTGGGGGACACGATCGTGGTGCACAAGGCCGGCGACGTCATCCCCGAGGTCGTGGGGCCCGTGCTCGATCTGCGACCCGCAGACTCGGTCGAGTTCGAGATGCCCACGACGTGTCCGAGCTGCGGCTCCCCGGTCGTGCGCGAGCCTGGCGAGGTCGCCTACCGCTGCGTCTCCATCAACTGCCCCGCCCAGGCAGCCGAGCGTCTGATGCACTGGGTGAGCCGCCCGGTCATGGACATCGAGTCGCTGGGGGAGAAGCTCGTCGGCGCGCTGATCGACTCGGGGATGGTCCATGACGTCGCCGACTTCTACGGGCTGACCGTTGAGTCCTTGGCGGGCCTTCCCACCGGGCGCTTCTACGCGAAGGGGGCGAAGGGTCATGCCGCCGGAGACCCCATCCCCTTGGGCGCCACGATGGCGCAGAAGGTCGTCGGCAACATCCAGGGGAGCCGGTCGAAGCCCTTCTCTCGGGTGCTCTTCGGCCTGGGGATCCGTCACGTCGGCAAGACGGTGGCGGAGGCGGTCGCGGGCGCCTTCCGCTCGATTGACGCGCTTATCGCCGCTGACGAGCAGGACATCGCGCAGGTCGACGGCGTCGGCCCGCAGATCGCGCACAGCATCGCGGAGTTCCTGTCGGTTCCCGAGAACCTGGCGGTCATCGACAGGCTCCGCGCGGCGGGCGTGCAGCTGGAGCAGCGAGAGGCCCCCCAGGGCTCCGAGCTGCCCCTGAAGGGGCTCACCTTCGTCCTGACCGGGACGCTTCGGCGCTGGACGCGCGAGGAGGCGGGCGACGCGCTGCGCGCCCTGGGCGCGAAGGTGACGGGCTCGGTCAGCGGGAGAACCTCCTACGTCGTGGCGGGCGAGGCGGCTGGCTCGAAGCTGACGAAGGCGCGCGAGCTCGGCGTGGCCGTGCTCGACGAGGACGACCTCGCGCGCCTGCTCGCGACCGGTGAGATTCCCGCCCAGGGGCGGCGGCCCGCCGAATAGCCGATTACCGCCGGCGGGGGAGGGGTACCCTACACCACAGCGCCGCCCGCGGCGCGCGACGCGAGGCAACGAAGACCATCAGAGGAAGGCGGCACCCATGCCCACAGAGGAAGGCACCGGCTCTCAGGGAGCCATCGACACCAAGGGGCTCAAGCAGGAGCACATCCCCACCGTGAAGTCCGGGGAGGGCCACAGCGTCTCCTTCGACATCGACGGCCTTCCCGACGAGATCTACGTGGGGGACCTCGTCTCGATGGTCGTCTTTGGTGAGTGCTCGAGCGGCTGCGACCTGCGCGGCGACGCCATCCAGGTGTTCGACCAGCTCACGGGCGAGGAGCTCGCCTCGTCGACGTTCACCGGGCAGGAGGACGCCCTCGCGTTCACCGATGGCATGCTCCTGACGATGCCCGACGTGGCGGGCGACTACCAGTACCGCATCCACTACGAGCCGGCGCCCCTGCCCCCGCCCGATGACGGTGGCCCCGCCTTCCCCAACCCCCATCACTCGCGCGACCTTCTGTTGGTAATCACCGTCAAGAAGCACCATGTGACGCTCTCCACCTGGGGGCTCACGTCGCCCGTCTACGTGAACGAGCGCGTCGAGGTGTGCGTGGGCGCGTCCTGCTCGGACGAGTGCGCGCTGGCGGGCTGTCGCGTCGAGGTGTACGACGCCGGCAACGAGCTGGTCGGCTCGGGCGTCCTCGAGCCGCCCCAGGACCCGCGTCCCAAGCTGTGGTGGACCAAGATCGAGGCGGTCTCCCCTTCCGAGGCGAAGCTGCATCGCTGGGAGGCGCGCTTCGTGAGCGCGCAGGACATGGAGACCCCTCACGAGGCGACGGCGCACAAGTTCTCGTTCGTCGCGCGCGTCAGGCCGGAGCGGCAGTTCGTCCTGACCGCAATCGATGAGAAGACGGGCAAACCCCAGCGCAGCGCCCGCGTCGAGATCAAGCCCACGGACGGCGGCAAGGCCCAGTTCGCCACCACCGGCGCCGATGGCAGGGCGTCGATAGGCTGCGCGAAGGGCAAGTACGACATCAAGGTGACATCGCCGAGCCGCAAGAACTTCACCGAGTCGATCGACCTCACCGAGTCCGACGCGGAGGTCGAGGTGCACTTGCAGCCCACGTCCTCGACCGACGAGAAGATTCCGATGAAGGTCATCTCGGGTGCCGGCGCCGCGCCGGCTGCTGAGCCGGAGGCGGGCGCGGGGACTGCCTCCGAGGGGGAGGATAAGCAGTAGGGTCCTTCCCGCGCGTGGCCTCGCGTGGACTTCGCATGGGTTCGGGACGCCGTCACCCGCTGTGTCCGGGGGCGGCGTCCCGGCGTTTTCGTCCCGTGTCCGCCTCGCCCGCCGCCGTCAGGGCAGCGCGTGGGCGAGCAGGTAGCGGGCCACCCCGTCGTCTGCGTTGGACGCGGTGACGTCGTCCGCTGCGCGGCGGACGTCCGCGGCGGCGTTCGCCATGGCGACGCCTCTGCCCGCCATGCGCAGCAGCTCGACGTCGTTCTCGTCGTCGCCGAACGCCAGGCACCCCGAGGCGGGGATGCCCATGCGCTCGAGTAGGGCTCTCGCCCCCGTCGCCTTGCTCACGTGGGCGCCGACGACTTCGACCATCATGCCGTTGGACGAACGGATGACGGTCAGCTGGGGGAACGCCGCCCTGAGCTCTTGCGCAATCCGCACGCTCGAGGAGACGATTCCCGCCGACCTGCTGCAGAAGATCTTGTTGGGCGCCACCCCGCGCGCCAGCAGCTCGTCCAGCCGCGCCTGTTCCGGTCGCGCGCGGACGATCGCCGTCTCGCCCCCGCCCCCCGGGGGGGCGGGGTGCGCCACCAACCAGAGCCACCCCCCGAAGAAGCCCCGCGCGCGCACACGCCCCCCCACGCGCCCCCCCCGCGGGGTGGTCGGGATGCTCCACGTACCAGTGCCACCCGGCGAAGAAGCACGGCTCGAGCTCAGGCCAGCCCTCGCGCAGCACGCGGAGCACGGCGCCTGCGGTCTCGACGTCAATGGTCGTCGAGCTCACGACGTCGCCGTGCTCGTCAAGGACGAACGCGCCGCTGTAGCAGATGCGTGCGCACGGCACGCCCAGCTCCTCCACTATCCCGGTCGTGCCCGAGGGCATGCGCCCCGTGGCGAGCCCGAACCGCGCCCCGGTGCCCACGACGCGCCTGACTGCGGCGCGCGTGGCGTCCGTCAGCCTGTGCCCGGGGTCGAGCAGCGTGCCGTCGATGTCCGAGAGCACCAGCGCGTAGGGCGGCAGCACGTCCCCAGCGCCCTCCGCCCCGCCGGTGCGCGTCGCGTCCGGGTCGCCCATGCCCCCTAGTACACCATGCCCATCGCGACGCGGACCTCGTCGAGGGTCCTGTTCGCGATCTCGTTCATCTTCCGGTTGCCCTCGTGCAGGACGTCCTTGACGTAGTCGAGGTCCTGCTCGTAGCGGTGACGGCGCTCACGGATTGGCGCAAGGTAGTCGTTGACCGCGTCGGTGACGTACTTCTTGAGCGCGCCTGACCCGGCGTCCCCGATTTCGTCGGCGATCTCGACCTCGGTGCGTCCGGTGCACAGCGCCGACGTCGTGAGCAGGGCGGAGACGCCCGGCCTGTTCTGCTTGTCGAACGTGATCGTGCGCTCTGAGTCGGTCGGCGACTTCTTGATCAGCTTCGCCGTCTGCTCGGGCGTCATGGAGATGCTGATCGCGTTGCCGTAGGACTTGCTCATCTTGCGCCCGTCGAGCCCCGGTACCTCGACGGCCTCGGAGATCAGCGCGTCGGGCTCGGGGAAGACCTGGCCGTAGCGCTCGTTGAAGCGCCTCGCCACCGTGCGCGTGATCTCGATGTGGGGCAGCTGGTCCTTGCCGACCGGGACGACGTTGCCCTTGCAGAACAGGATGTCGCATGCCTGGTGGATGGGGTAGGTGAGCAGCAGGCCGGTCAGCGCGTGGCCGGATGCCTCCATCTCGGCCTTGACCGTCGGGTTCCGCTGAAGCTCCGCCTCGGTGACCAGCGAGAGGAACGGGAGCATCAGCTGGTTGCACGCGGGCACTGCGGAGTGGACGTAGATCGGCGTCCTGTCGGGGTCGATGCCGCACGCGAGGTAGTCCATGACCATGTTGTAGACGTTGTCCTGGATGTTCGCCGTCGTGTCGCGGTCGGTGATCACCTGGTAGTCCGCGATCAGGATGCGCGTCGTGACGCCCAGGTTCTGAAGGTGGACGCGCTCCCGAATCGTGCCGAAGTAGTGCCCCAGGTGCAGACGGCCCGTGGGGCGGTCGCCGGTGAGCATCGAATAGTGGGAGGGGTTCTTCTCCAGGTCCGCCTTGATTTCGTCGCTGCGCTTCAGGCTGGCCTCGAGGCTGCCGATGTTGGGCATGGCTGTTCCTTTTCGTCTCGCGGTTCGAACGTGTCCGGACCATGGTAGCGCTCGGGCGGCTGCTGTGCCCCCGGCGTGCCGCGTCGATACACAACGGGGACCTTTGTTGTCGTTTACAGGTGCATAGGGGATTATTTCCCCTCAACGGGTACGAAACCGGCTAGATCGCCCGTCGCGCGTGGGCAGCGGCGGGCGCCTGACGACGGCATGACAAGAAGGAGCCTTCCATGACGGGACAGGACAGAAGGTTCATGGGGAGGGCCTGGGGCTCTCTCTCGCGCACGCGCAACATCTTTGGGAAGTTCCTGCTGCTGGCCCTGCTCCAGCTCATCCCCATCCTCGGGCAGATGATCGCGCTCGGGTACTTCCTGGGCTGGCTGCGGGAGGCGGCGTGGGGCATGGACACCCCGCTCGCGCCCCACGTGTGCGGCGCCGGCGACGCCGACTTCTGGCCTCGCGGTGCGAAGGCGTGGTGCGTTCAGGTGCTGTACGGCTGCCTGATGGGCGTCATCGACGTCGCGGGAGCCTTCTGCGTCGGTCTCGCCTCCGAGCATCTCGCCTACGACTCGTCGCCGGTGGTCTGGATCGTGGTGCTCACGGTCGTCATCGCCGCCGTGATCGTCGCCGACGTGCTGCTCGTGATACTGATGTACACGGGCCTGGTGCGCCTCGCGATCTACAACAGGTTCGGCGCGGCGTGGCAGTGGGGCGTGCAGATGCACATGGCCGGCAGGGACTTCGGCGGCCTGTGCAAGGTCTTCTTCGGCTTCCTCGGCATCTCGATCCTGCTCGTGCTCGCCTCCTCCCTCATCTCCCTGCCAGCTGTGGCGGGGTCGCTCACGCCCGCCCTGGCGGCGGTCACCCCGTTCGTCGGCGACGTCATGCACGGCGGCGAGTCGCTGTACTACGCGGGCGCCGTCCTCGTCGGCGCCCTGGGCTCGTCGGTGGCGGCGCTGTCCCTGGTCGGGTTCGTCCTTTCGATTCCGCAGTCGATCGTCTGCGCGGTCGCGTGGCGCGCGCTGGGAAACTGGGCGTGCCAGTTCGACGTCCCCCGCTGGGGCGGCATGTACGATCCGCTGCCCGACGCCTCTCCCGCGGGTGGCCCCGCGCCGCGCTCTCCCGAGGACGCGCCCGCTCAGGTACGGCCCGAGCGGTCCGACTCGACCGAGCCCCAGGCTGCCCCGGCGTCAGAGGCCCCCGCGGCCGACGCCGTCGGACAGGCTCAGCCCGACGCCGCCGGGGAGGCGCCGGGCCTTCCCGCCCCCTCCGACGGGGCCGCGCCCGATTCGACGACGCCCCCCGATGCCGCCGACGCGGGCGCGCAGGGCGGCGCGTCCGGTGCTGTGTCGCATTCCGCGGCGAGGGCTGCCGATGGCACGGGCGAAAGGCGCGGGCACCCGATCCTCGTGATCGTCGCATGCTATGCGATCGCGCTCGCCATAGGTGCGGCCTGCGCGGTACTCGGCGCCACCTCCTTCTCGGGCTCACAGGGCGTGGGGTCGGCCTTCGGCACCTCCCGCGGCGTCGAGGGCGTCTGGGGCACCGACCAGGGCGTCAGCTTCTCCTTTGGGCAGGACGGCTCCTTCGTGGCCCGTTCCGGTTCGACCGGGGGCTCCGTCACGTTGACGGGGACCTACGAGGCGACCGCCCGCGATGCCACGGCCGACGAGAAGGCCGCGGCCGCGGACTATCTGTTCCGCAGCGGCGACCGTTCGCTGCGCTGGCTCGAGGGGCCCCTGACATTGGACGCCACGACCTACGAGGTAACCCTGCGGTACGCTGCGGACGAGGGCGCGTCCTCAGGCGGCTCCGACGCACCTCAGGACGAGACAGTCACGCTCGTCGTGTTCAGGTTCTTCGGGGTCGAGTACGGCACGCTCACCGACGGCGCGGGCAACGTCACCGAGGTCGTGTACGAGGGGACCGGCGCCACCGGCGAGAGGCTCTACTCCCTCTCGTACGGGTCGGACGGGTCGACGACCCTGATGCGGGGCGTCTCGCCCGCACTGCCTGCCACAGCGTGACCTCCGGGCGCCGCGCAACGCGGGCGGTCGACGACCCGCGGCCCCTGCGCCGCTGTCGGCGCCGGGCGCCCGACGCTCGTGATGACGACATGGTTCGGTCCAGCCCCCCCGCGCGGCACGTTCGCCGCGCGGGGATTTTCATGTCCGCCGACATGTAATGCGATTGTGTTACACATCTTCAACAATGGTTTTTCACCGCTCAAGCATGCCGCTCACAGACTATACACATGTGATTTGAATTTGAAGAAATGATGCCTGCGGCTTGAATCTTGCCGTTTGGCGAGGGCGGAGCCGTCGACGTTTTTCCACACGCGATAACTGAATGCGTACGGCACGACCGCAAGCGCGCGGGCCTCGCGACGGGTCCGGGCGTGGCGACGAGACGCGCGCGTGCGGCCGTCGGACGAGTTCGTCGCATGGCGTTCGGGCGACCCTTCGCCGGGCGCCGGAGCTTGGAGGCCGCAAATGGATGCTTGTTCGGAATCGGACGCGCGTGCCCAGGCGGGAGAGGCCATCGCCAGCATCACCGAGGATGCGGGCGTCAACCTGAGGGACTGCTATCAGTGCGGCAAGTGCTCGGGGGGATGCCCGGTAGCGGCGGGTGCCGACCTCACGCCCCGGCAGGTGATCAGGGAGCTACAGCTCGGCAGGGTCGACCGGGTGCTGGGCGCGCGCATGCCGTGGCTGTGCGTGGACTGCGGCGTCTGTCTCGCGCGCTGCCCGCAGAGCGTTGACCTCCCGAGCCTCATGGAGGCGATCTGCCGCTACGAGGTCGACCATGGGTGCGCCGCGGTGCGGGAGGGTCCCAAGTTCATGGACATCTTCCTGGACAACCTGCAGCGCAAGGGCGTGAGCGACGAGGTCAACCTCGCGGCTCGCTACAACATCGAGACCGGCCACCTGTTCCAGGACGTGGGCGGTCTGCCGAGGATGGTCGGCGCAGGCCTGATCATGTCGGGGGGAGCCCACAAGCTGGAAGACCCCTCCGACGTGACGCGCATGGTCGCGCGCCTGCGCGCCGCGCCCGGGCAGGGCGGGGCAGGAGACAGGGAGCAACAGGGAAACGGGGGAGGTCGATAGCGCAATGGCTCAGACGCAGTTCGCGTTCTTTCCCGGATGCTCGGCGCACTCGACGGGGCGCGCCTACACCGAGTCGTTCATGTACGTCGCCGAGAGGCTGGGCTTCGAGGTGTCCGAGATTCCCGAATGGAACTGCTGCGGGGCGTCGGCGGGCCACCTCAGGAGCCACGACCTGGGGGACGCCCTTCCCGCGCGCTCGCTGGCCCTCTCGGAGGAGACGTTCGGCGACCGCCCCGTGCTCGCTCTGTGCGCGGGGTGCTACATCAACCTGCGCCGCGCCCTGGTGCACGCGCGCCGCAGCCCCGAGGACCTCGCGCGCATCGACGGCCTGATCGGGCGCGAGTGGAAGGCGAGCGCCGAGGTCATGAACGGGCTCGAGCCGTTCATGGACCCCGAGGTGCAGAGCAGGCTCAGCTCCTGCGTGACCCGGCCGCTGAAGGGGCTCAAGGTCGCGTGCTACTACGGTTGCGCGATGGTCCGCCCGCGCGACGTGTGCGCGTTCGACGACGATGAGGACCCGCGCTCGATGGAACGGATCCTGTCGCTGACGGGTGCCGAGCCCGTCGAGTGGTCGTTCAAGACGGAGTGCTGCGGCGCTTCGCACCAGGTCATCGTGCAGCGCGACATGAAGCCGATGGTCGGTCGCATCCTCGAGAACGCCGCCGCCGCCGGCGCCGAGGCGGTCGCCACCGCGTGCCCGCTGTGCATGCTCAACCTCGACATGCGCGAGGCGGAGGCGAACCGGCAGCGGGCCGAGCTCGGGAAGCCCCCGCTCCGGCTGCCCGTGTACTACTTCACCGAGCTGATCGCGGCGAGCTTCGGGGGCAAGGCCGACGAGATCGGCATCAAACGGCACTTCACGCCCGCGGTCGAGACGGTCGAGGCGGCGCGCAGCCAGGGGGTGGTCGCATGAGGATCGGCGTGTTCGTCTGCCACTGCGGCAGCAACATCGCGGGGACGGTAGACGTGGAGCGCGTCGCCCGGGAGGCGCTCAAGCTCCCCGGCGTCGTGTTCTCGGACACCAACAAGTACACCTGCTCGGCGCCCGGGCAGGAGAGCGTGTGCAGCGCCATCAAGGAGAACGCCCTGGACCGCGTCGTCATCGCCTCCTGCAGCCCGCGCATGCACGAGGCCACCTTCCGCAAGATGATCGCGGAGAAGACCGACCTCAACCCCTACATGCTCGAGATCGCCAACATCCGCGAGCAGTGCTCGTGGGTCCACAAGGACCGCGAGCAGGGCACGCGCAAGGCGTGCGACCTGGTCGCCATGGCGGTGGCGAAGGTGAGCTGCGACCGCGAGCTGTTCACGACGAACCTGCCGGTCGAGCGCCGCGCCCTGGTCATCGGCGGCGGCATCGCCGGGATCCAGGCCGCCCTGGACATCGCCGACGCGGGCTTCCCGGTGACGCTGGTCGAGCGCGAGAGCTCGATCGGCGGGAAGATGGTCATGCTCGACAAGACGTTCCCCACGATGGACTGCTCGGCGTGCATCTGCACGCCCAAGATGTCGGAGGCGGCGGAGAACCCCAACATCGAGATCAAGTCGCTGACCGAGGTCGAGTCGGTCTCGGGCTACATAGGCAGCTTCGACGTGACGCTGCGCGAGAAGGCGAAGTACGTCGACTACGACGTCTGCACCGGCTGCGGCCTGTGCGAGACCAAATGTCCCACCAAGAAGATCCCCAGCGAGTTCAACCAGGGGCTCTCAACGCGCACCGCGATCTACAAGCCGTTCCCGCAGGCAGTCCCCTCCAAGCCCACGATCGACGCCGAGCACTGCAAGAAGCTCCAGAGCGGCAAGTGCGGCGTGTGCGAGAAGGTCTGCCCGACCGGCGCCATCCGCTACGACGACGTCGACCGCGTCACGACGCAGCGCTACGGGGCGATCGTCGTCGCGAGCGGCTACGAGCTGATCGACTGGACGGGCCTGTACGGCGAGTACGGCGCCGGCCGCTACCCCGACGTGATCACCGGCCTGCAGTTCGAGCGCATCGTCAACGCCAGCGGCCCCACCGAGGGCCACATCCTGCGCCCCTCCGACCGCACCGAGCCCAAGACGACGGTCATCGTCAAGTGCGTCGGCTCGCGCGACCCCAACAAGGGCGTGAGCTACTGCTCGAGGGCGTGCTGCATGTACGCCGCGAAGCACGCCCACCAGTACCTCGACAAGGTCCCCGACGGCACCTGCTACGTCTTCTACATGGACGTCCGCTGCGCCGGCAAGGGCTACGACGAGTTCTACATGCGCACGCTGCAGGACGGCGCCATCTACGTGCGCGGGCGCGTCTCCAAGATCTACCCCGAGGGCGACGGGCTGGTCTGCATGGGCGAGGACACGCTGTCCGGCGAGATCGTGCGCGTCAAGGCGGACATGGTCGTGCTCGAGACCGCGATGGTCCCCTCGCGAGGCAGCGACGTGCTCGCCTCCAAGCTCAACGTCCAGCGCGGGCCCGAGGGGTTCTTCACCGAGGCACATCCCAAGCTGCGACCCGTCGAGACCAACACGGCCGGCGTGTACCTGGCAGGGGTGGCGCAGGGCCCCAAGGACATCCCCGACACGGTCGCCCAGGCGGGCGCCGTCGCCTCGAAGGTGATCGGCCTGTTCGCCCGAGGCCAGATCGAGTCCAACCCGATGCTGTCCAAGGTCGACGTGTCGCGCTGCTCGGGCTGCAGGGCGTGCGTGGACGTCTGCCCCTATGGGGCGCTGGGGCTGGTCCAGGCCAACCTGCGGGAGAACTCCCGCAAGGTCACGCGCACGGTCTGCCAGGTGAACGAGGGCCTGTGCCAGGGCTGCGGCGCCTGCTCGGTCGCGTGCAGGTCGGGCGCGCTCGACCTGCTCGGCTTCAGTGACGAGGGAATCATGCAGGAGGTGGAGATGCTATGTCAGTGACGTCTGACGCCGTGGCCGCCGAGGCGCGGTCGCGGGCTGAGGGGGCGGCGTCGCCCGAGGGTGGGGCCGGGTCGCCCTGGCAGCCCAAGATCCTCGCGTTCTGCTGCAACTGGTGCACCTACGCGGGTGCGGACCTGGCGGGGCTGAACCGCATGAACTATCCCGCTGACATCCGGCTGCTGCGCGTCCCGTGCTCGGGGCGCGTGAACCCCCAGCACGTCCTGCGCGCCCTGCAGGACGGGTGCGACGGCGTCCTGGTGTGCGGTTGCCATCCCGGGGACTGCCACTACGTGAGCGGCAACTACTACGCCAAGCGGCGCATGATGGTCTTCAAGCGCCTGCTCGAGTACTCCGGACTGCGTCCCGGTCGCTTCCAGGTGCGCTGGATCTCGGGCTCCGAGGCCGGCAAGTTCCGCGACACGGTCGTCAGCGTGACCGAGCAGATCTCGCAGATGGGGCCGATGGCGTCCGACGCCCCCTCGCTCGAGGCGCTCGCGGGCGCGGACGCCCTGCTCGAGGCGGCGCGAGGGGCGGGCGATGCGCGATGACGGCGAACCTGACGCAGCAGATCCGCGATCGCGCCCGTGACCTGCTCCAGAGCGGGACGGTCTCCTGCTTCATCGCCTGGGAGCCCGCCCGGTTCGAGCACTGGCGCACCCCGGTGACGATCGAGAGCCCCGACGAGGTCGACCGCATCGTCGTCGACGAGTGGTGCGACCAGCTCATAGCCAAGTACGCGCTGCAGCGGCGCGGCGATGGCCGCATCGGCATGGTGGCGCGCGGCTGCGAGTCGCGGGCGGTCGAGCGCCTGGTCGCCGACAGACAGGTCTCCCGGCAGGACGTGTACCTGGTGGGCGTGGGGTGCACCGGCATGCTCGACCGCGATGGGGGCGCCCCGCTCAAGAAGTGCGAGGAGTGCCAGCGACGCAACCCGGTGACCTACGACGAGATGGTGGGGGAGACGGTCGAGGAGCCGCGACCCTACCGGTTCGGCGAGGTCGACCGCATCGAGTCGATGGAGCCCGAGCAGCGCCGGGCGTTCTTCGACCGGATGTTCTCGCAGTGCGCGATGTGCTTCGCGTGCAGGAACGTGTGCCCTGCGTGCAACTGCCGGTCGTGCTTCGCCGACGCCGAGCGCGTGGGCTGGCTCGAGAAGGACTTCGGGCTCGACGCCTCCCGCTACTGGGGGCTCATGCGCGCGTTCCACACGGGAGACCGCTGCATCGAGTGCGGCGAGTGCGAGCGGGCGTGCCCGATGGGGCTGCCGCTCATGACGCTGATGCACAAGCAGGTGCGCGACATCGACCGGCTCTTCGGGCCGTACGAGGGCGGCGGGCTCTCCGACGCCGGACCCGACCCGCTGCGCTCCTATCGCACCGACGACGTCGAAGAGTTCATGTAGGGGAGGCGAGGGCATGATCATCGACAAGAGGGACATATGCGCCCTGCTCGACGCAATCGGGCGCGACGAGCAGGTCTACGTCCCGGGAAGCGTGGCGGGCGTGACGCAGTTCGTCGAGCACGAGCCGGGCGTGGAGCCGCTCCTCGACGTGCGCACCACCAAGGTCCCGCCCAAGGAGCTGCTCTTCCCCAAGGCGGAGCGCCTGTACCGCTGGAAGACGCACGAGGGGCACCTCTCGATCGAGCAGGCGGACGTCGCCTCGCGGCCCTTCACGGTCTTCGGCATGCGCCCCTGCGACGTGGCGTCGGTGGAGCGTCTCGACCAAGTGTTCCTGACCAAGGGCTACGTCGACGAGTTCTACCAGGCGCGCAGGCAGGCGGCGACCCTGGTCGCGCTCGCCTGCGAGCGCACCGACCCCACGTGCTTCTGCGACTCCATGGGCGGGTCGCCCACGCGGGCGCCGGGGGCGGACGTCGTGCTGCGCGACCGGGGCGACTCCTATCGCGCGCAGGCGCAGACCGAGCGCGGGCAGAGGGCGCTGGACGCGTGGCGCGCCGCCGCCCCGGACGCCGTTCGGGACGACGAGCCGGGCGAGGCGCCGGACGCCGGGGACGACGCGCGCGTGACGTGCTCCCTCACGGTCGACATGGACGGCGTCGCGCAGGCGATGCCCGGGCTGTACGAGTCGCCGATGTGGGACGATATCGCCGACACCTGCGTGACGTGCGGCACCTGCACCTTCGTGTGCCCCACCTGCTATTGCTTCGACATATCGCAGGACACGCGCGCCGCCGAGGGCTCGCGGTACCGCTGCTGGGACTCGTGCATGTTCGTGACCTACACGCAGATGGCGGGCGGCCACAACCCGCGCGCCGACAAGGCGCCGCGCGTCCGCCAGCGCTTCATGCACAAGCTCAGCTACTTCTTTGACCGCTACGGCGAGAACCTGTGCGTGGGGTGCGGCAGATGCATCGCCGACTGTCCGGCGGGCGTCGACATCACCCGCGTGATCGATCGCGTGGGCGCCGAGGCGGCGGCGATGCGTGGGGAGGTGGCAGTCGATGGGTGACATCGTCGTGGCGCACGACTGTGCGCGGGGAGGGGAGCCCTACACCCCCATGACCTGCAAGGTCGTCGGCATCAGCCAGCAGACGCCCGACGTGAGGTCGTTTCGCCTGCAGGCGCTCGACGGCTCGCGCCCCTTCGACGCGCTGCCCGGCCAGACCGCCATGTTCTCGGTGCTGCCGTATGGCGAATGCATGTTCGCGGTGACGTCGCGGGGCGAGGACTACGTCGAGCTGTGCGTCAAGCGCGTGGGGCAGGTCACCGAGCGCATGCACGAGCTCAGGGTCGGTGACGAGGTCGGCCTTCGCGGACCGTACGGCAACTGGTTCCCCTACGACAGCGCGCGCGGCCGTGACATGCTGTTCGTCGCGGCGGGCATCGGCCTTCCGCCGGTGCGGTCGTTCCTCGAGTACTGCCTGAGGCATCGTGCCGACTACGGGAGGATCGACCTGGTCTACTCCGCGAGCACCAAGGCCGACCTCGTCTATCTCGACGAGCTCACGAACGTGTGGCCGGGGCAGCCCGACACACACGTCCACGTGAGCGTCTACCACGGCAGCGACGACTGGGACGGCGAGGTGAGCTACTCGGCGCCGTTCCTGGAGAAGGTGTTCGCGCAGGAGGGGCTGTCGCCGCGCAACGCGTGCGCCACGCTGTGCGGTGGGGCGTCGTTCTTCCGCACCTGCCTGGAGTCGTTCACCGCGCTGGGGTATGACCCCGGCGACATCGTGACGACGCTCGAGCGGCGCATGAAGTGCGGTGTGGGCAAGTGCGGAAGGTGCAACATCGGGAGCCACTTCATCTGCCTGGAGGGGCCGGTGTTCACGCAGCGCGAGGTGGCGCTGATGGGCGCCCGCTGACGCCCCGGCGCCCCCCGCGGCCACCCGGCCCCCCCCCACCACCCCCCCCCCCGGCACGCCCCTTTGGCGCGAGTCGCGGGGGCCTCGCGGGGGGCTCGTGAGACTTTGGCAAGCGGCGCCTCCGCGGACCTTGCCCGCGACGTTGGGGGTATGCTTGGGTGCAGCCCGCCATCGCCGCACGCCGCGGCGCGTCCTCGCGACGCGCCTAGGCCCCGTCGCGCGCCCCGCCGCCCCTCCCGCCCGACGCCCGCGTGCCCGTCCTCCGTGACGCGTCAGGCGCCGCCTGCGGGGCAGCC
>CAIFEU010000047.1:0-324 GCA_903789505.1 uncultured Coriobacteriales bacterium
CCGCAACGCCGAGGCAGCCCCCGACCGGGACGCGCGCCTCGCCGGCGACCTCGAGGAGCTCCGGCGCCGCGCGGCGTGCGTGCCGGGCGCCGCGTGCGCGCGCTGGGGCGTCTGCGGGGCGGCGGCCTCCGCGGGCATGGCGCGCGCGATCATCTGCGAGGGGGCGCCGCTCAAGGCGCAGGGTTGGTCCGAGAACCAGCTCATGGTCGCCCGCATCCTGACGCGCATCACTCAGGCGGGCAGGCCGCGCTGCTGCAAGCGCGACGCGCGCATAGCCGTCGGCCGCCCCCCCGGGGGCGTCACCCGGGGGGGGCGGCGCCCGGG
>CAIFEU010000047.1:334-15733 GCA_903789505.1 uncultured Coriobacteriales bacterium
CTCGGCAGCGGGGTCGAGGCTTCGGGGCGCGTCCCGGTGTGCGCGACGATGGCCGAGAACTCGGTGTGCATGGGGACCGCGTGCCCCTATCACCCCCGCTAGGCGCTCCCGGCGCGCCGCGCTCGGGGGGTGCCTCAGGGGCGCAGGACCCTCTCCAGCGGGCGGCCCTTCGCCAGCTCGTCGACGAGCTTGTCCAGCTGGCGCACGCGACGCATCGTGGGGTCGCTGATGTCCGCGACGTCGTAGCCGCACACCTTGCCCGTGATCGCGTCGGCGCGGGGGTTGTAGGCGGGCGCGCGGTCAAGCCAGTCGGCGAGGCTCGTGGCACCCAGCCTCTCGTCGGTCAGGTCCGGAGCCTCATAGCCCAGCAGCCACGCCATGACCTGGTCGAGCTCCTCGCGCGTGCGGCCCTTGCGCTCGACCTTGGCGCGATACGCCTGGAAGAAGGTGAGGGCGGGCGCGTCGAGCTGGGCACAGACGAGCGTGACGGCGACCCGGTCGCCGGGCTGCTTGCCGATGCGCGCGCGTATGTCCTTGCGGATGCCGATCACGTAGCGCCTGCGGGGCGTCGCCGCCCCAGCCGCGCCCGTCGTGGCGCCATCGGGCCCGTCGGCGGCGGGCTTCTCGGCGACGACACTGCCGTCGTAGGGGACCCCGTCGAAGGTCGCGTGCACCTTGAGGCGCCCCGCGCCAAAGGTGCGCGGCAGGTCCAGCGGCACCTCGACGAACGCGCCGTCGATGCCGGGCACCGCCTCGATCGTCGCCTCGAACTCGTAGGTCCTCATGGGGCCCTCCTCCCTCCCGACGCCTGCCTGCGCCGGGGCCCTCTGTCCTGCCGTCGCGCCGTCGCGACGCTGCCGTGGCGGTGCGTCAGGCCTCCCGCGCGCGGGGTGGCTTCGGCGCGCCGGCGGTCGAGCGCTATACTATCGCACTGCGACGCCTCAGGTGCCGCCGCGACGCCGCAAGCGTCGCGCATCCGGGCCGGGCCTGCCGGTCGGCGCGCCGAGCCCCCACCGTCATGCCGCGACGGGCGTGGGTGGCGCGCATGGCGAGGGGAGGACGATGGCTCGCATCGCATTCGTCGAGGACGATGCTTCGGTGCGCGAGGCGCTCGCGCAGACGCTGGCGAACAACGGCCACGAGCCGGTCGCCGTCACCGACTTCGCGCACGCGACCGACGCCGTCCTGGGCTGTTCGCCCGACCTGGTGCTGCTCGACCTGAGCCTGCCGGGCGTGGATGGCACGCTGCTGTGCCGGGAGATCCGCGCGCGCTCCAACGTGCCCATCATCGTGGTCACGAGCCGGTCGGGAGAGGTCGACGAGGTCATGAGCATGACGCTGGGGGCCGACGACTTCATAGCCAAGCCCTACAGCGTCCATGTTCTGCTCGCGCGCGTCGAGGCGCTGCTGCGCCGCTCGGGGGTGACGGCCTCATCGCCGGCGCTGGAGCACCGCGGGCTGCGCGTCGACGCGGCTCGTTCGACGGCGTCCTTCCAGGGCGAGAGCGTCGAGCTGACGAGGAACGAGCTGCGCATCCTGGGCGTGCTCGTGGGGCGCGCGGGCGAGGTCGTCTCGCGCGAGGACCTGATGTGCGAGCTGTGGGACTCCGACGACTTCGTGGACGACAACACGCTGACGGTCAACGTCACCCGCCTGCGGCGCAAGCTGGCGGCGCTCGGCCTGCCCGACGACTTCCTGGTCACCCGGCGCGGCCAGGGCTACTCGGTGCGATGAGGGGCGTCGGCGGGGGCCCGCGGGGCGCCGTGCGCGCCGACGATGCCCCGGGCGCTGTCCCGCGCGCCCGCGACCGGCGCGGGAGAGGTTACGGGCCGGCCGCGTTCCTGCGCGACCGTGCGCCCTCGCTCGTCGCGCTGCTCGCCAGCGTGGCGTGCGCCGCCGTCGTCATGCGCGGGTCGGGCGTGTCCGGCCAGGCGACGGGTCTCGTCGTCTGCGTGATGCTGCTGTGCTTTGCGCTTGACCTCGCGTGCTCCTACCTGCCGCGGCGGCGCTTCTGGCGCCAGGTCGAGCGCGCCGTCGGGGACCCCAGGGAGGCGTTGGGGGCGAGCGACGTGGTCGACGCCCCCGGGTACCCCGAGGGCGTCGCCGCCTGGGAGGCGCTGGACGCCGTCTCGCGCGCGGGCCAGGCGCACGTCGCCGCCGCACGGCGCGACGCCGACGACTACCGCTCGTTCGTGGAGGCGTGGGTGCACGAGGTCAAGACCCCCATCGCCGCGGCGCGCCTGATCTGCGAGAACGAGCCCGGCCCCTCCTCCGGGCGCCTGCAGCGCGAGCTCGACCGCATGGACGGATACGTCGAGCAGGCGCTGTACTACGCGCGCTCCGGCAGCGTCTCGCGCGACCTGCTCATCCGCCGGGTGCGCGTGGGAGACTTCGTGGGAGCGGCGCTGCGCGCGCACAAGCGCTCGCTGATCGATGCGCGCGTGTCGGTGCGCCTGGGCGAGGGGATGGGCCTGACCGTGTTCGCCGACGCCAAGTGGATGGCGTTCGTCGTGGGCCAGCTCGCCGAGAACGCCGCCAAGTACCGCGCGCCCGGGGGGTCCGGGCGCACGCCGGAGCTGCGGTTCGACGCGCGGGCGGTCGACGCCGGCAGGGCAGACGAGCGCGTGGAGCTCGACGTGAGCGACAACGGCATGGGAATCAGTGCCGCCGACCTGCCGCGCGTGTTCGACAAGGGCTTCGTGGGGGAGAACGGGCGGGTCGCCGGCCAGGCGCGCTCCACCGGCATCGGGCTGTACCTGGTGCGCGAGCTCTGCGAGAAGATGGGGCTCTCCGTGCGCGCCTCGTCGCGGCAGGGCGAGGGCAGCCGCTTCACGATCTCGTTCCCCACCGACCGCGAGCGCCTGGGGGACCTCTGAGCGTCCCCGGGACGCATCACCTCGGGAACCTTACGAAAGCGTAAGCTCGCCGTAAGCGTAATCGATGGCTGCGCCGCGGCCCTCGCGCGACCATGGGAGCGTCCCGACTTCGGACAGAGAGGAACTCACATGGCAAGCGCACTATCGGTTCACGGGCTGGTCAAGGTCTACGGCCGCGGCAAGTCCGCCGGCACGGCGACGCGCGCCTTGGACGGCGTGTCGTTCGACGTCGAGGCGGGCGAGTTCGTCGCGATCATGGGCCCGTCCGGCTCGGGCAAGTCCACGCTGCTCAACTGCGTCGCCACGATCGACCGTCCCACCGAGGGCAGCGTCCTGATTGGGGGGCGCGACGTCACGGGCATGCGCTCCCGTGACCTGGCAGACTTCCGCCGCGAGCAGCTCGGGTTCATCTTCCAGGACTCCAACCTGCTCGACGCCCTGACCTGCCGCGAGAACATCGCGCTGCCGCTCACGATCGGGCGCGTCCCGGCGCGGCAGGTCGTCGAGCGCGTCGACGCAATCGCGACGGAGCTGGGCGTGGCGTCGGTCCTGGACAAGTACCCTTACCAGGTGTCGGGTGGCCAGCGCCAGCGCGTCGCGGCATGCCGCGCGATGGTGGGCGGGCCCACGCTCGTGCTCGCCGACGAGCCTACCGGCGCCCTTGACTCCAAGAACTCCCGCACGCTGCTGGAGCGCTTCGACGAGATGAACGCCCGGCAGGGCGCCACGATCCTGATGGTCACGCACGACAGCTTCGCCGCCAGCTTCTGCGGTCGCGTGCTGTTCATCCGCGACGGGCGCATCTTCACCGAGCTGCGCCGCGGCGACGTCGACAGGCGCGAGTTCTTCGAGCGCATCATGGAGGTCGTCGCCACGATCGGGGGTGGCTCCGACGATGCTCGCTAAGCTCGCCCTGGGCAACGTCCGCCGCTCCGCGCGCGACTTCGCCATCTACTTCGTGACGCTCGCGCTGGGCGTCGCCGTGTTCTACGCATTCAACTCCATCGGCATGCAGGCGGGCTTCCTGGACGACTATGCCAGCCAGCTCGTGCAGCTCATCGCGCAGATCGTCTCGGGAATCACGGTGTTCCTGGCGGTGGTGCTGGGCTTTCTGATGGTGTACGCGAACAGCTACCTCATCCGCCGGCGCAAGCGCGAGATGGGCCTGTACCAGGTGCTCGGGATGACGCGCGGCCAGGTGTCGCTGGTCCTGACAATCGAGACGCTGCTCGCCTCGGCGGGCTCCCTGGTGGTGGGCTTCGCGCTGGGAATCCTGCTGTCCCAGCTGCTCGTGTTCGTGACCGCCGCCCTGTTCGACGATGCGGTGCGCAACTTCACGTTCAGGGTGTCCGGCGAGGCGGCGCTGCTCACCTTGGAGTGCTTCGCCGTCATGTTCGTCGTGATGCTGCTGGTGAACCTCGTGAGCCTGCGCAGGGTTAGCCTCTCCGACCTCATGGGAGCCGAGCGCGCCAACGAGAGGATCAAGGTCAGGGGGCTGCCCGCGACGGTCGTGCTCGGGGTGGCAGGCGTGGCGCTCGTGGGCCTGGCGTACTGGCGCCTCACCCGCGACGGCCTGCCGGTCGCGTCGACCGACCAGTACCAGGGCTTCCTGGTCACGACCGCAATCGTGGTCGTGGGCACGGTCGCGCTGTTCTACGCGCTGGGCGGGGTCATCCTGGCGCTGGGGCGCGGCGCGCGGGGGGCGTACTACCGCGGGATCAACATGTTCACGGTGCGCCAGCTGGCGTCGCGTGTGAACACGGTCTCCCTGTCGTCGGCGGTGATCTCGCTGATTCTGTTCCTCGCAATCGCCGTCTCGGCGTCGGGCTTCGCGATGTGCGCGGCGTTCAGGACCAACCTGGACGTGAGCGCCCCCTACGACGCCTCCCTCTCCGCGTACTACCCCGACGACGCCGACCCCTCCGCCGGCGAGCGGGACCTGCTCGCGCTCGTCGAGGAGCGCGGCGTCGATCTGGGGTCGGTCACCCGGTCGAGCTTCCAGGTCACGTCCTACCAGCCCTCATCGATCGAGGGAGGGGACTCCCTCTCATTCTCGTCGCTCTCCCAGGCGAGCGGGGTCGCGCTGCCCGGCTACCTGCAGACGCTGGCAGAGCAGGGCAACGAGCGGCCCGTCGAGGTCATCGGCCAGTCGGGCTATGACGCGCTGCGCCGCGCCAACGGCCTGCCGGAGGTCGACCTGGGGGACGACGGCTACCTGTTCCTGTGCACCAGCAGCAAGGACACCGCCACCTTCTTCCAGGGGGTCGCCGACGCGGGCGTCCCGATCGAGCTGGCGGGCATGACGCTGCATCCCGTCGACGTGCCGGTCGACACCGGGGCATCGGCGACCTTGCAGGACGGCACCGCCGGCTCGGGCGCCGTCGGCGTCATCGTCGTCCCCGACGCGGCGCTTGCCGGCGCCCTCCCCAAGATCACCTACCTCAACCTCATGTACTCGGTCCCCGCCGAGCAGGGTGACGCTGTGGCGTCCGATGCAGGTGACCTGGCATGGGGCGACGCAAACGTCGACGCCGACCCCTCCGACCCGGTGCTGTACTACGAGGCGTCGCGCACGGAGTGCAGGTACGCGTCGGTGGGAATCTCGGGGACGGTGGCGTACCTGGCCATCTACATCGGCTTCGTGCTGGTGGTCGCCAGCGCCGCGATCCTGGCAATCCAGCAGCTCACCTCCGCGTCCGACGCGGTTCCCAGCTACCGGCTGCTGTCGGAGATAGGCGTGCCGCGCCCGATGGCGCTCAGGTCGCTGCGCACGCAGATCGCCGCGTGCTTTGCCGCGCCGCTCGTCGTGGCGCTGGCCCACTCGGCGGTCGCCCTTGCCCAGGTGATCAAGGTCGTCCGTGCCGTGGGGCAGGAGGGTGTCGGCGCGTACGTGGGCGCCTCGGTGGCGGTGTTCGTTGCCGTCTACGTGGCCTACTTCGCGGTGACCTACGCCATGGCACGCGGGTTGGTGTGCGCTCGCACCGACGACGCGCGCGCATAGGGCGGGACGGGCGCCGGGCGGCACCGAGGGGCTGCCGTCCGGCTCGCCCGACCTGCTCTCGATGGCGGGCGGACCTCTCCCGCACGCGACTCTTGACCGTATTTGATAGTTAGCAGCTTTGTTTTCATTATACGGTCACTTCTGTGCAGGGCATTCGTACTAAAATGCACCCGAACAGAAGCGCCCCCAGCCACGACGCGACAGTGAAGCCGACGCCCTGGGACCATGTGGCGCAATCTGAAGGATAAGACTGCCGGAGGCACCCCCGATGCCTCCCTCGCCTCCTCGCGACGTGAGCGCGGACGCGCCTTGGATGAGGCGCTCGCTCTATGCGCGGGGGGGGGGACCTCATGGAGATGGACCGACGATGAGCGACCTGCCCTTGCGCCTCGGCCAGGACATGCTGCGCAACATGAGCGCCGCGCGCCAGGAGCTGGCGCCGGGCGAGGCTGCGGGCACAACGCGGACGTCGTTCTACGTGCTGTACTTCGGCGTCGTCGACGTCGAGCGCCTCTACTTCACCTTCGAGGGGAAGGTGCGGGAGCGCGCCATGGCGTCGGTCGGGGAGGTCCTGGCGGACCGCTTCGGCTCCGGGCGCGTCTGCCGCGCCGACCGCGACGGCTTCGCGGCGCTCGTCGGCGCAGACGTCGCGGACGAGGCGATCTCGGGCTCCTACGCGCGCGTCGCCGCGGTGCTGCCGGACGGGGCGGTCGTGTGCCGCGTCGGGGCGTTCGTCTGGAGCGACGCCGAGGTGAGCCCGCTGACGGCCGTGGACCGCGCGCGCCTGGCGAGCAGGCTCATCAGCAACCGCGCTGACCATCACGTCGCCACCTACGACCCCGCGATGGAGGCGAGGCGAGACCTGGGCGACTACGTCCGGGAGAACTTCGACCGGGCGCTGGAGCAGGGCTGGATACGGCCGCACTTCCAGCCCATCGTGCGCCTGCTGACCGGTGAGGTCTGCGCCGCGGAGGCACTGGCGCGCTGGGAGGACCCCAAGCTGGGCGTACTCGAGGCGAGCGACTTCGTCCTCACGCTCAAGCGGTCGGGCATGGTCGCGCGGCTCGACCGCCACATCCTGCGCGAGAGCTGCCGCGCCTTCGCCGAAAACGTGGCCGCGGGCGGCGTCGCAATCCCGTTCTCCGTGAACCTGTCCCGCTACGACTTCGACTCCGGCGACCCGGTGCGCCTGCTCGAGGATGCGCTCGAGGAGTTCGCCGTCCCGCGCGACATGGTCTTCGTGGAGATGAGCGAGAAGGGGGTCGCCGCAGGCGGTCGCGGCGTCGTCGACGGCATGAGGCGCCTGCGCGAGGACGGCATCGGCATCTGGATCGACGACTTCGGTGGCGGCTACTCGACGCTGGGCGTCCTCAGGGACGAGGGAGTCGGCGTCATCAAGCTCGACTGGTCGCTGCAGTACGACGTCAGCGAGCATGGGGAGTCCGTCGTCTCCTCGCTGACCGACATGGGCAAGCGGCTGGGCAAGATGTGCCTGGCGGAGGGCGTGGAGACCGAGAGCCAGGCGCGGTACCTGCGCGACATCGGCTGCGAGCTGGCACAGGGGCACTACTTCGGCATGCCTGAGCCATTCGACGCGTTCATGCGTCATGCCCGGGAGCGCGGTATCGAGCGCCCGGACATTGAGTGGCGCCGGTACCTGAATCGGGGCAGCGCGCTTGACTTCCCCCTCGACCGGGCGTTCGCGATATTCGAGTACACGGTGTCGGAGCTGCATTTCGTGTATGCCAACCGCCGCTTCGACCGGGTGCTGGAGGCGCTCGGCATCCCCACGCTCGGCGACTTCGAGGCGCGTGCGAACGTGTCCGATCTGCCCGACTCGGGCAGCCTGCGGGCGAGCATCGAGCGCGCCATCACCGCGGGAACCGTGGCGTCGTTCGGCCTGCTTCTGGGCGACCGGTTCGCCCGCATCTCCCTGGAGCGGGTCGCCGTCCACCGCGGCAGGTACCTGATGCGCCTGTTCGCCCAGGACGTCTCGACCGACGACGCTTCCTCCGACGGCGACGAGAGCGCCGTGGCGGCCATGAGCCACATCGTGCAGCTGTTCGACTGCGTGCTGACCGTGAACCTGACCAAGAACGTGGTGCGCGTCATCTCCCTGAACGCGGGCTACGAGTGGGTGTTTCGCAGCATGGGCGGCATCGACTCCCTGCGTCGCCAGGCGGTCCTCGAGTCGATTCACCCCGGCGACCGCAAGCGCTACCTTGCGTTCACGGACGTGGGAACGGTCATCGCGCGCATCGGGGCGTCGCGGCGGTCGATTCTCTGCGACTGCTTCCGCATGCGCGGCGAGGACGGCACGTACGCGTGGAAGACGCACATGGCGCTCTATGTGCCCCAGGGTCACGACGACGTCCTGCTGTACTGCATCCGCGACTTCGACCTCGACCTGGTCGACCGCGTGCGCGTGCTCACTCGCTCGGATGCCTACTCGCTGCTGTCGGGGGGCGACGAGGTGTTGGAGATTGCCTCCGACCTCGGGCGGGAGACCTCGCCTGAGCGGCTGACCAAGGCGCGGCTGTGGGACGGCCTGATGGCGGGCGTGCCGCTGCCGGTCTTCTTCTCCGACGTTCGCGGCAGGCTGCTGGCGGCAAGCAAGGGGTTCCTCGAGTACTTCGGGCTCGACACGGGCAGCGACGCGCTCGGGCTGGACTTCGGCCAGCTGGGCATCGTCGACGACTTTCCCGCGGCGCTCGCCGATCAGAGCGCGTTTCTGCTCGGCGGCGGGGACTCACCCGTGCGGGTGGTCAGCTGCCACGTCAAGGGCAGGCCTTGCCGCCTGCGCATCGGATGGAGTCCCGTGCGCTCGGGCGGGACTGTCCACGGCGTGCTCGGCGTCGTGCTGGGCGAGGAGCTCGATGGCACTGAGCCGCTCCCGTCGGACGCTTCGTCCGCTCCTGCGCCGTCGGGCGACCTGCCCGCCGCGGCAGGCTCCGAGCCGCAGCGGGGATGCCCCGCGACGGTGGACGGCGGCGACTCTGCCAATACCGGGGCGGGGACTGCCTCCACCGACGCATCCGCCCTGCGCGTGCTACACGACCTGCCGATGGGCGTCATGGTCCTGGACATGGACAGGCGCATCGCGCTGTGGAACAGCCGCGCCGAGCAGGTCACCGGCTATCCCGCGTCGGAGATGGTCGGTCGACGCTGCGACGAGACCGGCCTGAGCATGCTGGACGAGCAGGGTCGCTCCATGTGCGACCTGACGTGCCCGTTCTTCTCTATCCTCGACGCCGCGCCGTCGCAGAAGCGTCGCGTGTTCGCGCACAACAAGGCGGGCTACAGCGTGCTGGTTGAGATTCGGCCGATGGCGCTGCGCGACGCGGACGGCAAGGTCGGCGGGGTCGCCCTGATATTCGACAAGATCACCTCGCGGGAATACTCGGACGACGCCCTACTGTCGCTGACCAGAGCGGCCGCCAGCGACCCACTCACGGGGCTGTCGCGCCGGGAGCGCATCGAGTCGGTCATCAGGTTCCGGCTCGACGAGTTCGCTCGGGCGGGGCGGCGCTTCGCAGTGCTGTTCGCTGACATCAACAACTTCGGCGACTTCAACAACACCTTCGGCCACGAGGCGGGCGACCTGATCCTCAGGCGGTTCGGCGACGCCGTCATGCGCGCCAGCCGGCGCACCGACGCCTGCGGGCGCTGGGGCGGCGATGAGTTCGTGATGGTGTTCGAGCTGGGCGGCGAGCGGGACGAGCTGTCCGTCGCGGAGCGGCTTGCCGGCGTCACGAACGGCATCACCGTCACGTACAACGGGCTCGACCTGCACATCCACCTGTCGATGGGCATCACGATGGTCCGCGAGGGCGATGACGTCGAGAGCATTGTCAGACGCGCCGACGACTACATGTACCGCGCCAAGCGCCACGGCGGCAACCTGATCGTGACCGACGAGAACGCCGGGCAGTATCAGTAGGCGAGCGAAGGGGCGCCCCGCCCGTCGTCTTCGTCGGCGTCCGTAGTGAAAACGGGGGACAGCAGCTCGCCGTCCCCCGTCGATGTCTCTGTTCCGTCCGCGGCACCTCATGCCACAGCGTGCGGCGGGCGGCGTCGTCCATGGAACGCCGAAGCTAGCTCTCGTCCCCGGACAGGTACTTGCCCACGTTGTAGCCGAACGTCCAGTTGCGCGTGTGCGACAGGCAGTTCAGGTTGTGCGGGTAGGTGTTGGCGAACATGCCGCCCGAGGTCAGGCCGAGCGCGAACAGGCCCTCGATGGGCTTGAATTCGGCGTTGAGGACGCGGGAGTGGATGTCGACCTGCAGGCCGCCGGCGGTGCTCAGCGCCTCCGCCCCCTCGAGGGTCGCGTAGAAGGGCGGGGTGTCGATCTTGGCCATCATCGAGCCCGGGAAGTGGAAGTCGACGTCCTCGCCGGCATCGCACATCTCGTTCCAGTGATCGATCGTCGCCACGAAGGCGTCCCGGTCCACGCCCATCTTGTCCGCCAGCTCCTCGAGCGAGTCGGCCTTCAGGGCACCGTCGCCCGTGGCCGCGCCGACCCAGACCTCCTTGGGACCGTAGCAGCTGCTCGATGGGGTCCAGATGGCGTCAATCTTGTTCGCCAGGTCGCCGTCGACGATGTAGAAGTCGCATGCGCCGGGCTGCGACTGGATCGCGCAGGCGAGGTGGTTGTACGGCTCGTACTCGGCGGTGAAGCGCACGCCATTGCGGTTCACGCGCAGGTAGGGCATCAGCTGCTGGGGGTCGAGCATCAGCGGGTGGGGGTACTCGTCCTCCACGGCGCCCACGGCGAGCGCCATGTCGTGCCCGTCGCCGGTGTTGCCCAGGCTCGGGGTCATCCAGCCGCACAGCGCCAGGTCACGCGGCCTGCAGCAGCGCATGAGCCTCTCGGGGTTGGCACCGTAGCCTCCGGTCGCCAGGACGACGCCCTTGGCGGTGTCGTAGCGCTCGTATCCCTTGTCGCTCTTGACGATGACGCCGCTCACCCTGCCGTCAGTGTCGGTGACCAGCTGGCACGCGGGGCACTCGAAGCGCACCTCGGCGCCCGCCTCCTCGATGAGCTGCGGCATCAGCTCGGCGAGCTCCGCGGGGGTGTAGGGGAGGTTGATCGAGGTGTTCCACGAGCGGGACAGCGAGGTCTCGTCGTAGGGGTCGCGGAAGTCCGGGAAGTCGCCCGCGGCGAAGGTCAGGGGGAAGTCGTCGAGCGTCCAACCGTCGTGGTCCATCAGCTTCTGAACGATCCAGTCGACGGCCTCGCCGTTGGTCTTGAGGTAGCGTACGTACAGGTCCATGTTGCCGCGATACCCGCAGTTGGCCATTGCGTCGTCGAGCCATGCGCGCTCGTCGAACTCGACCCCCCAGTGCTTGTGGACCATCGAGTTGGTGCCGCCGATCGTCGCCGAGCAGTAGTTGGCCATCGCGCGCTTCTCCACCGCGACGGTCTTGAGGCCGTGTTCGGCGCAGCTCATCGCTGCGGCGTCGCCAGCAGGGCCAAGGCCGCAGACGACGACGTCGACCTCATGCGTCTCGACGATCTGAGACTCGTCGATGGGCTCCGCGACGAAGGCGACCTCGCCTGACCCCGCCGCGCACGGCGCGAACATGCTGTCGTCGTTGGTGGGGAAGGGGTTCGTCCCCTCGATGACGTTGGCGCCCTCGGCGTACATCTTCGAGTCGTTGGCGGGAGCGTCCGCCTCGGAGCTCGCGTCGCCCGCCTCGGAAGCGACGGCGACGCCGCCTGCGGCAGCCATCGCGCCCACGGCGGCGACCCCCGCCCCCGCCACGAACGTCCTTCGGTCCAGAGGCACCCTGCTCAGGCTCGGATGTACCATGTCCACGCCGGTCCCGGTGACACGCCTAACGCTCTTGCTCATGACGCCCTCCTCCTGGATGGTCCGCTGCCGCTCGCGCCCGCCTCGCAACGGGGCGCTTGCTCCGGCGCGAGTTGGCCCTATCATGGGGCGCATGTGCTTCAACCGGCATCTACCGTGATGGTAGAGACGAACGATTCCGCAGCTCAGAGGTGGTGAATCGACATGACGGGCATTCTTTGCCCTGAAGCGGCTGCCCGACGCGCAACCCGGCGTGGGCGCGCTTCGAACCGGGCGCCCGCGGGCGTGGCGGGACGAGGCCGGCGATGGCCGCGCGGCCTCTCGGCGGCGGTCGCGGTCGTCGGGATGGCGACGATGCTCGCGTGGGGGTTCGTCGCCTGCCTCAGCCCTGCCCTCATGCCGTCCTCGGGCCCTATCGACAGCGTGGGCATCGAGTACGCGTACTACGCCTCCCAGCTCACGCTGCTCGTGCTGGGCGCCTGCGCCCCCGCCGTCATGCGCCGTTGGCGACCGTCCGTACCCCCGGCGGCAGTCGCGGCAGCGTCTGCGGTGCTTGCCTGCACCACGGCGGCGGTCTGCGCGCTGTCTGTGACGGCGGGGGTCCGCCCGCACGTGGTGACGGTCGCCCTGCAGGCGGCATGCGGCGTGGCTTACGGGGCGTGCGGACTGCTGCTGACCGTGGTCTGGGGTGCGCGGCTCACGCTGGAGGGCGAGCGGGCGCGCCTGCTCGCCCTGACGTCGTTCCTGCTGTGCTATGTCCTGTACCTGGTGAGCTTCCTTATGCCCCAGGTGCTGCTGCGCACGGCGGCCGTGTTGGCACCGCTGGTCTCGGGCGGGGCGTGGCTGTACGACTCGTGGAGACGTAGCGCCGAGTCGCCCGAGGTCTGGCCTACGGGCGGCGGTGCCTCGCACGAGCCTGGCGGCGAGTCGCTCGGGGCACCGGGAGAGGCGTCCGCGGGGGAGATCGCCCTCTCGATCCTGCCGTGGCGCCAGCTCGTCCTGTATGCGACGGTCGCCCTGGTGGGGAACTTCGTCCCCGCCTACGTCATGGGGTCTTCGTACGCGCGGGCGGGGTCGATCTTCCCGGGGGCGTCCGCGGTCGCCCTCGGCTTGGCGCTCGTCGCCGTGCCGATCGTGCGCCCGGGGGCGGGGCCGCGCTCGCTGGACCGATTCTACCGGCTGGTCCTTCCGGTCGCCGCGCTCGGGATGCTCGTCGCTGCGGTGTCACCCCTGGGGCAGGCGGGCGTGCCGGACGGGGTGGGGACGTCGGGCGTCGTGGTGGTCGCCGGGGCGAGCATGACCATACAGATGACGACGATGCTCGCCGTGGTGCAGAGCACGCAGCTCACCGGGGTCTCGCCGCTGCTCTCGTTCTCGGTGGGGCAGGGGGTCGTCGGCGGCGTCGTGGCGATCGGCAACGTGCTGGGGCGCCTCGCGTGGGCGGTCCTGCCCGGCGTGGCGTCACCCCTGGGAACCACCTGGCTCGCGCTGTTCTGCGCTGCGGGGGTGTTCTGCCTTCTGCTGCTTGCGCTCGCGCCCGTGGCGCAGGCGCGTCCTGCCGGCAGGGTCGAGGAGCGCCCTGACGCCGCGGCGGGTGGGGGTGCGACGGGGGCGCGTGAGGGTGCCGACCCTGCCGGGGTCGGCCTTGACGATGAGGCGTTCGACGCGCGCGTTGCCGCATTCGCGGTCGACGTCGGCCTCACTCCGCGCGAGACCGACGTGCTCGGCCTGCTGCTGCGCGGCCACAGCGTCGCCTCCATCGGCGAGCGGCTGTTCGTGACTGCGGGGACCGCGAAGACCCACGTTCTCCACATCTACCGCAAGGTCGGCGTCAACAGCCGGCAGGGCCTCATCGACCGGTTCGAGCGGGACGCGGCAGGGCGAGGGGGCGCCGCCTGACACGCGCGGCGGGCGCCCGTCAGATGCGAGATGCCACCTGACGCGATGGCTGTCTGATGCGGGGGTGCCGCCTGACGCGGGGTTTGTCCCCCGCACCGCAGGAAGCGGCTCCCGCACGAGACAGGCGGACGCCCCGCCCGGGTCTGCCGCCGACATCGCCGGCGGTCCCGGACGGGGCGTCCGTGTGAAAGCGTCGCACGCTCTCCCGCGCTACTTGGAGTAGGAGATCCTCACGTCCACGTTGGCGTTCGCCTCTCCGTAGCCCTTCACGGAGACGGACACGCCGTCGTCCTCGCGCTGCCAGGTGGGGGAGAGGTCGGCGAACGCGTCGGCGACGTCCTGGTCGGACTCGAACGACGAGCCGGTCCACGCCTCGAGCTCGACCTTGGCCTGCGTGGTGTCGGCCGACTCGGAGTACTCCAGCGACATCGTCCCGTCCGAGTTGAACGCGAAGACGCACGACAACCCGGCGATGCTGTTGCCCGAGCCGCCCTCGACCATCACGCCGATGTTGCCCCCGGTCACGTTGCCGTGCGAGATTCCCTTGGGGATGACCAGCGTCAGCGTGAGGTTGCTCGGGAGCCCATCGCCCATGAGGTCGCCCTTGAGGCTGTTGCACCTCACCAGGAAGTGGTCCCCGTCCACCTCGTTGGAGGTGACCTTGCCCGTGAGCTTGCCGCCGGCGCTGATCGTGAGGTTGTCGCCATCGACGGTCACGTAGGCGTTGGTCGTCTCAGCCTGAGCGCTCGAAAGGCTGTTGGCGGGGGAGATGGCCACCTGCGCGGTGAGCGTGCCCTCGAACTCCTTCGCAAACCCTCCCTGGTACCAGTAGTAGCCCACGCAGGCAGCGGCAATCAGGATGAGGATGGTCAGCGTGATCGCGACGTTGCGCCCGGCGTGCGACTTGGGCTTGTCCGGCTTCCCCTCGGAGGGCGCCTGCGGTGCCGAAGAGGCGCCCTCCGAGGGTGCGGGTGCCGGCGTAGGCGCCGACTTCGCCTGCGCGGCGCCCTTGTCGCCGGGGGCCACCGCGCCCCCCGACGTCGCCGGGGCGGCCGCGGCGGGCGACGGCTGGGGGGCGTCCTGCGGCGTGGGCTTCGCCGCACCGGCTCCCTGCCGCGGGGACGCCCCGTCGGAGGTTGCCCCCTCGTCGTCGAGGTCGAGCTTGGCACCGCAGACCCTGCAGTACTTCGCCCCCTCCTTCACATGCGACCCACACTGAGAGCAGTACATGTGACCTCCTCGTTCGGGCGTTGGCGCCTCTGATTGGCGGTGAAGATTACCGCCATTATAGGAGAGTCAAGAACGCGGGGCCGGCTCTCCTTCGTCCCGATTGGGCGGAAGGCGAGCCGGCATCTCATGCGAGGGGGTGAGCGCACGAACCGAGCCGTAGCCGCGCGGGAGGGCGCGGGCGCGGCGTGCGATTGGGGCAGGAGGTAGCGGAGTCGCGGAGCATGCGGCCCTCAAACCAAGCGGATACTTTAGACGTTGGTTAATTACCGCCCTGCCCCACCGGAGGAGAAGGTCGAGGCGTCTATACTGCACCCCAATCATTGTCCGATGTCGCCCGGCGCGCGCCCTTTCGCAGGTGCCCGCGCAGGGTGCCCCGAAGCAAGGTGAACAATCAAGATGCCAATGCGAATAGGCGTCCCTCGGGAGCCCGGCAGGGGACAGACCCTGGTCAGCGCCACTCCTGACACCGTCGGCAAGCTCATCAAGCTGGGCTATGAGGTGAGCGTCGAGAGCGGCGCGGGGCTGGCGGCCAACTTCCTCGACGACCAGTATCGCGCCGCCGGCGCCCAGGTCCCCGATG
>CAIFEU010000047.1:15743-16875 GCA_903789505.1 uncultured Coriobacteriales bacterium
GCGGCCGGGGCGTCTGCGGCGCGGGGCTGCGGGCAAACTTCGGCGCCCCCAATTACGCCCCGGCCGGCCCCCAGGTCACCGTTGCCGCCGGTGCGTGGGGTGCGGACATCGTCGTATGCCTGGACGCCCCCACCGACGACCGCCTCGCTCTGGTCCGCCAGGGGGCGACGCTGTTGTCCCGCCTCAACCCGCGCTCCGACAAGGCGATGATCGACAAGCTCGCCGGCAAGGGGATGACGGCATTCGCGCTCGACATGGTCCCGCGCATCTCACGCGCCCAGTCGCTCGACGTCCGCTCATCGCTGTGCAACGTCGGCGGATACCGCGCGGTCATCGAGGCGGCGCACGCATACGGCCGCACCTTCTCCGGCCAGGGCCCCGCCGCCGGCAAGGTTCCTCCCGCGCGGGTCTACGTCATCGGCGTGGGCGTGGCGGGACTCGCCGCGATCGGCGCGGCGGGCTCGATGGGCGCAGAGGTCTACGCCACCGACGTCCGTCCCGAGGTCGCCGACCAGGTGGAGTCGCTCGGCGGTCACTTCGTCGAGATCCCCGTGCGTCAGCAGTCCTCGGACGGCTACGCCAAGGCGCTGACCGACGAGCAGCAGAGACTCGTTCTGGAGGTCTACACCAAGCAGGCCGCGATGAGCGACGTCGTGATCACCACCGCCCAGGTGCCGGGCCGCCCCGCGCCGCTGCTGCTCACCGAGCAGGCGGTCGCCGGCATGCGACCCGGCTCGGTGATCGTCGACATGGGCGCCTCAGAGCTGGGCGGCAACTGCGCGCTCACGCGCCCGGGCGAGGTGTGGCGCACCGAGGGCGGCGTCACGATCGTCGGCTACACCGACCTGCCCGCGCGCATGCCCGCCCAGGCGTCGCAGCTGTTCGGCCAAAACGTCGTGAACCTGTTCAGGATGGTGACCAAGGCCAAGGACGGCCAGCCCGTCTGGGACATGGATGACGAGGTCATCCGCGGCATGACGGTCACGCTCAAGGGTTCGGTCATGTGGCCCCCGCCCGCCGTGAGCGTCTCCGCCGCGCCCAAGCCGGCGCCCCGCCAGGCGGCGGCGGGCGCCGGCGCCGCGACGCCCGGGCGCGCAGCCGACGCAGCCGCGGCGGGCACGCCCTCGTCGCC
>CAIFEU010000048.1:0-4112 GCA_903789505.1 uncultured Coriobacteriales bacterium
AACACTTAAACTTATAATAATCTTAAAGGGCTCCGTCCATGGTAAGGCGGCGTGTACGAATGGAACGATAATTCCGTCGACGGAGTTATGATTCCTGCTCGATGCCCAGACAGCGGGAAAGTCCGATAGGGTCCGAGGGACTGCCACGGGTGCCATGCTGGCGGCGTGTTGCCAGGTGACGGATGCGGAGAGACGCACGACGATGGATTCGACCAACGAAAAGTATTCAGCTGCAGCGACAGCGACGGCAACGCTCACGACGGCCGAGCAGCCCGAGGTCGCCGCGCTGCAGGCGCAGCATAAGAGGCACAGGATCGACGAGTTCGACATCGCCCGCGGCTTCGCGATCATCGCCGTGGTGGTGGGACACCTCAACGGCACCGGCATCCCCATCAAGCTCGTCGACTTCTGTTTCTCATTCCACATGCCGTTGTTCTTCATCGTCAGCGGATACTTCATGAAGCCCGACGTGCGGCTCGACGACGCTTACGTCAGGAAGAACGCGCGGTCGCTGCTGGTCCCCTACCTGCTCACGTCCCTGTTCGTCGTCATCCTGGGCCCGCTCGAGTCGCTCGCCTCCGGACAGCCCGTCGGCGAGGCGGCGAGGCGCATGGCCACGCTTGCGCTGGCTGCCCTGTATGGCTCCGGCGACAACCTCAACGGCATGCCCGACATGGTGATTGCCATCGGCGCCATCTGGTTCCTGCTTGCCCTGTTCTGGGCACGCATCTTCCTCGCCGCCGCGAACATGACCCGCTGCCCGGGTGCCATCGTTCTGGTTCTCTTCATCGCCTCGTACATGATGGACGGGGACCTGCTGTGGTTGCCGTTCAGCATCCAGGCAGGCATGGGCGCCACGCTGTTCCTGTATATCGGGAAGAAGATTCACGAGCTCGGCCTGCTCGAACGTGGGGCAATCCACCCGATGCTGTGGCTGGCGATTGCCGTCACCTGGGCGTACTCGATACTTTTCGGCGGCAAGCTCTACATGGTGTCCGGCCACTATGGGGACGGCCTGCTCGACGTTGTGGGGTCCATCTGCGGCACCATGTGCCTGATCGTCTTCGCGCGCGTCCTCAAGGAGCACGCGCGGCCCATCGCCGAGCCCCTGAGGCGGCTGGGGACCATCACGCTGCCGGTCTTCTGCATGCACCTGGTCGAACTGGACGTCTTCCCGTGGGGGTATGCGACCATCCGCATCGAAGCGCTCGGGCTGCCGGTGCCGATGTGGGTCTGCCTGCTCGTGGCGCACTTCGCGCTCATCGCCGTGATGACGGCGGTGCTGTGGTGCCTGCCGCGGCCGATCTCGGGCGTATTCTTCCCGTCGCGTAGGCGCCGCAAAGCCCCACTCGGCGCGCACGACGCGGCCGTGCGCTAGGAGAACGACGGCGACGCGCCGCCGCGTCGGTCGAGCGGCGCCGCGGGCAGACCCGCTCGCGGCGCCGTCGCAAACCGGATGGAAGGCTCCCTTACCTGCCCTGCTCCATCGCCTTCGCGAACCAGCTCGTGACGCTCGTGGGGTGCGTGATCGCGGTGCCCACGACGACCGCCCACGCGCCCGCGTCGATCGCTGCACGGGCGTCGGCGGGCGTGTGCACGCGGCCCTCGCACACCACCGGGAACCCGGGGAACTCCTGCGTCGCCTGGCGCAGCAGCTCCAGGTCGGGGCCGTCGGCCATGCCGCAGTCTATCGCGGCGGCATGATGCGAGAGCGTGGTGGAGACCAGGTCGCACCCGGCGGCGACGCCGCGACGGATGTCCTCGATGTCGGCGCAGTCGGCCATGATCAGGGTCTCCTCGGTCGCCCGCAGGTCGCGCACCGTCTGCTCAAAAGTCCGCCCGTCGGGGCGGGGAAGCGCGGTCGCATCGATGGCGACGACGTCTGCCCCGGCGGCGACGCACGCCCGCGCGTGGCGCAGCGTCGGGGTGATGTAGACGCCCTCGTGACCCTCCTTCCACAGGCCGATGACCGGGACCTCGACGCGCCCCTTGATGGCGGCGATGTCGGACAGACCCTGGCAGCGAATGGCGACGGCGCCGCCCAGCTCGCAAGCGCGCGCCATCTGGGCCATCGTCTCCGGGTGGCGCAGGGGCTCGCCCGGATATGCCTGGCAGCTCACGATCAGGCCGCCCTTGAGTCGCTCGATCAGGTCGTTCATGTGCCGTCCCTCCGTCGCACTACGCTTTTTCGCGGCGCGGGCGCCGACGCGCCCGGCTGTGTCCGTGCCAGAACTCCCCCGTCTGCGCCGCCTACAGCGTGAGCAGGTCGAGCAGGCGCTCCGAGGCGCCCACGATGGGCGCGTTGTTGCCCAGGGCAGCCTCGACGATGGGCAGCCCCCGCATCTGCTCGGGCAGCTGGGCGGAGACGCCCTGCTCGAGGGCGTCCCTCCAGGGCTTGCCCGCCTTGCAGACCGAGCCCGAGATGACGACGAGCTCCGGGTCGAGAATCGTGGCCCAGGATCCGATGGACTCGCCCAGGCTGCGTCCCGCCTGCTCAATCACGCGCAGCGCCTCGCGGTCGCCCTCCAGCGCGTGACGGGAGATCTCGGCACCCGACAGCGCCTGACCGGTCGCCTCGAGATAGCGGGCCTCGATGCCCGAGCCTGACGCCACGGACTCGAGGTGAGCGACCGAGCCGCAGCTGCAAACGATGCCCGCAGCGTACGGCGAGAGCGTGTGGCCGAGCTCGCCCGCGAAGCCGTGCGCGCCCATGACCACCGAGCCGTTCACGACGACGGCGCCACCCAGTCCCGTGCCCGCAGCCACGACGACGGCGGTCTTGGCACCCGCTGCCGCCCCGTGGCGAATCTCGCCCATCGCGTATGCCTGCACGTCGTTGAGCACGGCGCAGGGCAGGTTGTAGCGGGCCTCGACCGTGGCGCGCACGGGCTGACCGGTCCAGCCGGGCAGGATCTCGTTGGCGTAGGCAATCGAGCCGTCGGCCGCCGAGACGCGGCCCGCCGTCGCGATACCGACGCCCACCAGGGGGAACTCCGACAGCTCGGTGCGGGCCTGCTCGATGAGCTCGCCAATCAGGCCGACAACGCGATCAAGCAGGGCGTCACCGCCCTGCTGGGCGTTGGTGGGAATCATCCTGTAGCCGCGCACCACGGGAAACCGCCCGCGCAGCTCGTAGGTAGCGATGCCCCCGCCGACTTTGGTGCCGCCGATGTCGATCCCGATGACCGAGAACGGGTTGAGTCCGGCGATCGTGGTCGCGTACCCTCCGGCGACCGAGCCCGGCTTGAGCTGTCCCTCCATCATGCGCTCCCCAGCAATCTTGTGTCGCATGTCCCCGGCGGCGCCGGTCGCGCTAGGCGCGCAGCGGCGCGTCGGCGTCCATCATGCCGTTGGCCTTGAGGACGCTGACGATGTGCTCGACGTCGGCACCCTCGAGCGCCGCGACGGGCTCGTTCATCTGGTTGGTGTCGAAGATGCCCATCTGCCACATCGCCGTCTTGAACGCGCCCACGCCGGCGCCAAAGCCCACCGTGCCCTGGATGCCGCGGGTGATGAACATGAGGCGCGCGAGATGGTCCTGGAGCTCCTTGACGCGCGACCAGTCGCCGGCCTGCGCCGCCTTCCACTGCTCGACGTAGGAGTAGGGATCGATGTTGCCCAGGCCGGGCACGCTGCCGTCCGCGCCGGCCAGGTAGGCGCCGTCGACGCAGACCTCATGGCCGGTCAGGAGCTGCAGCGGATGGCCGGCGTCCTCGTTCTCAAGAATCAGCCAGCGGAACGACACGTCGTCGCCGGAGGAGTCCTTCACGCCCGCGAGCACGCCGTCGCGCCCGAGGCGCACCAGCATCGTCGGGTCGAGCTTGGTGTGGACGCACACCGGCAGGTCGTAGGCGAACAGCGGCAGGTCGATGCTCTCGTGGATCACGCGGAAGTGGCGCTCGACCTCGCGGGGCCCGCCAAGGGCATAGAACGGGCAGGTCGAGACGATGGCGTCGACGCCGAGCTTCTGGGCGGCGCGCGCGTGGTCAATCACGCGGTTGGTCTCCGTGTCGATGACACCCGCGAGGACCGGCACGCGGCCGGCGACATACTCAAGGGCGCAGCTCAGGATCTCGTCGCGCTCCCCGTCGGTCTCCAACGCCACAGCGCTG
>CAIFEU010000048.1:4122-7326 GCA_903789505.1 uncultured Coriobacteriales bacterium
CGGGATGACGACCGGGGGAATGACGCCTTTGATGCTCTTGGGGTCAACCATGTTCCTGAATCCACTCCCATGCCTCTGGGGCGCCGCGCCCGGCGGACGACGGCGCTCATACCGATTGGAACGGGTCCCGCACGCGCGGACCCGCACCGCCCCGACGCCTCGCGTCGGCAGGCGGACACATGCCGATGGGCAAATGTAGCGCACCGCTCACGGAAAAGTGCGACGCACAGTATAGATTCCGCCTGTCGGCGTTTCAATTCCACAACGGGTCGGTCACACGGTCGGCACCCGCGCCCCTCGGGATGGGCGCGACGGCCTCGGACGAGCGGCGAGAGCACGAGGCGACGGGCGGCGCAGGCGGGCGGGAGTGCAGGCGGGCGGGCGAAGAGCGCGCCGCGAGGGGCGCCTGACGCCGCGCGAACAAAAGACGCGCCCCGACGCGGCGCATAAGGTCGCATCGGGGCGCTTCGGGGCGCCTATGGTCCTGCCGCCCCGCGGCGTCGCGGCCGCGTGACGGCAACACGAGGGCATGTCGCCTCGGGCTACGCGCTCCTCTTCCCCATGTCGGGGTGGAGCAGCGAGGGGGCTGCGCCCAGGAGCAGCCGGGTGTAGTCGTCCTGCGGGTGCTCGAAGATCTGCTCGGGGGTTCCCGTCTCCACTGCCCGGCCGGCGTTCATGACGATGATGCGGTCTGAGATGTAGCGCACCGTCTGGATGTCGTGGCTGATGAACACCATCGCGAGGTTCAGGTCGCGCTTGAGGTCCATCAGCAGGTTGAGGATCTGGGCGCGCACCGAGACGTCCAGGGCGCTCGTGGGCTCGTCGGCGATGATTGCGTCAGGGTTGAGCGCAAGGGCGCGCGCGATTGCGACGCGCTGGCGCTGGCCGCCCGAGAGCTGGCCGGGCAGGGCGCCCAGCACCGACCCCGGCAGACCTACCATGCCGATCAGCTCGTGGATGCGCTTTTCGCGGCTGTCCTTGTCACCCACGTTGTGCACGCGCATCGGGTCGAGCAGCTGGTCGTGAATCGTCATGCGCGCGTTGAGCGCCGTGGCGGGGTCCTGGAACACGACGGAGATGACGCGCCCGATCTTGCGGCGCTCCGCGGCGGTGCGGTTCGTGACGTCCTCGCCCTTGAAGTAGACGTGGCCGCTCGTGGGCTTCTGCAGGCCGCAGATCACGTTCGCCGTAGTCGACTTGCCGCACCCGGACTCGCCCACGATGCCGATCGTCTCGCCGGGCATCAGGCGCAGCGTGAGGCCGTTGACCGCATGCACGCGATTGGGGTGGAACAGCGATCCCGTGCGCGTCTTGAACGTCACGTGGATGTCGTCGAGGAAGAAGATCGGGGTCTGCCCGTCGCCCGCGCCGGAGTCGGCGTCGCGCTGCGGCTTGGCGCGGTCGTCGTCCTCGTCCAGGGCGCCCGGCGCCGTCTGGGACTCCTCCTCGGCAGCCGCGGAGGCGGCCGTCTTCACGTCGTCGACGAACTCCTCGCCGCGTGCGGCACTCGCGAGGGCATCGACCTCGGCCCTGCTCTCGTCTGACATTAGCGCTCACCTCCCGGCACGGTCACGTACGGCTTGATGTCGAGGCGCGCGAGCTCCTCGTCGGGCAGCTCGGCGTAGTAGTGGTCGGTGTCGCCCACGCGCTTCAGGACGGGGCGCACCGGCGAGACCTTGTCCGGGTGACTCGAGCGCGGCGTGAAGCGGTCTCCCTCGGGGAAGTCCGCCGGGCTGGGGACGCTGCCGGGAATCTGGTGCAGGCGGTCGCCGCCCGCCTCGATCGACAGGACCGAGCCGAGCAGGCCGCGGGTGTACTCGTGAATCGGGTTGGTGAGCACATCGCGCACCGGACCCTGTTCGACGACCTGGCCGGCGTACATGACCGTCAGAGAGTTGGCGACCTCGGCCACCAGCGCCAGGTCGTGGCTCACGAACACCATCGCGAAGCCCAGCTCGGCCTGCAGCCGGTTGAGCAGGTCGATGACCTGGCGCTGCACGGTGACGTCCAGCGCGGTCGTGGGCTCGTCGGCGATGATCAGCTTGGGGTCGCGGGTCAGGGCCATCGCGATCAGCACGCGCTGGCGCTGGCCGCCCGAGAGCTCATGGGGGTAGGAGTCCAGGGTGCGCTTGGGGTCAAGGCCGACCAGCTCGAGCAGCTCCTCGGCGCTGCGGGTGCCGCCGCGCTTGGTGAGCTGCTTCATCTGCGCCTTGATCAGCATCGAGGGGTTGAGCGAGGACAGGGCGTCCTGGTAGACCATCGCGATCTCGCGGCCGCGCAGGGCGTTGACCTCCTTGTCGTCCATCTCGAGCAGGTTCTTGCCCTCGAAGATGACCTCGCCGCTGACCTTGGCGCACGGGTCGAGCAGCCCCATGATCGCCAGCGAGGTGATCGACTTGCCGCAGCCGGACTCTCCGACCAGGCCCATCGTCTGGCGGGGCTCCACGGTGAAGCTCACGTTGTCGACGACGTTGACGTCGCCATGGCGCGGGAACTGGATGCACAGGTTCTTGACCTGCAGGATGGGCTCGTCGTTGAACGTCGCGACGTGGCGGTCGGTGCGCTTGAGCTCGACCGCGCGCAGCTGCGCCAGGCGCTCGTTGAGCTGGGCAGCCTGCTTGCTGTAGGCAAGGCGGGGGTCGCTGACCAGGCGGTCGGCCTCACGGTTGCCGGCGAGGTTGGCATCGCTGGGCTTGAAGTCGGACTTGGGGGCGGCGGCCATCGCGTCGGTCATGCCCTCAGACAGGATGTTGAGGCACAGCACCGTGATGATGATGGCCAGGCCGGGGAACAGCGCCTGCCACCAGCGGCCGCTCAGCACGCCGTTGCGCGCGTCGGACAGGATGTTGCCCCACGTCGGCGTGGGCTCGGGAATGCCGGCGGAGATGAACGACAGCGACGCCTCGAAGACGATGGCGTCGGCCACCAGCACGATCGTGAACACGAGCACCGGCGCGATGCAGTTGCGCATCACGTGCTTGAACAGGATCCACGGCGCCCGCGCGCCCGAGACCACCGCGGCGCGCACGTAGTCGCGGCCGTACTCGCTCACGACGTTGGCGCGCACGATGCGCGCGATCTGCGGGACGTACAGCACGCCGATTGCCAGGATCAGCGAGGGCAGCGAGTTGCCGAACACGACGACGAACGTCGCGGCAAGCGCGATGCCCGGGAACGACATGAAGACGTCCAGGATGCGCATGA
>CAIFEU010000048.1:7336-16705 GCA_903789505.1 uncultured Coriobacteriales bacterium
CCTCGGAGACCCACTTGCGGCTCACCGCGGCGATGGAGCCGAGGATCGACCCCAGCACCAGCGCGAACCCGGTGGCGCCCAGGCCGATGGTCAGCGAGTAGCGGCTGCCGTACATCAGGCGCGAGAGGACGTCGCGGCCCTTGTCGTCGGTGCCGAACAGGTGCGCCATGCTCGGCGCCTCGCGGGCGGTGTAGATCTGGTAGGGGTCGTAAGGCGCCAGGAAGTTGGCGAACACCGCCACCAGGACGATCAGGACCAAGACGACCAGCGAGATCCGGGCGCTGACGCTCATCGCCCGCCACCGGCGGAAGTGGACCTTGCCGGGGTTGGACTCGAGCTTCTCGGTCGTCTTTTCGCGAAGTTTGACCATGCCGCTACACCGTCCTGATTCGCGGATCGATCAGGATATAGAGCATATCCACGATGATGTTGATGATGATGAACGTGATGGCGACGACCAGGACGACGCCCATGACGACCATGGTGTAGTTGTTCTGGATGCCGTTGACGATGGTCATGCCCATGCCCTTGAGGTTGAAGATGACCTCGATGACCACGGCGCCGCCGATCAGGTAGCCGATGCGCATGCCCAGGACGGTGACCGGGGTGATCAGCGCGTTGCGCAACACGTTGCGCGCGACGATGACCCGCTTGGGGATGCCAAAGCCGCGGGCCGTGCGCACGTAGTCCTTGTCGAGCTCCTCGACCATCGAAGTGCGGATGACGCGCGTCATCTGGCCGGTAACGGGGATGGCCAGGGCGACGGCGGGCATCGCCATGCGCCTCATCCAGCCAACGGGGTCGGACGTGAACGCGGGCAGGGCGCCCGAGGCGGGCAGCCAGTGCAGCGTGGACGAGAACAGAAGGATGAACAGGACCGCCAGCCAGAACGACGGCGTCGCGATGCAGATGATGCTGAACACGCGGATGACCTGGTCTGGCCAGCGATCGCGGTACAGAGCCGAAATCACGCCCAGCAGGAACGAGAACACGATCGCGATAATCAGGCCCACGAACGTCAGCTGAAGCGTGACGGGCAGGGCGGAGCCGATCAGGTCGGAGATCGGCTTGTTGGCGGCGCCGTAGGTGCCGAAGTCGCCGTGGACCAGCCCGGCCATGTAGTTGCCGTACTGGACGACACTAGGCTCGTTCAAGCCGTGGTCCTCGCGATATTGCTCGACCTGTGCCTCGGAGGCGCTCTCTCCCAGGGCCGAGTAGGCCTGGTCGATCGGCGACAACGCCATCAGGAAGAACACGAGCAATGTCACGCCGATAATCATGAGCGGCAGCGCGATAAGCCGTCGCCCGATCAAGCGCAATAGGTTGCTCACGATCCCTCCCCTTCCATTAGTACGGGGACGTGCCGCGCCCGCGCCTCCTTCGGGCGCGCTGCTTCGCCGCGACATGTACCGGCCTACAAATCCATCAAGGCATTCTAGATTACAGGTGGTAGGGCACCCATTGGAAAGGCCTGCATGGACAAAGTTTACGCCGTCATGACAGAAACCGAGCAGCGCCGACCGTCCGTGCGAGCCGATTCCTCCGCGCCGGATGCGCCCGTTCGGGCGTCGGGAGACACCGGCATCGGCGCCGGGGCGCGCCGTGAAGCAGTCCCTGCGACGCTCCGAGCGCCCCTGACAAGAAAGGGACCCGCCGAGCATGCTCGACGGGTCCCACGGTGACGCATCCGGCCGCCGCGTCGCGTCGCCGAATCGGGCGAAGCGAAGGGCGCACGCTCGCTACTTGGCGGCGCAGTCCAGGAAGACCAGGCCGGTCGTGGAGATCGGCTTGAAGCCGTCAATCATGTCAGCCTGGTAGCCGGTGGCAAGCTCGCGGTGGAACAGGGCGTACAGCGGGACCTGCTCGGCGATGATGTCGAAGCACTGGTTCCACAGCTGCTGCTGGTCGTCGCCCGTGGCCTCGCGCGCCTGCTGGAGCAGGTCCTGCAGCTGGTTCCACTCGTCGGTGCCGGCCCAGCAGCTGCGACCGCGGGTCCACACGTTGTCGCCGTACCACCAGTTCATCAGCAGGTCGGGGTCATTGCCGAAGCAGGTGGGGTCGCCGGGCGTCAGCATGACGTCATAGGGCAGCTCGGAGTCGGACTCGGCCAGCTCGGACCAGTTGATCTTCTCCTCCTGCAGCGTCGTGTTGATGCCCACGGCGTCCAGGTCGTTCTTGATCTGGGCGGACAGCGTCGAGACCCAGTTGTTGTTGACCTTCAGCGTGATGTCGATGGACTCCTGGCCGGCCTCCTTGAGCAGCTCCTTGGCCTTGTCGGGGTCATAGGTGTAGACGGTGGACGCCTGGTGGTAGTTGGCGTGGCTCTCGGGCAGGAAGCTCGTCACCTTGGAGGCGTGGCCGTTCATGACGTTGGAGATCAGCTGGTCGACGTTGATCGCGTAGAAGAACGCCTGACGCACGCGAACATCGTCGAACGGGGCCTTCTTGGTGTTGAACATCAGGAACGGCTGGTTGAAGCCGGCGACGTAGTCGACCGTCGCGCCGGAGTTCTGCAGCATCTCGGCGTTCTCGTCAGGAACGTTCTCCATGACCATCGCGGTGCCCTCCTGCAGGGCAGTAGTACGCGAGGTGCCGTCGAGCAGGACGTCCCAGTGCATGGAGTCGGCCTTGGCGGGATGGCTGCCGTTGTAGTTGGGGTTGGGCTCGAACTCGATGGCGCCGCCGTCGTCGCCGTCGATGCTGGAGTACATCCAGGGGCCGGTGCCGATCGGCGACTGGGACAGCTGGTCGTCAGTCAGCGACGCCGGGAAGATCTTGACCAGGGCGAGACGGCCCTTGAGCAGGGTGTCGAAGGCGTACTTGAGCTTGAACGTGACCGTCTTGTCGTCCTTGGCCTCGACGGAGTCGATGAACGACAGGAACGCACCGTAGGTGTCGTTGGCGATGTTCTTCTCGAACGCGTTGACGACGTCGGCGGCGGTGACGTCGGTGCCGTCGGAGAACTTGGCGCCGTCACGCAGCGTGACCTCATACTCGGTGTCGGAGACCTTGGTGGGGTCGCCGCTGGCCAGGGCCGGATAGGTCTCGTAGGTGTGCAGGTCGATCTCGTAGAGGCCCTCGAAGACGTGCCAGATAGCGCCGAGGATCAGGGCCGAGCTGCTGCCGACCGGCGAGTAGTTGGTGGAGCTGTAGGCGCAGGCGCCGGTGAGGGTGCCGCCCTCCGCCTTGGCGACGGATGCGTTGAGCCCCAGGCCCGCGTTGGAGGCGAGGGCGACGCCGCCGGCGAGGGCGGCGCCGGTTGCGATGAAGGAGCGACGGGACAGGGTGCGGTCGGTCATGAATCCTCCTCAAGATAGGAAACATCAAACAGCACGCATGCACGCACGAGGCGCCGAAGCGCCCCGGCAGTGACCAAATCATACCCCACAACCTGCGGCGATGCGGCACAATCAAAAACGTGAAGCTGATAATTTCCTGAGTCGGGGGCATGCACACCGCTCGTCCGCGCGCATCGACCGTCCGCGGAAAAATGGCGTTGAATCCGTCACGCTTTTGTCGATGCACGCTGAAAGCGCGCGACGACCTGACACACGCGCGAAGCGCCGACGTAGCACGGCGCCGCCCCCGCCGGTCCCAAAAAGTCGGACGCACGCCCGCCACCGGCAGCAGGGGTGCACGCCGGCGGCGGGGCGCCCCTACGCCCGGCTGGGGAGGTTCTCGAGGCGAATCTTGAACACGGCCTTCTTGTTGGAGACGGGCTCACCCGTCGTGGCGATGCTGGGCATGTGGCCGTCGCCGGGCACGAGCAGGCAGAAGCGTCCGGGCCTCAGCAGGAAGGTCTCCCCCAGCGTGGCGCCGTCGTACAGCGCGTAGTCGTCGTCGGCGTCGTAGGGCTTGGTCTGCGAAAGCTTGCCCACGCTCTCAACCTCGATGAGCTCCTCGCCGCGGATCTCGACCTGCAGGTCGGCGTAGTCGCGGTGCGCCTCGTACTGGGCGGCGGCGCGGTGCTTGGGCTCATACTCGATGACGTTGACGAAGTCGCCGTCCGGCAGGTCGTAGCGGCCCGGGTCGAGGGCGACCAGGTCGTGGTCGCGCACGAACTGCGCCGCCTGCGGGCAGATGAGGTCGAGCTGGCTGAAGTCGGTGGAAAACAGCATGGCGGATTGCCCCCCTCTTTCGTCTGGTGGTACGTCGCGGCCGCGCGCGGCGCTCCCGCCGTCGGGGGCGTGGGACGGCCGAACCGTAAGGATAGACCCTGCGCAGAGGCACCCCCACTCGGGCGACGTATGTGCCACGCAAGCGCAGAAAGTGCGCAAACGCCGCCCGCCCGAGCTGCGCGCGACGACTCCGCGCGCGTCTTGCGGTACAACGATTCCGACCCGGGCGCCCGGCCGGCGCCCCCGCGCACGCCACACGCAAGGAGGCTCGACCGACATGATTTACGCAGACAACGCGGCAACCACCGCGGTCCACCCCGGCGTCCTCGCCGCGATGATGCCCGCCTTCACGGAGTGCTTCGCCAACCCCAGCTCGCCCCACGCCGCGGGCAGGGCGGCCGCGCAAGCCGAGCGCGACGCGCGCCGGACGGTCGCGCGCCTGCTGGGGTGCGAGCCCCGCGAACTCATATTCACGGCGAGCGGCAGCGAGGCAGACAACCAGGCGCTGCGCACAGCGGCGGCGTGGGGGCGCGCACACGGCAGGGCCCACATCGTCAGCAGCGCGTTCGAGCATCCCGCCATCCTGCGCACGCTGGACGACTTGGCGCGCGAGGGCTTCGAGGTCACGCTGGTCGCTCCCACCCTCGCGGGCATCGTCGAGCCCGACGCCGTCCGCGCCGCGGTACGCCCTGGCGAGACGTGCCTGGTCAGCGTCATGACCGTCAACAACGAGGTCGGCACCGTGCAGCCCGTGGCGCAGATCGCCCGCATCGCCCACGAGGCGGGCGCGCTGGCGCACACCGACGCGGTGCAGGCCGTCGCGCACGTGCCCGTCGACGTGGCGGGGATGGGCGTCGACATGCTCTCGCTCTCCGCCCACAAGTTCCACGGCCCCAAGGGCATCGGCGCGCTCGTGTGCCGCACGACCGCCTTGGGCGAGCCTCTGCCGGTCGTGCCGCTCGTTCGCGGCGGGGGACAGGAGCGCGGCAGGCGCGCCGGGACCGAGAACGTGCCTGGCATGGTGGGGATGGCCCAGGCGCTCACCGAGGCGGCCGAGGGGTTCGAGCGCGACTGCGCCTACGTCTCGGGCATGCGCGACCGCCTGATCGATGGCCTCACGTCGATCGAAGGGGCGCACCTGATGGGCGACCGCACCCAACGCAACCCCGGCACCGTGAACGTCTGCTTCGAGGGCGTGAACCGCGAGGCGCTGCTCGCGCTGCTCGACGAGGAGGGGATCTGCGCCTCGGCGGGCTCGGCGTGCGAGTCGGGCGCGACCTCGATCAGCCCGGTGCTGCGCGCGATGGGCGTCCCGCCCGAGGTGGCCGCCGGCGCGCTGCGCCTGTCGATCTGCGCGGACAACACGCCCGACGAGATGGAGCGGATCATCGACCGCGTGCGCGCCTGCGTGAGCAGGCTGCGCTCCGTGGCGCGCGAGGGGCTGTAGGCGTGGCGCGCGTCCTGGTGGCGATGAGCGGCGGCGTGGACTCCAGCGTCGCCGCCTACCTGCTGCGTGAGCAGGGGCACGAGTGCGTGGGCGTGACGATGCTGCTGCACGGCGGGCCAGACGACCCCGGCGCCTACGCCAACGCCTGCTGCAGCCTCGACGACGTCGAGGACGCCCGCGAGGTCGCGGGGCGGCTGGGCATCCCCCACCATGCGTTCGACTTCACCGAGGAGTTCGAGCGCGACGTCGTCGACGAGTTCGCCCGCGCCTACGAGCTCGGCCTCACCCCCAACCCCTGCGTGGCGTGCAACCGCAGGCTCAAGTTCGGCGCGCTGCTGCTGCGCGCCCGCGAGCTGGGCTGCGACTACATCGCCACCGGCCACTACGCCCGCGTGGCCCACCCCGCCCCGTCGGCCGTGACCGCCGGGGGCGCTGCGGGCGGTGCCGGCCGCCACCTACTGCTGCGGGGCCGTGACGCGGAGAAGGACCAGAGCTACTTCCTGTGCATGCTGACCCAGCGGCAGCTGGCGCGCACGCTGCTTCCGCTGGGCGAGCTCACGAAGGGCCAGACGCGCGCGATCGCCGAGCGCGCGGGACTCCCCACCGCGCACAAGCGGGAGAGCCAGGACGTGTGCTTCGTCCCCGATGGCGACTACCTCGCGTTCCTCGAACGGCGCCGGGGCGCCCCCTTCCCCGCCGGCAACGTCGTCACCCGCGACGGCCGGGTCGTGGGCAGGCACCGCGGCGCCGCGGGGTACACGATTGGCCAGCGCAAGGGCTTGGGCGTGGCGCTGGGCGAGCCCGTCTACGTCTGTGCCAAGGACATGGCGACCAACACCGTGACCGTGGGGCCGCTGTCGTCGATCATGGCGACGGGGCTGGTTGCCCGCGGGTGGAACTGGGTGTGCGAGCCCCCGGAGGCGCCGGTGCGCGCCCTGGTGCGCACGCACTACCGGCATCGCGAGGCCCCGGCGACGATCGCGCCGCAGGGGGACGGGTCGGTGCGCGTGGAGTTCGACGAGCCGCAGCGCGCCGTGACGCCCGGGCAGTACGCGGTCGCCTACGCCGGCGACGCCGTGCTCGGGGGAGGCAGAATCGAGCGCGCCCTGAGCTGACCGTGCGCTGCCGCGTTGCCCGTTCATCCGTCGTCCGTTCATCCACATCCCGGACACATTTATTTCACATACGGCAGCGCCAAAGGCAACAATTAATCGCCACCGGTCAAAACGGTAAACTCTGCATTTCAGAAATCGCCGTGCGCGGCGGCCTCGGGATAGAATCGTCCAAGATGGGTCCGTGGCGCGAGTGGCGCCACGCCCGCGCCCCGGCGCCAGAGCGCCGTGCGCGCCGGCATGCCCGGCAGGGCGGCAGGGGTCTCCCACCGCCGCCCGCGAACGCACGGCAATGGTTTTTCAATCACGGAAGGAGCAGTCGTAATGAAGGATACGTCTCAGCTGACCAGAAGGGGCTTCGTCGCCGCCGCAGCGATGCTCGCCGCGGGCTCCGTCTTCGCCCTCTCGGGCTGCGGGAGCACCACCACGTCCTCGTCGAGCTCCACCGGCGCCGCTGCGAGCTCGACCGGCTCCGGCACCGCCAGCTCCGGCGCCAAGACCAACCTGCGCTTCGTGACGGGCGGCGAGAGCGGCACGTACTACGCCTTCGGCAGCGTCATCGCCCAGCACGCCACCAACAACACCAACCTCAACATCACCGCGGCGTCCAGCGGCGGCAGCCAGGCCAACGTCCAGGAGCTGCAGGACGGCACCGCCGAGCTGGGCTTCTGCCAGTCTGACGTCATGACCTACGCCTACGAGGGCATCAACCTGTTCGACGGCGACCCAATCACCGACGTCTTCTCGGTGCTGGGCGCCCTGTACCAGGAGCAGGTCCAGATCGTGACGTGCGACTCCAGCATCACCTCGGTCGCCGACCTCAAGGGCAAGAACGTCTCGATCGGCGCCGCGGGCTCGGGCGTCTACTTCAACGCGATGGACGTCCTGAACGCCTATGGCCTGTCCGAGAGCGACATCACGCCCACCTACCAGAGCTTCGGCGACTCCGCCGACTCCCTGCGCGACGGCCAGATCGACGCCGCGTTCATCACCGCCGGCGCGCCCACCACGGCCATCACCGACCTCTCGACGAGCAAGCAGGCCTATCTGATCCCGATCGACGACGAGCATCTCCAGAAGCTGCTCGACTCCTCGCCGTACTACTCCGAGGCGACGATCGCGGCGGGCACCTACAACGGCCAGGACAGCGACGTCAAGACCGTCGGCGTCGACGCCGTCATCCTGGTGAGCAACTCCGTCAGCGAGGACGACGTCTACGCGCTGACCAAGGACATCTTCGACAACGCCCCCGACCTGGTCGAGAACCACGCCAAGTACGCCGAGGTCAGCGACGAGAAGGGCGCCTCGATCACGACCGTGCCGTACCACCCCGGCGCGGCGAAGTACTTCGCGGAGAAGGGCTACGACGTCACCGGGGACGGTAGCGCCAAGGCCAGCTCCCGCGCGGACTCCAAGGCCGACTCGTCCAAGGACTAACGGGTCGCGCCGCGGCCTTGCGGGCGGCGGGGCGCCCCGGCGGAACTCCCCCGCGCGCTGCCCCGCCGCCCGAGGCATACGCGCCGCACCGAAGCCGCGCACGGCATCGCGATTGCCGTCGTGGCTTCGCGTTTTTTGCTAGCTAATCCGAACTCCTGGTTTGAGCTGCAAGGCAAGCGCACGCGCGTTGCGGCATGATGGGAACTCGCAGCCCAGCAGGAAGGGAACGATCGTGGCCAACAGGGTCAAGAGAAACAAGACGGGCATCCCGCCAACAGCACAACAGGACATCGACGTCCGCCAGACCGTCGCCGGCATCGAGTCGCAGCCGGTCAAGAGCAGCCCCACCGACGTCGGCAAGGTCGACGAGGACATCGACACCGAGCAGGAGGCCATCGAGACGGGCATCGCGACGGAGGGCACGACCGCCCCCTCCCGGCGCCGGCGCGGCAAGCGCTCCAAGGCGAAGCGCGGCGCCGAGGCGGCGGGGAATCCCCCCGCAGGCCAGACGGGGGCAGGCGCCGGAGGCGGCGACGCGGCCTCCGGCGAGGAGGACGAGATCGACGCCGAGGCGGTCATGCGCAAGTACGACCGCGAGTCCAACACGCGCATCTGGGAGGGCACGCCCAAGAGGGTCATCCAAATCTTCATGGCCCTGTTCTCCGTCTACTGCATCGGGATGACGCTGTTCAGCACGACGCTCCCCGAGGTGAGGCTCTCGCTGTTCCTCGGTTTCATCGTCGTGATCGGCTACCTGATCTACCCCGCGAACAAGAAGAAGGTCCGCACCAACTACATCCCGTGGTACGACGTGGCGCTGATGGTTGTGGGCGCGGCGTGCTTCTTCTACTTCGCGGTCAACGCGACCGACATCATCAAGCTGGCGACGCGCATCCAGCCGATTCACGTGGTCATCGGCGTCATCGGCATCCTGGTCGTCGGCGAGCTGTGCCGCCGCTGCGTGGGTCTGCCGATCATGTTCGTCTTTGCAGCGCTGATCATCTACGCGTTCTACTTCTTCCTCGCGCGCAACCCCGACTTCTACTCCGCGCTGCGCAGCATCATCTACCGCATGTTCTACACGACCAGCGGCATCATCGGGACGCCGATCAACGTCTGCTACACCTACATCGTCCTGTTCATCATCTTCGGAGCCTTCCTGGAGCGCACCGGCATCGCCGGGTTCTTCATCGCGCTGGCAAACCGCATCGCCGGCTGGGCGAGCGGCGGCGCGGCCAAGGTCTCGGTCATCTCC